>DOPS01000168.1:0-5756 GCA_003512645.1 Desulfosporosinus sp.
TATATATATGCCCTTTCTAAAGAGGAAACTTTCGTGTAAAATACAAAGGTGTTATGTTCAAGATCAGACTTGACAAATCCCGAGTATTTTTATAAGATATAAGCAATATAAAGAGAGATTTAAAGAATATAGAATTTAACTAGCGGAAAAGAGGTGAGGGTGTTGAAACTCTCGACCAAAGGGCGATATGGTGTCAAAGCCATGTTTGATTTAGCTCAACATGTGGGTGAGGGCCCGACTTCTTTGAAAAGCATTGCAGAGAGACAAGGTATTTCCGAGCATTATCTAGAGCAACTGATTTCAGGTTTGCGTAAAGCAGGGCTTGTCAAGAGTATTCGCGGCGCACAAGGTGGTTACTTACTGGGAAGAGAACCCGATAAAATAAGAATTGGAGATATTATTCGCGTCCTAGAAGGGCCCATTGCGCCATCGGATTGTGTATCAGAAGAGGCCCCGGAAATATGTTCCAAAGCTGAATTTTGTGTCACACGAACAATTTGGGAAAAGGTAAGAGACTCCATCACGGATGTTCTTGATTCGATCACTCTGGAAACGATGCTCGAAGATGCCAAAAAAATTGAAACGGAGCGGAGCTTATATATGTACTATATTTAAAGCAATGCTTCACACGCAAGAAATTATAATAAAGGGAGTGAACCCCGTCATGCGAGTTTATTTAGACCACAGTGCAACCACTCCGGTTGATCCAGAAGTGGCTGCTTTGATGATGACTTATTACACTGAGAAATATGGCAATCCGTCTAGTGTTCACGGTTTTGGTAGGGAGGCTAAACAAGCCTTAGAGCAAGCAAGAAGCCAAGTAGCAGAGCTCATAGGTGCTACCCCTAAAGAGGTTACCTTTACTAGTGGTGGGACGGAGGCGGACAACCTTGCAATTTTAGGCACTGCTGAAGCGCTCCGCAAAAAAGGGAAACACATTATTACTTCTTGTATCGAACATCACGCAGTTCTTGAAACCTGTGAATACTTAGAAAAAAACGGCTTTGATCTAACGGTTATACCTGTAAACGAAGAGGGAATTCTCTCAGTCGATGAGGTTAAAAAGGCAATTCGCCCGGATACGATTTTAATCAGCGTGATGCATGCCAATAATGAAGTGGGATCGATCCAGCCAATTGCTGAGATTGGTAGACTGACCAAAGAACATGGTATAACGTTTCACGTGGATGCAGTTCAATCGTTAGGCAAGATTCCTATTAACGTGGATGAGATGAATGTAGACCTAATGACTGTTTCCAGTCACAAGATTTATGGTCCCAAGGGAGTAGGGGCTTTATATATTCGAAAAGGGGTACGGGTTGTACCTATGGCTCATGGGGGAGGCCAAGAAAAGAGGCGTCGCGCCGGAACAGAGAATACACCCGGAATCATAGGGTTTGGCAAAGCTTGTGAGCTGGCTGGGCAACGAATGGCGGACGACACTAAGCATCAAACGAAACTGCGCGATAAACTCATGAATGGAATCAGTGAGCGCATCGAATACGTAAAAGTTAATGGACCTCTTGGAGAAAAGCGCTTACCCAATAATGTGAATGTCAGTATTCGTTATGTTGAAGGAGAGTCCTTGTTATTATCACTTGACATGTTAGGAATCGCTGCCTCAAGCGGCTCCGCTTGTACGTCAGGGTCATTAGATCCTTCCCACGTGCTCCTGGCTATGGGGCTGGTCCATGAGATTGCTCACGGCTCGCTGCGCTTTACCTTAGGACGTCAAAACACGGAAGCGGAAATTGATTATCTTCTTGAACAATTACCGAAGATTGTAGAGCGTTTGCGTATGATGTCTCCGCTGTACGATCAGGTTATTCATAAGCAACAAGCACAATAAGGAGTGACGGAAAAATGTATACAGAAAAAGTAATGGATCATTTCAATAATCCTCGTAATGTTGGCGAAATGGAAAATCCGGATGGCGTCGGTGAAGTAGGAAACGCTAAATGTGGAGATATTATGCGTATTTATTTAGATATTGAGGGAGACATTATTAAGGACGTCAAGTTTAAAACCTTTGGCTGTGGTGCTGCCGTTGCCACAAGTAGTATGGTTACTGAAATGGTCAAGGGGAAGACGATTGACGAAGCGATGGTAATTTCCAATGCGGCTGTTGCTGAGGCTTTAGGAGGGCTACCTGAAACGAAAATGCATTGTTCTAATCTGGCAGCTGATGCACTCCATAAAGCGATTGGTAATTATCGCGATAAACAACAAACAAAGGAATAGATGATAATTATGGCTCTGACAACGAAACCAAAAGTGGTTGTGGGGATGAGCGGCGGTGTGGATAGTTCCATGGCCGCCGCTTTACTTAAAGAAGAAGGATACGACGTGATCGGGGTTACGTTACAAATTTGGGAATCAGCGGGCCCGGAGACGGAATGGGGCTGTTGCTCGAACTCAGCCATTGATGACGCCAGGCGGGTGGCCTTTATCCTGGGGATTCCCCATTATGTCATGAATTTTCGGTCGTATTTCGAGGAGACTGTGGTGGATTATTTCACACAGTCTTATTTGTATGGAGAAACTCCAAACCCATGTTTAGCCTGTAATAAGTATGTGAAATTTGGGGAACTACTCCGCAAGGCACGTGGGCTGGGGGCTGAGTTCATAGCCACTGGACATTATGCTCAAGTATTACGAGATCCGGGAAGTGAACGATTTCTTTTAAGTAAGAGCGCAGATCAGCGCAAAGATCAAACCTATGCACTGTATATGTTGACCCAAGAACAGCTGGAGCACACCCTTTTCCCTTTGGCAGGCTACAAAAAAGAACAGGTTCGAGAAATGGCTAGAGAACGTGGTTTGGGGGTGGCGAACAAAGCAGAAAGTCAAGAGATCTGTTTTGTTCCCAATGATGATTATGCCTCGTTTGTTCGAGAGCGTATCAAGGTTCCCATTAAGGCAGGTTATTTCGTGGACCTTGCAGGAAATAAGTTAGGTAAGCACGAGGGGATTCTACACTTCACAGTGGGGCAGCGCAAAGGGCTTGGGGTTACCTTTGGTAAACCAATGTTTGTAGTGGGGTTGAATCCTGAAAGCAATGAGGTTGTTTTGGGGGAGGATCCGGATGTATATACTGATACGCTCTGGGCGATCGAGCCAAACTGGATATCGATTCCGGATCTAAAGGAACCTCTGAAGGTCAAAGCCAAAATTCGTTATAACTCCATAGGGGCTGACGCGACTCTTTATCCTGCTGAGATGGGAGCAGACTATGACTTAAAGGTTTGTTTTGATGAACCACAGCGTGCTGTAACTCCCGGTCAAGCAGTGGTCTTTTATCAAGGGGATTTAGTCGTTGGAGGGGGAAAAATTATTTCCGATCCTCGAGGACTAATGCGAGGCTCGAAGTTCGAGGATCGAGGTTCGAACGTGTAGTCCCTGCATCTATAGCGGCGGTTCCTTCCGCCATCCCTGGCTACAGAGACACTCGACCATCACGGCAGCTTGCCATCCATGGCGATGCTCTAATCTCGAACATCCTTGTTCGAGTCTTGGTCAGCGCATGCATAAAGTTTAGAATAGTCGGGCAGAGTATAGGTAGTACTTTTTGGCGAGGAGGAGGTAACATGCGACGCACTCGAGAGATTGTCGGACTACCTGTTTTGGATCTAAAAAGCGGGGACTCGATTGGTTGGGTACATGATTTGGTCCTCGACAATGACAAAGATGAGGTTGTAGGAATTCTCTTAGAGGGCGGACACTTCTTCCAGTCCACAAAAGGCATCCCGCGAAAGGCCATCATAACGGTTGGAAAGGATGCTCTGACCGTGAACAAGAAAACAGTTGAAGTACTTAAGGGGACGCGATGGTCTGACAAAGTCGGGAATGAAGTCTATACCCAAGGTGGAGAGGCTAGAGGCACGATCGAAGATGTTTTTCTCGATGATTCCGTAGAAAGAATGGTAGGATTTGAAGTTTCGGACGGGCTCTTCGCTGACCTACTTCATGGCAGGGGAACGATTCTTAGACCCCATGTTATGATGGATGGAAAAGACATATTGATCGTTGATAATCAAGTATCCCCCTTGGACCAAGCAAATGAAGGGGGTATACTATCATGAATTGTCCAGTTTGCGGTGGACGTGCTATTGGTAAAGTGGGGGTAGAGCAGTTCTATTGTTGGGATTGTTGTGTTGAATTTACTACCCAAACTGACAAAGTGGTTATTTATGATCTCGCGGAAGATGGTTCTCTCGTTGCTTGGGATGATCCAGCCATTGACTCGGGTGTTTCCAGCGCTGCTATGGAGTAACCCATATCTAAACAAAGATGGAGAGATGAATAATGAGATCTAAGCATATGCTAAGCGGTTTGGTTACTGGGAGTGTCGCTTTAGTGAGTGCTCTAGTTTTATACATCTGCATGAAGGGTAATACGTGCGAAGACAGTGTCTTCGTCCACGACAAAAGAAAAAGCCGATGCTTATGTGACGTGGCATGAATGTCTTGACCAAAGGTAGCCGCATGTTGCTGAAAAGAACCAAACTATTTCACTAAGATTCAGAAATTAAAAGCGCGCATCGCGCGCTTTTTTTTGCAAGTCAATACCTATGATAATACACGGTATTACTGATTAATGAAAAAGGTTCTTGTCAGAAGAACGCATAAATATAGCTTCTTCAATTTTAATAGGAAGGAGATAAGATGAAGTATAAGTATTGGAAATGGATCTTTACAGGAACCTGCCTACTCATAGCAATCTTGGTTCTTTTCAAGGTGAAGGCAATTTTAGGTCCGTTTTTTCTTGCTTTTGTCCTTGCTTTTCTTCTTAATCCCTTTGTCGAAGGCTTGGAACGCTATAGGATCAGCAGGAACAAATCCATAGCGATTGTTTTCACTATAATTATAGCGATTTTAGCTACTGCAATATTTTTTATCCTGCCCATAATTTATAATGAACTTAGTAAATTGGTGGTAGTGTTACCTAAGACAATTGAGTCAATTACAGTCATGATAGATGGCTTTCGTGAGCAATTTAAGGCGACTGGCTTGCCAAGCCGTGTGGCGCAGGTATTGGATCAACAATTAGCGCAAAGCGAGATCATAATTGCCGATCGGCTTAACCTTTTCTTAGCTAGTTTACCTAATGTATTGTCTACATTCACTCTTT
Organism: Desulfosporosinus sp.; assembly: GCA_003512645.1. Taxonomy (GTDB): domain Bacteria; phylum Bacillota; class Desulfitobacteriia; order Desulfitobacteriales; family Desulfitobacteriaceae; genus Desulfosporosinus. The sequence continues at coordinate 5,131 of DOPS01000168.1, forward strand.
ACATGTTATCCCCGGTGATCGCCATCTATTTCCTAGCTGACTGGAAGGGCCTAGGAAATGGCTTCTTTCGAATTATTCCACAACGCTGGAGGATGGAATGGCGACGGTTGTGGCAAGATATCAACCATGTGATTCGCCAATTCATACGGGGAGACCTAGTCGTCGCCGTGATTGTAGGGATATTAATCGGTATTGGTGTAAAATTAGTGGGGATGGAATATGCTCTGTTAATTGGTTTGATCTGCGGAATATTTGATCTCATTCCCTACTTTGGACCAGTGATTGGGGCGGTACCAGCAGTCTTGTTGGCTTTAACGCAGTCACCTGCAATGGCCGTGAAAGTTACTTTGATTATTTTTATCGTACAACAGCTCGAGGGCAATATTATTTCGCCTAAGCTCATGGGTGAAAGTGTAGGCCTCCATCCCCTGTGGGTCGTTTTTGCCCTTTTGGCATGTGGAGAGATTGCTGGCTTCTGGGGCATGTTCTTGGCAGTTCCGTTAGCGGCTGTTGTGCGAGTCATCTTGAATCATGTATATTTTAGGTTAGTTTCGACAAAAGTTTAATTTGGTTGACAAATAAGACTTTCCCTGTATATACTTTATAAACAATGGGGAATTTGTCAG
>DOPS01000170.1:0-27605 GCA_003512645.1 Desulfosporosinus sp.
TATCCCCTTTGCGGATCTTTCTGACATATTGAATATTGCCTTCTTTATAGACCTTGGGTGCCTCTGTTTTCATAGCTTCTTCTGGGTCAAACACCGTCGGCAACTCCTCGAATTCGACTTGAATAAGAGACAGTGCCTGGAGGGCAATTTTTTCAGTTTCAGCAGCGACAACTGCTAGAGGATCCCCAATCTTACGGATTTTATCTATCGCCAACACGGGTTCATCCCTGATGATAATGCCATGAGTGTTACTCCCTGGAATATCTTTTGCCGTTAAAACTGCATGAACGCCTGGTAGAGATTCTGCTGCTCGACAGTCAATATTTCTTAGAACAGCATGAGCAACCTGGCTCCGTAAAACCTTTACGTGAAGCATGCCTGGCAACTTGATGTCTCCGCTATATTGGGTTTTCCCCAATACCTTATCCAAGGCATCCTTACGTGTTACTGATTTTCCGACGACATTCAATTCCAGCACTCTATTCACTCCTCTCTGCTCTGTTGCCTTTGGTCTTAACGACCTTTTCAATAGCATTTGCTATCTTGGTATATCCGGTACACCGACAAAGGTTCCCTGATATCGAACGAATAATCTCCTCACGCTTTGGGTTTGAGTTCACATCAAGCAAGGCCTTAGCCGATAATAACATTCCCGGAGTACAGAAGCCGCACTGTACTGCTCCCTCTTCGATAAAAGCTTCCTGTAAAGGATGTAGATGCTCATAACTACCAAGTCCTTCAATTGTGGTCACTTCTTTGCCATCAATTTGCGGAGCTAAAACCAAGCATGAATTAGCGGTTTGAGCGTCAATAATTACCGTACAAGCACCACAGCCCCCTTCCTCGCAACCGATCTTCGTACCCGTTAATCCCATTTCATCACGCAAAAAATCAACTAAACGCATATCTGAATCAACCTGAGCACTTACTTTTTGACTGTTCAGTATGAAGTTTATTAACGATTTTGACATTTTTTATTCCCCCTAGTAACAGGTAATTTGACTCCAGGCTTCTTCCAATGCTCGTCTAACCAATACCTTAGCTACCCGTTTTCGATATACTGCTGTAGAACGAACATCCTCAATTGGCCTAATAGCCTCCGCAACTGCCTCAGAAGCTTCTTTAATCAGTTCAGGTGAATAACATTTCCCTACTAGTATTTTTTCTCCCGCCGACACCCTGACGGGAGTAGATGCAACCGATCCTAATGCAATTCTTGCCTTTTTGATAATACGAGTTTTTGGATCTATTTCTATCGAAGCACCTACATTAATAACTGAAATAGCCAGTGCTTTGCGTTTACCAAGCTTCTGGAAACTACACCCTCGATAAGTTGAAACTTCAAAAGAAATTATTGTAATCAACTCACCGTGTTTTAGCACTGTGAGTCCTGGACCTAGGAACAGTTCTTCCAAGGGAATCGTTTTTATCCCTTCGTTACTCGACAAGGTAACCTCTGCTCCAAGCGCAATGAGGGCTGGTACCGTGTCTGCTGCAGGTGAAGCATTGACCATATTCCCACCGACTGTCCCCTTATTTCGAATCTGAGGAGAACCAACTATATCAGCAGCCTTTGCTAAAGCTGGAGCATGTCTATTAATAATTTCGGATCGCTCAAGTTGAGTGTGGGTCGTTAAAGCACCGAGTACAATCCGTCCTGCCTCAACGGTTATCCCTTTAAGTTCTTCAAACCCATTGATATCAATAATTGCTGTCGGTTTAAGCATATTTTCTTTAAGCTTGACCATTAAATCTGTCCCGCCTGCTAATAGACTGTAACCAGTATTTTCTGCCATCAGCTCAAATGCCTCGTTTAAACATTTGGGACGATAATATTCAAATCTACTCACTAGTTAGCGCCTCCCGCCATGCTAAAATATCCAAGCCTGTATTGACCAATTCCGAATTCACTTAAATATGGCAATGGCCGACTGAATTTCGCTTCATTAATAAAATGCTGACTGCCTTAGTTCTACCTTTATGGAGATAAAGGAAAGGGCAGCATTTTGCGATGCTCCCCATTCCTTCTGCATAAACCAAGAGCGCTTAGGTGCTCTTAAGTTCGTTTTAAAAATTACTCTTAATCTATCCAACGTTCACAAACCGTTTTTTCATCCATAAACATCCGCATTGAAGCCATCCTCGATTTTGCTGTTCCCACAAAGGATTCCCTTCTCGAACCCAGCGGGAAGAATGAATAAGGTTGCGGAACACCTATGTTTATTCCTACATTCCCCACGTTAACTTCTCTCTTGAAACGGCGCGCATGTTTTCCGTTGTTTGTATAAATACTTGCTGAGTGCCCAAGATTAGTTTTCGTGTTTATCCACCCAATAGCCTGTTCAAGACTGTCTCCTTTAATTAAGGCGGCAACCGGACCAAAAGCCTCTACTTTGGCCATTGCCATGTCCACATTGACATCTCCGAGAATAGTAGGTCCAAGGAAAAATCCATCAGGGTAGTTCTCCACCTTTACATTTCTACCATCAAGTACCATTTCGGCACCTTCTTTAAGTGATTCCTCGATCCAGTGTAATACTTTGTCTTTTCCAGCTTTTGAAGACAAGGGTCCAAGTTCAGTTTCCTTATTAAGGCCATAACCGATTTTCATACCTTTAGCAACTTCTACAAATTTCTTTTTAAATTCATCGTATATATCTCCAACGACAATTATGTTGTCAACTCCTAAGCAACGCTGGCCCGCCATACCAAAGCAAGATCTTAGAAGGCCCTGCGCTGCTTCATCCAAGTCTGCGTCCGGCATAACTACAAAGTAATTTTTCCCATTTCCATTAATAGATGAAGTCTTACCGTATTTACCACATAACTCAAATAGCTCCCAACCCGCTTTATTGGCACCAATGAATCCTACACCCTTAATTTCAGGTTGAATTAATATCTCTTTATTGATGTTTCTACCACCATGAACTAAATTTATAACTCCAGGGGGAAAACCTACTTCTTGGGCCACTCTACAGATATATTCAGCAGCGACAGGGTCTTGCCTACTCGGGCTTACCACTACAGTACAACCAGCGGCCAGTGCGTAAGGAACAAAGGACGACCATGCATGCATTGGTATATTTCCAGGTGTTATGATGAGAAAAGCACCAAGCGGCTCCCAGGTTAAATATTGATCAATGCCATGGGCAACCTGCTCCATATGCTCATTAGTTTTAACCAAACCATATAACGCAGAACAAGCAGATTCTACGTTTTCAATAACCCTTCTCACTGAACCATTTGCTTCTCCGATCGTTCTACCGTGATCTTGACTAAGTACTTTGGCTAATACATCCGAACGTTCCTCCAGTTTAGCACGTAGATCAAAAAGTAATCTTGCCTTGTCCCTCATTGGGACTTCTTTCCACAACTTAAAAGCTTCATGAGCCGCTTTTACAGCTGCTAAGGCCTCTTCTTTAGTCGCATTAGGTAATTCTGAAATAATCTCTCCCGTTGCCGGGTTTCTGTTTACTTCTACATCGGTAGATTTTGAGTCAATCCATTCTCCATTAATAAAAAGTTTATGTCTTCCATAATATTTTTTAACCTCTGGTATTAAAGCCATCACTAATTGCCTCCTCTATATTCCGAATTATCAGAATTATAGATGCAAGAACTATGCCAACTTTCTAAAATGCTGCTTGACCGCATTTTAGGTAGATTTATTTGGATTCTATCGAAATTTTTATAGATTTTTAATTCAAAAATGGATTACGTTTTATTAAAATTTCCTATAAAAATAAATACAATTATAAAAAACTATAGTTCTAAGAATTTAAAATCTAAAAAAAGATATAAATTTTAAAATGAATTAAGATAAAACTCCAGATCAAACAATTCCACCAATTCCTAATAATGTCCATTTTTTGTATAATTCAATTATGTATTGTAACAATTCATAATTGAATTATTTTTCTCGTTGATGTTCATAATCACGGTATTTTTTTGCTTTTCTGGCAATTGTCGCCTGACTTACATTAAGAACTTTAGCCACCTCATATGTTGTTTTGTACTTTTCCATGGCTTTATTTATTAGAGTTTTTTCTACTAATTCTACAGCTTTATTTAAGGGAATAATATCATCAAAATCGAATTGCCGCGCCTTCCCTTCGGTAAATTCTTCTGACAACTCTTCTTTGCATATCCATTCTTCTTTGGAAGTTATCAGACTACGTTCAACAATGTTTGCCAATTGCCGTACATTTCCTGGCCAATTATAACTAATTAATTGTTTCAATGCTTCCGCGGTAAATTGTTTTCTAAAGTTATATTTATGGTTAATCTCATTGAGAAAATGTGAAATCAGCGCGGGAATATCTTCTTTCCGTTTTCTTAATGGCGGAATTTCAATGGAAACAACATTTAAACGATAATAGAGATCTTCTCTAAACTTACCCTCTTCCATCATCTTTTTTAAATTCTTATTAGTAGCGGCTATTATTCTAACATCGACTTTTACAGATTTTACTCCACCTAACGGTATTAACTCCCTTTCTTGGATAACTCGCAATAATTTCACTTGTAGTTCCAGCGGCAATTCACCAATTTCGTCCAAAAACAACGTTCCTCCTGTTGCCAGTTGAAACATACCAGGCTTACCCTTTTTTCTTGCCCCAGTAAAAGCCCCCTCTTCGTAACCAAAAAGTTCTGATTCCAAAAGATTAGCAGGAATAGCTCCACTATTAATTTTAATATAAGAACCCAATTGAAAACGACTGCTCGATTTATGAATTATTTTTGCCAATACTTCTTTCCCGACTCCAGATTCCCCTAACAACAAAACACTAGAATCTACTTTTGCCACTCTTAAAGCTAAATCTAAAATATCATGCATTTCTTTACTTTCAGCCACTATATCATTTTGTTTGATTACTTGAAGTCTCAATTCATTGATTTCCCACTGATAGTGACTAGTTAATTCTCTGGTCCGTTCCAGTTGTTCCTTTAAGTTATACAATTCAGTAATATCCCTTATATTAATTACTACGTTCTTAATTCTTCCGTCTTGATCCATAATCGGTGTTCCTGTCATGATAGTCTGTTTACCGGTTCGACTTTTTTGAATAATCGTAGTAGCTTTTTTTGTTTCTAACACTTGAAGTGAAACTGAATCGTTAAAAACCCCGTCTTTAACTAACTGTCTCATATCCTTGCCTATTACTTCTTCTTTTTTCACTCCAGTTAATCGTTCCATTGCCGGGTTTACCCGGATTGTAATTCCTTTATTATTCACGATAGAAATTCCATCATATGAATTTAAAAATATAGACTCCAACTCTTCGTTTAGTTCTTCTATTATTGAAAATTGGTTTAATACTTTAATTAATGCATCCAATAAATATTTCACGGTATTGTTATACAATTCAAAGAACAACATAAGGCTCCTCCTCATTTTATCATATAGTCCCGTCCAAATAAGTCATCCTAAAGGGAATGCATGTTCAGATACAAAAGACAAGCTAAGGGACGAAACCGCCTAGCCAATTAACTGGGTATTATACCCTAATCAGTAACATTAAGGTGATTTATGCATAACGTGTATTATAACTCAAATAATTCTCACATTTATATAAAGGGGGCTTGCCCATGAAATCGTTGATGGGGCAACGGGGTTATTCTCCGATTCAACAGAACAGGTTCTCCCCAATTCAGCGACAGGGTACTAACTCTGTTCCGCGGCAGGGACCAGGACCATCATCTGTTAAACAGCAAATATTTACACCAACTTCTCAAGCAACTCATCCTATAGTCCAACCAATGATCCAATCAGTAACCCCACCAGTAACTCAACCAGTAACTCAACCAGTAACTCAACCAGTAACCCAGTCTGTAGCCCAACCCGCTTCTGTTCAGAAGCAACTTAACTCTTTACCGCAAACTTCTTCCGCTACGCCAGAACCTTCTAACCTCTGGCAACAGCAAGTTGGAATTCTTATAACAAAATATGGACCTTCTCTCATGAGACAATTTGGGCCTCCTCTAGCTCGCAAAGTAGGGCTTCCCATCGCCCAGCACATTGGCCCTCCCTTGGCGCAAAAAGTAGGAATTCCCCTTGCTCGGCGTGTTGGCCTTCCGCTTCTACGCAAAGTATTTCTCCCCCTCGCTAAGCGAGCAGGCTTTGCGCTCATTCGACGGATAGGGCTTCCACTTTAAGCCCATTCACCTCAATACTGCGATTTTACTAACTTATAAAATACAAGGAAAAGCTGTTGACAATTTTGATCATCAACAGCTTTTTTACATTCAAATCAAACCTTAATAGCCTCACTTTACGATAAGAACAGGGCATTCTGCTCGTTGAAGAACGCGCTGGCTCACACTGCCTAACACCGAACCGGCAATTGGACCGTAACCATGGCTCCCCATGACCACTAAATCTATGCTCTCTTGCTCAACTTCTTCGAGAATCATAGTCGCCGGATATCCCTGAACTACTTTCTTCTTCAAAGTGACATTCCCCACATCGATACCTTCAAGCGTCGCTTCTAAGGCGAGCTTCCCTGCGTCTTCAATTTGTTCTGGCGGAACTAAAACACTATAAGCTACATTATAACCCCAGTAGGCTTCTCGAATGTACATAACGAACAAAAGCTCAATTTCCCCACCAAATTTCCCAGCAAGTTCTAATGCGGTTTTTAATGCTCGACGAGAATACTCCGAAGCATCGGTTGCTACTAATATCTTTTTAAACACAACTAGTGCTACCTCCTCTTTTTTAAACCTAATCTATGATGATAATTCTTCATCCTATTATTCGAATCCTGCTTTACTTTTGATAAAGATTCTTCTCAACGCTTAATAACTAATGATTTTTATAATGCCATCCCTGCTTCTAAGCCTAGGGTTAATATTTTCCATTATCTAGTATGAGCATATTAAAGAATAAAAACGTATATACTCTTTACACGGAACATTTGTTCTGGTAAAGTAATTCTTGTGACACTAATCTTATTATCCCTTGTGGAGACATTTTCTACGCACTTACGTCAGTCAAACATTTGTACCCGCTTGTCTAGCATTCTATAAAGGTGAGTGATACGTATGAAAATATTAATGCAACCGATCGAAATGATTGCTTGGTTCACACAAGAGGGAACCCCCAATCCAATTCACTATAAGCTAACTTCCGTTGACGCCGCGAGCATCGTGGTCAAAGTTGATCGAGTCGTAACCCGCTCCGAGGAGAAAATTGCCGGAAATCGCATGATTCTTTTTCGTTGTCAAAGTGAAATGAACGGACTCTTAAAACCATATGAACTCAAATATGAGTTGAACACCTGTAAATGGTTTCTGTATAAAGCTTAATGGAAACTCTGCCCTAAATTATAATGATCCTGCTCTACGATAAGCCGGTCAGTCCGTATCCCTAGAGAAAGAGAGCTCGCCTTACTTAAGAGTATTAATGGTTCGTAAAATGATAGCTTTTAAAAAGTAGCCATTTAAAAGGAAAAGGGCTGTTACGAAGTTTAATCGTCAACAGCTCTTCGATATTCGGTAGCGCTCATTTATCTTTTGCCGACAAGCGTTCACTTCACGATTAGAACAGGACAGGTTGATTTTCGGAGAACGCGCTGACTCACACTGCCCAACACTGTTCCAGCAATCGGACCGTATCCATGACTCCCCATGACCACTAAGTCTATATTCTCATTGCCGATTTCTTCTAGAATCACGCTCGACGGATGTCCCGGTATTTTCTTCTTCTTCAAGGGAACGTCACCCACATCAATTCCTTCAAGGGTGGCCATTAACGTCTGCTCCGCTGTCTCTTCGATTTGTTCTTTAGATACCTCAATAGTATAAGCTGGATTATAGCCCCAGTACGCTTCCGGGGTGTAGGTGACGAAGAGAAGAACCACTTCCCCTTGGAACTTCCTAGCAAGTTCCAAAGCAGCTATTAGAGACCGACGCGAATATTCTGAGGCATCTGTTGGGACCATTATTCTTTTATACACATAATTCCCCCTCATTTATTACAGATCATGGCAGATTATTGTAAGAGTGTATTCCACGTTTAACATATTAATCCTGCTTAGTTTTTTTAATATTACAACTATATTTATATAGAAGTTACAATTATCTTTCTAAAGATCCTATTAACCACAGGAATTCTTCAGAAAAGTTCCCACCACACTAAACTACAGTGAAGTGGGAACTTATTTTTAAGCATCCAACTCTTTTTTTAGAATTTCGATAATACGCGCTTTATTCGGAACCTTCCCAGTCAGCTTAACCACACCGTTAATCACGAGAGCAGGTGTACTCATAACTCCATAAGACATAATCTTTTGCATGTCCTCGACCTTTTCAACTTGGGCTACAATTCCCAGTTCCGCAATCCCCTCTTTAGTGACCTTTTCAAGCTTCGTACAGTTCGCACAACCAGAACCTAAAATTTTAATCTCCAACTTCCTCAATCCCTTTCAAAGTAATTTTCAACTTTCGCAGAAGTACATTTCCAGCTTCTTAGCGTTCGGCCAGATGCCTCATCAAAGCTTCCCCTTCTCTGAATTGTTGAGCAAGGATTTCCTGAACTTTGTCTAAAATTATCAATACTTCTGGGTATTTAATACGGTACATTACTTTCAAACCCACTTTTGTCGATACAATAATCTGTTGTTTGCGCAATATACTTAAGTGTTGAGATAAATTGGACTGTTCTATTTCCAAATCATCAATTAGCTCACAAACACAGACTTCTTCTTTTCGTCTTGCCAATTGCTCAAGGATCCGTACTCGAGTAGGGTGCGCTAGGGCTTTAAAAAAATCACTTTTCATGGATATTATTTGTTCTTTCACGTTAGAACCCTCCCGAATCTTTGTTCCGATAATCCTATTACTTAATAATATTATAATATACCCTTTGATGCAAATCCATCCCTATATTGACTCCCATGTAGCTTTAATTATCCTCGAACGTTGAACAATACTAACCTACTTTTCACTCAGAGATTCGGCACAGGAGGAGATAAAAAGATTGCTGGCATCACGCTCAATAAAATGCATGAGTTGCCAGCAATCCGACTATCACCTGTCACACTACTTTTGAATTATCTCAAGAGTCAAATGTGCAAGATTCTTGTAAAATATATTCTTGGCATGTTCATTGATTCGACTTGTAAAATCTCTACTCCACTTACCAAGGTATTTATTGAGGAACGTTTCCATCTGTACTAGCCATTGTTCATCCTCGGTCTCGAGGTATTTGCCAATAAGATAGTATATAAATTCTAGCTCAGTCACAATATAGTCTGGGGGTTGTTTAAAGTCGGCTGCTAAATTAAGGCCCGCTTGGCGGTAAAACTGTAAGACCTCCATAGTAGAGTCCCCCATGACTTGACGTTGGCCGTCTAAATATATCGAACCATAAGGAGGAGCCAAGAGGTCGAAGGGGCCAATAAATAATCTCGTATGATCTACCGTTAATTCTTCAAGCTTTGCTTCGCTATCAGACAGGGTTTTCATTTCTAATACAAGGGGAATTAATTCAGGCCTTAGGCTCTGGAGAGTTTGCTCTAAATGGGTAAGCACCTCTTCCAGTTCTTCGGTAGGGGAACCATAGAGCAAGGAGAGAAGTTTATAAGCATTTGCTGTTTGGGTTAAATTCTGAGCATCTACGGAAGAGGTCATTGCTAACCCAACCTTTCTATTTTACATTTGAAGAGTTGTGAACTGGGTCAACTAAAGTTGAACATCGACACTTCACTGACGATAGTGTCCGGTGACACTATCGCCGAAGCCGCTAACCCTAAAAGGAACGCTTCGCGGCGAAGGAGGAGTCTCACGATTAGATGAAGCGGGATCGATTTAGAGGAAGAAGGGGGATAGAAGCCTCCCCCTTCTAGTAAAAATGAGAAAAGGGGTTAATAGGAACGAACGTAGTATACCTTAGGTTGTGTGCCGGCATGCAGTTTTAACTGTTTGAAGCTATATTGAGCAATCAACTTATTGACTTCACTATTAGGATCATCAAAGTCCCCAACAATTCGGGCACCTGCAGGGCAAGAATAGACACAGTAAGGCTCTTCCCCTTTAGCTAGACGATGATCACACAAGGTGCATTTTTCTACGATTCCTTTAGGTCTAATCCCAGCATAGGTTGTAGCTCTATCAGGGTTATAGTAAGGGATTTTCTCCCCAACTTCCTTAGCGGTCTCTTGTCCTGATGAGGTTCCTGCCTCAATAAGCATCGCTTTATCTCTCCAGAAACCATGCGGCTCTTTAGCGTTAAAGGAAATTACACCATAAGGACAAGCGAGCATACAACTCTTACAACCGATACATTTGTTAGGATCATTTAGGGTTAAACCTTGGTCATCCTTATGCATAGCTTTTGTAGGACAAGCTTTGACACAAGACGCATTATCACAGTGATTACAAAGGGTGGGTACAAACTCATAATTTACATTAGGGAAAATCCCCGTTGTACGAATTAAGTGGTGAGACCAGAACATATCCCGATCAACGTTATTCTCATTCTTGCAAGATATTTCACAGGCTCCACAGCCAACGCATTTGTGCAAATCAATAACCATTCCCAATCGTGCCAATGTCATTCACCTCCATATTATTAGATTTATTATTATACTTTCTCTATTTTAATTCTTGTAACGCCACCGTGACGGGCCGTACTTCCACTCAATCTCTCAAAGTCGGCAGGGAGAATCTCATTGTTATTTCCGCCCCGCGGGGTACGCTTAGCGTAATCCAGGGCGGCGATTTTACCATAGGCCCAGTGGCCTTGGCCATAACACTTACCAACAGTTCCGGGTCTTACCCCTTCCCAAAGCTTAGCGGTACAAGTGATGCTGCCAGTCGGGGAAGTAATGCGGATGTTATCTCCGGTTTTGATACCGAGTTTTGCTCCATCGGTAGGATTAATTTTAGCTACGTCACCCCAAGCTTCATCCCCTGGATCGACATCCTTAAACTCTTGATACCAGAGAGTGTTCGCTGAACGACCTTCTCGGTTAAGTCTTGAACGATGCTCAAAGAAGACGAAGGGATATTCAGCACTCTCTCCCCAACGGAAAGGCTCCTCGTAGTGAGGGACAAAGGCTTGTTCCCCGCGGGCGAGGTATTTTGTGGCTTCCATAATATCGTCGACATTGGTCTTATGCTTTTCGGCATGGCCTTCAAGGGCTTTCTTAAGAGTTTCACTGTAAAATTCAAACTTTTTCGAGACAGTGCCAAAATCTTTCCAGGTTCCCTTATAGGAATACACTGCAGAATTCCAAACCCCTTTATCTACGAATTCCTGCCAGCCTTTAAGGGTATCCCCTTTTTTCTCTTTGCTCGGATCCCACAAATTTTGGGTAAACTTTTTAACGGCATACATGTTAAATTCCATTGAGGTCGTGGGAGCCTTACCTGTTTCAGGATCTTTAAACTCATTTTTAAAGTAATCTAAGAGGTTTGGAAATCCTTTTTTGGCCATTGATTCCGCAATCATCCAGGGAATTTCACTTTCGTCAATTTTTACGTCCCAAATTGGTTCGACAACCCGCTGTTGGATCGAGGCATAAGCTACTTTATTGGCTTTACTTTTCGTGAACGCCCATTTTTCAAAGGCACTCATAGCTGCAGGGAGCACAATATCGGCATACTGGGTCATCTCAGCTGGGTTCGTTGTAACGTGGGCATAAAATGGCAGTTGTTCTAGGGCTTGTTCCCAGCGTTGGGCACCAGAACAAGAAAACGCGAAGTTATTGAAGTAGCCAATGGACATTTTTACTTCGTAAGGGTCTTTAGCGAGCATGGCGTCCGCTAGACGGTTCGTAACAACTCCACCACCCGTTTTTCCGCTTTTTAAAGCCGGAAATTCCTTAGTACCGCGTTGGTCAATTTTCTTGTTTTTTGTTCCCTTTTTAGCAATATCATCGAGGTAATTCTCATAGCTCGGAATCGTTCCAGACGGGACTTTGGAAGCTCTTAAGGTGCCGCCTACATTGTCAACTGAGCCAACTAAGCCGTTCAGAGCATGGGTTGCCATAGCGACATAACCACCGCGCACTTGCATGGAGGCACCGGGGGATAGCCATGAAATAGCATGAGGAGCGGCCTTGCCAAAGGCTCTGGCAACTCTGATGATTTGATCCGCGGGGACTCCAGCTCGTTCAGCTGCCCACTCAGGAGTGCGATCTTTTAACTCTAGGTTCCACCATTTAACGACTCCATTAGTATAGTTTTCAGTAAAGGTCTCCTCAGGAACGGTTTCTCCTTTTTTAAAGAGGTTAATTCCTTCTATGAAATCTCCGACAAATTCCTTATTCCATAACCCCTCGACGAGAAGGACATGAGCGATGGCGACAGCTAAGGCGCCATCTTCACCAGGAATGACCGGCATCCATTCATCAGACTTGGCTGCTGTTGCCGAAAGGCGGGGATCAATAGAGACAACAGTTGCTTGGTCTAAAACCTTACCCCACATACTGATGGCATGAGGAACTTGGCGATTCGAGGCTATTGGGTCAGCCCCCCAGAGGAGGACACAACGGGTTTCATCAAGATCGTAATCCCGATAATCCCAGTACGCTTCTGTGTAATAGGGTCCAAATTTTTCTGCTTCCGCACAAATAGCACTATGGGAAATACCATTCGGAGAGCCAAAAACTTTAGTAGTGGCATCATAGATAATATCTGCCAAACCGGAGTATCGTCCACGCATGAGCACGTATTTTTCAGGCTCATTATTCTTGCGGAGCTCCATCATCTTATCGGTGATGGTGTCTATTGCTTCTTCCCAAGAGATAGGAACAAACTTAGGGTCTTCATTACGGCCTTTTTTAGGATTTGTCCGTTTCATGGGAACTTTGACTCTATCTGGGTCATAGAGCTGTTGAATGGCGATGTGCGCCCTGGGACATACTTTGCCATGGCTAGCCTTACTATTTGGGTTTCCTTGGACTTTGATGACACGCCCATCAACGACATAGGCTTGGATTGCACACCAGGTTGTACACCCTTGACAAGTTGTACTTAACCATTTTCCCTCAACGGATGCTGATGTATTTTCACCTTCAGCCAAAGCTTGGAGAGCAGGGAAGCCTGCTCCTGCAACAAGAAGCCCTGTCGCTGCTGAAGCCTGCAGAAATCCTCTGCGTGTGATTTTCATGAATTCCACCTCACTTATATTTCTTGACAAACGGGGAGAAGTATTTCGAACTACAATCTTTTGGATGAATGCTAAAGTTCTAGAACGGAATAGGAAGATTAATTTGACCTGCTAAAAGAACAATATGCTTAAACGTAAATCCTCCGACAATGACGAGAGCAGAAAGAGTCAGTGCCATTCCCTTTGTCATTTCAGCTGTTCTGTCTTTGATAAGGGAATAGAGACTACCCAAGAGAGGAAGGGCCAGCCCACCAATAAGGACTAAACCAGTCCAAAGCCCACCGTATTGATCCATCATGCCGTTTGACGCAGTAACCGTTTCCAGCCCCCCACGACTGAGGGAGACTTGCCAGCCCAGTACGAGAATCAGTTGGAGAGCACTTAAGACGCTAAATAAAACGGTGAAATTTAAGCCTTTAGTTTCGGATGCAGAAGCTACTTCGCTGCGAACCTTCTGGGATACTCCGAAGGAAATACCCAATTCTTTAATAAGTAGAAGGAGTGCAGTTCCTCCTAAGAAAGACGATACAAGGAATAAAGCCGTCACCATGCCACCGACCCAGAGCGGGCGACCAAGAGAAGCGAGTAAGAGTCCATGATATACCCCAACCAAGAGGGCAAATATCGTTCCGAATCCTAGAACTGCTCTGAATAAAGATCCTGAAGTTGTATTTTTGAAGTGAAGCCAGGCGTAGATTAATGAGAGTAGGATAAAGATCGTTTGGAAAAGGCCTCCCCAAGATGTGACCGATTGGGGATTGAAGTTATAGAGGGTTGTAATAAAGCGTTCGGGGCGACCAAGTTCGCTCAAGAGGAAAAGAATCCCTCCTCCAACCAATACCGGAGCCAGATAAGCCCCCATTGCTGCGAGTTTGCGATAACGGTTTTTGTCATAGACCGTGAGCAGGACAGAGAGAAGGAAGATTCCCACTCCCAACCCTCCGAGGAACAGATCCAAAGTTACACGAATGTCCCATGGAGCATGCCATTCCATACATTTACCTCCTTTAATTTGATACGTTTTGCTTTGTACTTACTTTCATTATTACATAGAATGATTTATGTAAAAATCAGTAAAAACCCTAAAAATCTATCAGGGTTTTTGCGAAGGTGGAGATGAAAAACCCCAATACCTATTTTAAGCAACTGATCGCTTAAAGGGATTGGGGGGATCTTTCCAATCTATATTTTCAAACACTAACCGCATTTAATGTATTGAGCTTTCTCCTCAAATATAGCCTTCTTGCATAGCATAGCGAACGAGTTCCGAACGTCTTTCGCACCCGGTCTTTTCCATAATTCGCGCCTTATGGGTTTCGACTGTTTTTATGCTGACAGATAATTTTTCTCCAATCTCCTTATTGGTATGCCCTAGGGCAACTAACTTTAAAACCTCTGTCTCGCGACCGGTCAAATTAATACTCTTTTTAGAGTCTTCTCTGGTTTCCGGATGGTAGATGGACTGAATAAGCATGTTCGCCATCGCCGGGTGAAGAAATATCTCTTTCCTGGCCACTGCACGCACTGCCTCTAAAAGTTCAGAATCTGCAGCTTTTTTCAAAACATATCCACTGGCACCTGCCTGCATGGCCTGCTGAAGATACTCTTCTGCCTCGTGCATGGTCAACATGAGAATTCCGACGTCTGGGTTTAATTGTTTAATCCGGGCAATGGCCTCTATTCCATTCATACCTGGCATTGAAATGTCCAAAATGACCACATCAGGCTGGTGTAATTGTACCTTTTCCAAGGCCTCTTCTCCGCACACTGCTTCTCCAACCACCACCATATCCTCCTGAGAATTAAAAAACATTCTTAACCCGGTGCGCAAGATCGTATGGTCATCGACCAGCAACACTCGTGTCTGTTCGCTCATGCTTTTCCCCCCCTTTCTAGCGGCAACCTGACATAAAGCGTAGTCCCCCTACCCGGTTCGGATTCAATCTCGAAGGTTCCGCCAAACAGTGCTGACCGTTCTTCCATACCGGCAAGCCCTAGATTTTGACGTCCCTGGTTTCTTTCACTTATAACCTGCTCTACGTTAAATCCTACTCCATCATCTTCAATAATCAAATTCACACTTTCGGGGCGAATCTCCAAAACGATACTTACGTTACGAGCCTTGGCGTATTTGGCTACATTTGTCAGGGCTTCTTGCACAATTCGGTACAGAATCGTCTCTACTTCACTTGGTAAGCGTTCCATCACTTGATTATGAACTTCAAGATCTACCACCATGCTGTCCTGTTTGCGTTTGTATTCAGTGACATAACGTTCCAGAGCCGCAATCAAACCCATATCGTCTAATACCGTAGGGCGCAGTTCAACTGCTAGGCGATGTACATCTTCTAAGGTCAAGTAGGCAACTCTTCTCAAGTCTTCCGCCATCCCTCTTGTTTGTTCCAAGTCACTTTCCTGACTTAGAAGTTTCAGCCCAATGATCAAGGACGTCAAACTTTGACCCGTCTCATCATGAAGTTCGCGGGCTATTCGCTTTCTCTCCTCTTCCTGCGCCGTAATCACTTTATTTAGTAATTGTTGGCGAATTTGTTCTTTGTCCATTAGCTCTGCCAATAAGGCTTCTCTTTCTTGAGTATATCGTTCCAAACTCTTCGCCATTCCATTAAACGAACGACCGAGCTGTCCGATCTCATCCTCCCCCCCAATGCTCACTCGTTGGCTTAAATCTCCTTCAGCAACGGCTATGCTCGCATCCACCAAGCGCTTTATAGGTCTCGTCAAAAGATGAGACATGATAAAGCCACCGAACAAACCTAAGATAGTAATTCCAATAGTTGTGACCATCAGCTTTATTGAGAGAGCATTAATGGTTCGATTCATATTGGCTTCAGACATACCGATACGTACCCAACCTGTATTTTTCCCCAGTGGGACTAGGACATCAAGGATAACACCCTCCTCGGAATCGACTTCTATTACATTCGCTCCGGTAGAGTCTTTCTCAAGTTGACGTAATTCCAGCAAACCCACTGGAATCCCTTGTCCGAAGTTATGCGCAACCAATTGTCCCTTCTCATCTAAAATAAGAACATAGCGAACATCTTCATTATGCAATGCAACCGCTTTTGTCTTCTCATAAAGGCCGATTAAATCCCCCACGAGTATCAGATCCATGCTTTCAGCAGCTACTTCGTTCCCAATCGTAACCGCTCGTTTCCTTATTTGATCATCTAATATTTCGGTCATATTAGACCGCATATCAATAATAACAGTTAAGCCTAATAAGCATATAAATACTCCAACAATCCCCATAATTTTGACGGAAAGAGGGACCGCCTCTTGGATTTTTTGAAGTGTTCGAGAAGTCAAATACTCAGTAATTCTTTTCGTCTTTTTAATCATTTAAGTTAAACCCACTTCTTGTGCCATTACCTGTATTTTTTCATAGATTCCTTGGTCTGGATGAACAAAACGATCAAAATGCAAAAGTTCCATGGCTTTTCGCCCCTGTTCATTCATATGCATGGTCAGCAAAATGTTTTTCAAAGTGGCAGTAAGCTCTGGATCAGCCTTATGCGAAACAACAACCGGAGGGTTCCCCATCGCTTCTGATTGATCAATCACTTTAATCTTTCCCACGATGCTTGCATCACGTGCTACCGTCAGGTCATAAATCAAGCTGTCCACAGCGGCTCCATCAACAATGCCTTCAGCCACCGCTCGAATCGACTTATCATGACTATACGTAAAAATCGTCTGCCCAAAAAAATCATCAGGTTGATATCCCTTTCTTTTTAGCATCACTTGAGGTGCAATACGACCTGAAAACGATAAAGGGTCCATATAAGCGAAGGATTTTCCTTTCAAGTCTATAAGCGACGATGCTTTGGACGATGAAGGAGCGACGATATAGGAACTATACGTAGTAGACCCCGCAATTTGGGGAGTAACGAGAATTTGTTTGATTTGATTAGCCCCGCTGTCCCCCATTAGAGCCCCTGAACAGATGAACCCTAATTGAACTTCCCCAGCTTCGATCAGACGATTTGTCTCAGTGTAATTTTGCCTTTGAACCATCTTAACCTTCATATTGACACGCTCTCCGATGATATTAAGCAAATCTCCATAAAGATTAACATTTTCCATAGGCGAGATGACAGAAGCCACCGCAATATTTAACACAGGCTTTCCCTCCAATTCAGGTTCCTGTTTCGGAGGAGTCTGTAGTTGAGAAAGCTGAATTTTAGGACGTTCTTGGTTAGTCTTGAAGTTCCAGAATCCCGAGGCCGCTGTTCCTAGAATTCCTAGCTGAACAATACCTAAAGCACCCATCCAAATTACTTCTCGACGTGTAAAATCATTTTTGGACATTACTTTCCCTCCGTTCAGCAATTGCTTATTTATTAAAAAGACTTGGGCATTCGTTTAATCCAAAATCCGCCCTTGAAATTTTTGGGTTCATAAGAGACAACAAACGCTTTAGGACAGAGCTTATCGAGGATGTCAATTAGCTGGCGCTCATTACTCCTCTTGGCCAAAACCTGCATCATGAGCCGTGGACCATCCTTGCCATCAGCTAACCAGGAAGTGACACCATAACCATACTCCCGTAGTTTGGACGGTATTTCTGTTTCAACACAATCCACAGTCACTTGAACCGTGACATAACCCAAGGCAATATACTCCTCGATTCGACTGCCGATATACACCCCTAAACCATAACCGATACAATAAGCTGCTAGATTCCAATAATTATCAAGGTTTTTCAGAACAATCCTTAACCCCATCATATAGACAAAAATCTCAACTACGGAAAGAATGGATGCTAAAATTCTCTGCCCTTTTATGACGAAAATCATACGCAAAGTGCACATAGATACGTAGACAACGTTAATTCCAATGATGATTAGAATAAGTTTCATTATATCCTCCATTTTAGCTGCTTGATTTACTTCCTATATTCTACCTTTTTAATTTCATATTGTCACCGAATAGATCTGATTTCTATAATCCAACTTTTGGGATTAGACTTATTTCCTGTATACACCTAATTCTGTCCGATAAGGAAACCGACATAAAAACTCCCTCCAGTGAGGAAAGCGATGGCGGGAAACATTTTTCTCATTGTCTCATCCTTATTATTATGAGTGCTTGAGCCATGCGTGGCGCACGACTCGGAGGCAGGTGAATATCTTCACACCTGCCTCCGAGTCGCGCAGTCTCTCCCGCATATAGCGGGAGAAATCCTAAACCTACTTCTCTTTATCCCTACATAAAAAGGTGGGGACCCGTACTATTTGCGTTCCACTAAAGTAAAAACTTATAGTCTCTTTTTCCGCTAATAATACGCCGGATTTCTACCACCTCATTATTCAGCAAAACGTAAAACATTAAGAAACTATCAACTATTAAAATACGATATCCTTGCCGTGTTAGTCTTCGATTTTTCGGTGTTGTGCCAGTCAGAGGAAAATCCTCAAGCATCAAAATGCTCTGTTCGATATTTTCAGCCAATTTAAGTGCGGCGGCAGGATTGTCACTAGCAATATAATCAACAATTTCGGCCAGATCCTGTTCTGCCGCTTCGGTGATACTAATTAGATGCTTTGGCATGGATGCGGCTCCTTATGTCTACCATAACATCGCGGAACGGGCGTCGTTTTCCGGAACGACTTTGTTCTTCGGCCTCGTCCAGCTTTTCATAAAGGTCTAATAGGGCTTGCTGTTCCTCAAAAAGCTGCTGACTCATGATGACTAAATGCCCGTTGCCGTTCTTGGTGATAAAAACAGGTATATGCTCATTTATACAAATTTCCTCAATCTCAGGGGTCTTGTTCCTCAAATCTGAAACAGGACGAATTACTGGCATATCGCTCACCTCACCTCTAATACTATATCATTATTATATCACTATTTTGACAAAATAAAATGACTTTTACAATTTAAGAAGGGGGAGTCCTTCGTCTCGTCGAAGGACTCCCCCTTCTCTTTTGGTACTAACCCTGACCATTTTTTCCAAACCTTTTGGGTTTAGACTTTTGTCTCTAAAATCCTAAATAGAACATATAAAATGCTATAAGCAGAATTACACTGCCCATGACAATTCTCAAAACCTTGCTGAAGGTGCCATATTTATTGTTTGATGTCATATTCTTTACAAAACCCATCGAGGTTCCTGCTACAAGCACTAATGCACTATGCCCTACTGAATAGAGCAATAACAGAATAATTCCCCATAACAGGCTGCCTTTTTCTGCTACAACAGCAAGAAGTGTAATCAGTACAGGAGTTGCACAGGGGGATGAAAACACACCACCTAATATTCCTGCTATAAATGCTCCGATGTACCCTCTTCTTGTGTTCTTGGCAATGAGAGAGGTTGATGGGATGAAATCGTAAATCTCCCAGGTTTGCAAGGCCATTAACACCATCAGTACACCCAGCAAAAGATACCACCATGAAGAGGATGTTCCCATTAGTTTACCGACAAGTGATGATACTGTTCCTAAGATGGTAAAGGTTACGGCTGAGCCTGCCGCAAAGGTAAGAGAAAGCCGAAAAGCCTTTTTAGGGTCATTGTTTCCCGTGCCGCCTACATAGCCTATGACAAGTGGAACACTTGATAAGGAGCAAGGTGTTATAGAAGTTAACACTCCAGCAAGCAAAGCAAGCAATGGAGCTACCCACATACTTTGCGAGATAAGTGTCGAAAGAATATCAAGCCATTCAGTAATCATTCCACACCCATCTCCTTTAGTACAGCTCGGAGTTGTTCTTCTGTCAGACCTCCTTGATGTGCAGTATAAACATGTTGATTAGTATCACGCGTAGAATACAACATCATTTGCATAGCTTCTGCATCTCGAGGCACAAATGGATTGCCCTCTTTATCAAAGAAGAACTGCGTTGGGATTACCTGTACAGGAAAATCAGCTGCTGCACTTTGATTTTTCCAGACATCAACGAACTTCACAACGGCTTTGCCCTGCATCTCCTTGTTAAATTCCTTGAGGACAGGCGCCATTTCTTTACAAGGAATACAAGAATCTGCGCCAAAATCAATCACAATAGGTAAACCATAAGATTTTAGCTGTTCAAGGTCTATGGCAGTAGCTTCAAGCGCGAAGTCACCAGTGTTATCTGCCATAAGCTTTTCCTGATTACTTTTTAGGATAAAAATCCCTAATATTACTACTATGATGAGCATAGGAACCATGATTTTAATGACTGATTTAGGTTTTTTCTCTTTATTATTCATTAAGCTTTCCAACCTCCCACGCCGTTACGCTAA
This sequence comes from Desulfosporosinus sp., assembly GCA_003512645.1. Lineage (GTDB taxonomy): Bacteria > Bacillota > Desulfitobacteriia > Desulfitobacteriales > Desulfitobacteriaceae > Desulfosporosinus. The sequence goes on from DOPS01000170.1 coordinate 20,370, forward strand.
CTCTTTGAGCCATTTTACTTCCAAGTATTTGCTTCATCTTTTGTATGTTCAATCTATTAGGATCGACTTGAATTGATTGCATTTTCCAAATACTTATTTTTTATAGTTTTTACTTTATATTAATATTTATATATATTATAATTTTATAATAATACATTAATGTTTGTCAATTTTTTCTATGTCAAACCCACCCATCCCCAAAAGCAAGAGCCTTTCACACAATGGTGAAAGACTCTTAGAAATTTACAATATTTATGGGTGAAATGGAGATGCTATGCTTTTATCGGCACTCCCTCTTTGTTAAAATACTTCTTCCCGAAGGACAAACTAACATTAACTAAGGCGATCATGACAGGCACTTCGATGAGCGGGCCGATGACTGCCGCGAACGCAGCTCCGGAGTTAATTCCAAACACCGCGACAGCAACAGCAATGGCCAGTTCAAAGTTATTGCTCGCTGCCGTAAAAGCTAAGGTGATCGTTTGACCATAGGGAAGTCCTTGTCGCCAAGCCATATAGAAAGAGACAAAATACATAACTGTGAAGTAAATCAACAGAGGTATCGCAATTCTTACAACATCCAACGGTACGGAAACAATAGTCTGGCCTTTGAGCGAGAACATAATAATAATTGTAAAGAGCAAGGCAATTAGCGCGAGTGGGCTAATCTTAGGAATAAATTTTTTCTCGTACCACTCTTTTCCTTTCATAGGTAAAAGTATTAAGCGCGTAAGCATCCCCGCAAAAAAAGGAATTCCTAAATAAATAAGCACACTTTGGGCAATCTCCCAAATGCTGATGTCAACTTTAATGCTCATTAGACCGAGCCAGCCAGGTAGGACGGTCAGAAAGATGTAGGCATAGATTGAATAGAAGATAACCTGAAAAACAGAATTCAGCGCAACCAAGGCTGCAGCATACTCTGAGTCTCCTTTAGCCAGACTGTTCCAGAGAATGACCATGGCAATACAACGGGCTAGACCAATCATAATCAGTCCGGCCATATACTCTGGATAATTATGCAAGAAGATTACAGCGAGACCAAACATTAAAACAGGCCCAATAATCCAGTTTTGAATTAAAGATAAGGTCATGACTTTGCCATTTCTAAAGACACGTCCGATTTCCTCATATTTAACTTTTGCTAGAGGTGGATACATCATTACGATTAAACCCACGGCAATCAGAATATTAGTCGTCCCCATCTGAAATTGGTTAATAAAATCAGAGGTACCAGGGAATACAAACCCTATTCCAACACCCACTGCCATTGCTAAAAAAATCCACAAAGTCAAATAGCGGTCAAGTGTTGATAACTTACGACTTACTGACAATTCGACACTCATGCTTTATCAACTCCTTATATTGTTATCTAAATAGTTATACCCAGACCCATTCTTAAGTTTTGCATCCTTGGACATGCGTCAGCCGTTCCTCGTCTTCCTCAACCTTGGGAAACATAGGCAAAATCAAACCTATCAGTGGATTTCTCATATTCAATGAATAATAAGTCCATTGTCCTCCGCGACGTTCATTCACAAATCCCGTTTGACGAAGACGCCTCATATGTTGGGACACCCCTGGCTGGCTTATTTCAAATACTTCTGTTAAATCGCAGACACACAACTCTCGTCCCTGAAGTAATAATAAGATCCTCAAACGCGTTTTATCCCCTAGTACTTTAAATCCTTCAACCATTTCCTCAAGACGCGGTGTAGTGCTCAAGAGCTTGTTACCTCCTATCTGCAAATTATAGCAGTTCTTATGGCACTATATGCTTATATATACAAGGACACAATTCTCAGCTAATTCATTTTTTACTTTAAGGATCCAAGGATATTCCGAAGTTGCCCGACCTTTTAAGATCGGATCGCTCGTCTGAACAGTAGAGAAACTTTGGTTAATGACCCACCACTTAGGGGAAATCCCGGCTCGGCGTAAATCATTTTGTAAACGATTGGCTTCCAGTACTGGTGTCGCCTCAGCGAGCGTTATAAGCGCTACCGTTGTTTCCTCAGGATTCCTCAGCCGAGGCAACAGCTTCTTCACGGCTTCCGAAGTATCGCTCGTTGTGCGTTCCAGTTCTTTATGATAGGCTTTTGCGGCATCCAACAACAGCAGGGTATGTCCTGTAGGTGCCGTATCAATAACGACAAATTGATTTTCCGCTTTTGCCACCACATTGGCGAACGCTCTAAATACCGCAATCTCTTCCGTACACGGTGATTTCATATCTTCTTCCAGATACGCCAAGCCATCAGCATCCAGTGTCGACCCTACTTGCTGGATCACCTCTTGACGGTAGGCTTCAATTTCTTTTTTGGGGTCAATTCGACTGACGGTTAATCGGTCATTAATCTGCTCAAGTCCAAAAACTAACGATAAATGGGCGGCTGGATCGGTCGTCGTTAAATGGACGTCATGCCCACGTGCTGCTAAACCTACGGCAATGGCGGAGGCAATCGTTGTTTTCCCGACACCGCCTTTCCCCATCGTTAAGACGACCCCTTTGTTCTTTTGCGCCAAAGTGTCAATGAGCGAACAAGCTTAGGATCGACACTTGGACCACATACTCCTGACGAACAGCACATGGCTGGATCAAAAATTTCAATGGTTTTCATGGTTTGTCACTCCTCATTTATCGTCTATGCTACCCAAAAGACTTCTTTCCTAAGAGCCAAACTATATTAACCCTCAATATTTTCCCGTCCGGATTATTTCGGCAAACTCATTAGGTAACTCAGAGGCCTCAATTGCAGTAGCCGTTGCCTCATAATCATAGGGTACTTTTCGAAAATCAACCGTTACGTCTCTTGCAAACGAGATAAGTGCATAGATCGCTTGAGGGTCCCCATGCTTTGGTTTTCCAACGCTGCCTACGTTTATAAGCAATTTATCCTTCAAGACCATGGTAAAAGGCAGATGGGTATGACCACAGATAAGAATGTTGGTGTCAGCAAGAGCCATAAGCTCGTTGGCATAATCCTCAGAAATCTCTTCAGTAACATATTCATTTAGCCGATTTGGGCTGCCATGGACTAAAAGCAATCGTTTACCTGCGATAGTAACCCGAATTTCTTTGGGGAGATTTCTCAAAAACTCTTTATTGTCCTCAGTAATGTGCCGCTTGGTCCATGCTATAGATTCATGTCCTAAAGCCTCAGCTTCAGCATCCTTATAGTCACAACCGCAGATAAATCGCTGATAACCAATTCCATCGTCATAGTTACCCATGACTGTCGGAATGTTCTTTTCTTTGATTAAATCAACCACTTCATTGGGGAACGGAGCATAGCCTACTAAATCACCAACACAATAAACACTGTCAACTTGTTGTTCTTCAATATCTTTTAGTACAGCCTTAAGAGCAATGACATTGGCGTGAATATCGGATATTATTGCAACCTTCACAGCAAATCCCCTCCTTGTATTAATTAATATGTTATTGCTTATATAAGTATATTATTATATGTTTACGGTAATTTCAACTATAACTTTATTATTTGCTTGAGAATAAGACCTTATGCCTAATTATTCCTACACAGGTTTGCTGCTGGACTTCCATCATCATTCGCGATCAAGGGTATGCTGCATCCACTTCTCTTCGCGTCGCACATTATGATTGATCATTTTAAATAAAAAAAGAGACCTGAATTGGTCTCTATGAAAGGGATTAAATCTTCTCGGTTATAGGCACCTTACTCGGCTGTTCGTGAACATAAAACTGTTTTAGACTTTATTTTCGGACTAGCCACAAAATAAATCCCACTTGCATACAAAGCCAAAATCAACAATGTGATGTCCAAGTATACGCTAAAAACAAACACTCCTATTACTCCATATACAATACCCATTATAATTGTAATTAGATATTGAAACCTATTCACACTAGGCATAATAAGCGTTAATAGCCCTATGGTTGTAAGCAGCGTTGAACAAGGAATAACACCTACAGGAGAAAACACTAAAAGCATTAGTGCATTTTTATCCACAAATTCAGGGTACCATAATCCCATGAAAATGAAGAAAAGAGCAATGGCAATTATCCATTTACTTTCAGCTATTTTAATATTTTCCTTCCTCACAAATAGTTGCACTAATGCAGTTAATGCTAATATGCCGAATGTTACGGCATGAAAAGGGTTGCCGAAAATTAGTGCATTGATTGTTACGGATAAAAATAGAATACTTACCGCCGCTTGAAATATCCATCGTTTTAAGTTTTCTTTGGTTACCACGAATATTGCAAACAGTGCCATTAAAGCCATCATATGCATTGAAAAATTTACCCACAGACTATGATTCGCTAACATTTCAAGATAATTCAATACTCCTTGTGCATTCATAATAGAGACCTCCTCTTAAATTAAAAAATCTTAACCTTTATCCAACTTGGACTTGGACTTGGAATTGTATTTAATCTAACTTCCCCAGATACTTGATCGTTGCTTCTAAAAGAATCCTTCTAAATTCAATCATTAGTTGTGCTGCTTCATCACCAGCCCACGCAGGGTATAATGTTATAGGCAATGTTGCATCATCTGTTGCAATTGATAAAAACTCCCAACCAAGAGCATGTAATAATGGCAATGAGTGTCCTCCCTCTACGAACCATTCTTCCTGATATAGTTTTTTAGTCTCTGCAAGCTTTTCACTAAAGGTCCTTATAAAGTTTTCGTAGGATTTCTCTAGTTCCTTAAGCTTAAAAACATTATCTAGAAAAGAGACCATATCTTGATAAATTGTCATCTCGCCATACAGTTCAACGACTCCGGTGTTGATATGAAATTCAATTAATAACTTTTGAATTTCATCAGTTTGATGGTAAGGGCTAATCCATGTATTGGTACTTAAATTACCAAATCCATTTTGCTGCAATTTCTCTACAATAGTTGTCCTGTGTTCTTTATGCGCTTCACTAAACTCCAAATTCACTAAATACCACTTTTTGTCCCATGGTTTATTTCTTGAAGCGTACCTTTTCCAAAATTGCTGCATTCCTTCATTCCAGGTACTGATAGCCTCCCTACCGTTTGAATCCAAAGTATAAGACACTTCGCTACCATCATTACTATTGATAAGGATGCCTGCTTTTACGGTTCTGGATAGTGACATTCTTGTGGCAGTTTCACTTTTTCCAAAGGTCTCCATAAGTTTAAGCAGACTAGATAGCTTGATCGTGTCCTTATTGTAATGGGTCAAATAGTTATTATAAATAAAAAGCAAAAGACTGGTGGCGCTATCGCTCTTTCGTAAAATAACCTTCATAAAACACCTCCCTCTAACTTATAGTCTATAACATATAATTTTTATATTTTTATTATATGTTATAACGTTATAATATGTCAATTATTTTTTTGATTAATTTACGCAGAATCTGAAATCACTTGTCCCTAGTTTTATCTCAATAGATACTTTATTTCCCCTTCTTAACTTTCACCATTCACATTTGGACAATGCAATTTATTTAAACGGTAGAATTAAGAAGTAGAGACCACTCCAATTCGAGTGGTCTCTACTTCTTAACATTCAATTCTATTCACCACTTATTCCTTTTCTCCTTAACTACCACAAGATTTCAAGCAGCTCATGGACAAACCGTTATTCCCCTACTCCAAAGACAATCTCCACAAGAGGGAGCATTGCCCATGCGATCCATGTCTGTCCGAAAAACCATGTCACACCCATTTACCCACTCACAATCCGTACATGAGGGGTACCCCCGGTCATCACTTTGTAACGATAACGTATATTCCTGCCACCAGACATTCCCATACCACCAGACATACCCATGCCTCCTGAGACGATAGATCCATTCTTCAAAGCTTCTTCTTGAACTTTCAATTGGGCTTGCATAGCATCGCTCCAGGCTTTAATCTGCTCATCTGACATGGGTTGAGCGTTATTGAACGTTGCTCCACCACGCTTCCCCATACCCGGCCCGAAAACCTGACCGTTCGCTAGCGCTTGTTCACTGTATTGTTGGCGAGGTCGATAGAACTTTTCATAGCGTCAGCCTGTTGTGCTTAAACCGCGAGCAATCCTACCTATTTGCCACGTTTACATTTTCGGCCAGAGAAGGATCCGACGTGTCTGTCCAGATGTTTACGACACTTCCGGTCCTAATACTACTAATACTGACATCGTCTACCGTTGGAACTTTTGATATGGCATGGGGATTGACAACAATCCAACATTCCATTTTTTCCACAATACCTCTGATCCCTGATCTCCTCTTATCCTAATTGCTCCGATTGGCAATACTCATATACTCCGCAGAGGTTGGATCTGATTCCTCGGTCCAAATATTAACCACACCGCCAACTTTGATACTGGCAATCGTTCCGTCTTGAACCGTAGCACCATTGCTGCCAGTGCCTTTGATTGTAGTTCAGCTTTAGCGTAAGCGAGTTCACTCATATCTCAGTGCTTCGATAGGATTAGAATCAGCCGCTTTCTTGGCCGGGTAGAATCCGAAAAATATCCCCACAATGCCGGAAAAGGCAAAGGCTATCAAAAGACCTTGCATGGAGCGGACCGTCTCAATCTCCAGGTATTTAAGCAATGGAATCACCACTTCTCCAAGCCCTACTCCCAATAGGCCCCCGAACATACTGATGCCAATGGCTTCAAAGAGAAACTGCCTTAAGACATCTTTTTTCCGCGCCCCGAGTGCACGGCGAGTACCAATTTCTTTCGTCCGCTCACGTACAGAAACAAGCATGACATTCATAATCCCTATCCCACCGACCACTAAGACAATCGTGGCAATCGCAATCAGGAGTACCGACATCGTGCGCGCCGTTTCTTGAGCGGCGCCTACCTTGCTCCCGGCATCCATCACCCTAAAGTCATCCGCCATATTGGGACGGAGCTTGTGGGCTTCGCGCAGAGCTGTTGTAATTTCGTCAAGAGCCGGTTTGACACTGGGTAGATCCTTCGCTTGAACGGTGAGTCTCGGGGTAATCGTTGTCCCTAAGATATAGCTCTGAGCCGTGGTATAAGGTATAAAAACCCCTTCATCAATGTTTGTACTTCGGTAGGCCATTTTCATTAAAATACTTACGCTTGAAGAAGAGCGCTGAATTAACCAGAGCAATCATGACCGGCACTTCAACTTTCCGGTCCATCAAATATACCCCTTATATGGTACATACAACCAACTGATAATTCCTAGCCTTCTCCCCACTGCCCTTCCTCCTGATCGAAATCGCCTCTCGGTACTCTAGCGAGACC
>DOPS01000108.1:0-1701 GCA_003512645.1 Desulfosporosinus sp.
ATACCACCAAATTCATGAATGATATGCAGCATGTCGGCCATTGACTGAGTAGGGTGATCTATATCGCACTGTAGGTTTACTAGGGTAGGTCTTTGCTCCAAAATTCCATCCTTATTTCCTTGCTGTACAGCCTCGGAAACTTCACGCATGTAAGCATTTCCCTTGCCGATATACATATCATCACGAATACCAATAATATCTGCCATAAAGGAGATCATATTTGCAGTTTCACGAACTGTTTCGCCATGAGCTATTTGGGATTTCCCTTCATCCAAGTCCTGAACCTCTAGTCCAAGAAGATTACATGCCGACGTGAAGCTGAAACGGGTACGGGTAGAGTTGTCACGGAATAAAGAAACCCCAAGTCCGCTTTCAAAAACCTTAGTAGAGATATTGTTTTCTCTCATAAAGCGAAGAGCGTCAGCAATAGTAAATACAGCTTCTAACTCATCATCTGATTTTTCCCAAGTCAGCAAAAAGTCATTGTTGTACATTTCTTTAAAATTCAACTTGTTTAATTTTTCAACGTAATCATTCAACGTTTTCATAAAAAATCTCCTTCATTATTTAATATTTTTGATAGTTGGCAGGATGCAACAGCTCGTGTGGTTCATTAGGTTTTTTTTGAAACGTGCGCGAACGAGTAATCACGCCTCACCCAATCTTAACTAAGTTCTCCGTATCCTTTGGCATCTTATCAGCATAGTCTTGAACATAAAGAGTAGGGATAGCTGCATACATAGCTGCACAATCCACCAGTTCTTTTTTCCAGGTCCGCTCATTGGGAGCATGTGCTTGGTCCTCGTGTCCTGGTCCAAAACCGATGCAAGGAATTCCATAGCGTCCCATGATGGAAACACCGTTCGTAGAGAATGTCCACTTGTCTACCACTGGATCTTTACCGAATAATCCTTTGTAAGCATCTTCAAGAGTACTGGTTACTGGATGTCCCTCTTCGATAAGCCAGGTTGGGAAATAGCATTCTGTTGGATAAACTAGGTTAGTATAGGAAGGTCGATCATACATGTACATGGTAACTTCTGCACCAGCGGCTTTAACTGAAGGAAGGTTTTTAATTTGTTGAACTGCATATTCCCATGATTCTCCAGCAGTTAAGCGACGATCGACAGAAATCCAACAACTATCTGCAACTGCACAGCGCGAAGGTGAAGTATGGAAGATTTCCGAAACTGTCAAGCTCCCTTTGCCAAGGAACGGATGGTCCATAAGATTTTCATGTAAGCTGCGTAGTTCTTGGAGAATCGGAGCCATTTTGTAAATTGCATTGTCGCCACGCTCTGGAGCCGAGCCATGACAACTAACACCTTTTGTCAATACCTTAATTTCCATCCGACCACGATGTCCGCGATAAATCTTCCCATCAGTTGGTTCGGTAATGACAACAAATTCAGGTACAACTTTGTCTTCTTTAATAATGTACTGCCAGCATAATCCATCACAATCTTCTTCCTGTACGGAACCGACAACAACCAGGGTGTAATCATCTTCTAAGCCGAGATCTTTGATAATCTTTCCAGCATAAACCATCGATGCCATTCCACCGATTTGGTCAGAGGCACCTCGTCCGATAATAATTTCATCATCTTCAAACCCTTTATAAGGGTCATACTGCCAATTCTCCAGGCTTCCTACGCCCACTGTGTCAATATGGGCGTCCATAGCAATTAGGTGTTTACCATG
>DOPS01000108.1:1754-11510 GCA_003512645.1 Desulfosporosinus sp.
AGTTCAAGAACTTTTGCAAAATCCATTTTCAAAATAAATTCCCCTTTCAGTACTGTTGGATTAATGGTAGTTCAGTTCACCCATAAGCTAACCTGTATGGTCGACATGCTTTAATATGTTGCAAAAACCATGCCAAGCTATCTTAAAAATTAAATTTATTCATTTTAGCGTGATTAGTCGTATCTTCCCCTAGAATTAATTTATTATCACGCCATCCCAATTCTCAATTTGAGACACCTTATAAAGCGGATTGAAACCATAAAAAGTCTGGAATAGCTGTCAATTCGACAATCTTCCCCGCGAGTCTCATTTTGATACAAACGTCTATCTTTGAAACGCCGATTCTTGGAAGAATGGAGATTCGAAGTCAATATACCTACTAAGAAAAAGTTCTATTCTCACCAATTTGGTATTCCTTAATCTTACGATAGAGAGATGCCCTGCTAATTCCTAATAATTTTGCTGCATCTTCCTTATGCCCCTCAGTATCAACCAAAGTTAACGCCTTCATAATCGCTTCCCGTTCTAGCACTTTTAGGTTTATCGGTGAATGTTTGATTTCTGGTTTATCGTCTGTTTTGATCCTTTGTGGCAAAGTATCAGCAGTAATCATCCCTCCAGCCACCATTGTGACGCAGTATTCAACGACATTGCCTAGTTCTCGGACATTTCCAGGCCAAGTGAAGCGGGATAGGATTTCAATAGCTTCCGGAGTAATTCCACTAACCTTTCGATCGGTTACGGTAGCATAATAATCTAAATAGAAGTGGACTAGTGTTGGGACATCCTCTAAACGTTCACGTAGTGGAGGAATCGTTAAGGGAATAACATTTAAACGATAATAGAGATCTTCCCGAAACTCTCCCGTTTTTACCATGTTATCCAAATCTCTGTGAGTGGCGGCAATCACACGTACGTCCACTGGAATTGAACGTGTACTACCTATACGCTCGACTCTTCGTTCTTGTAATACTCTTAATATTTTTACCTGGAGGTGAAGTGGCATGTCCCCAATCTCGTCCAAAAAAAGCGTCCCATTGTGAGCGAGCTCAAATTTCCCGAGTTTTCCGCCTCGCTTAGCACCTGTGAACGATCCTTCTTCATATCCGAACAATTCACTTTCCAGGAGATTCTCAGGAATGGCCCCACAGTTTATGGCAATAAACGTATGCCCTTTGCGTTTACTGCTCTGATGTATCGCCCGGGCAAAGAGTTCTTTTCCTGTTCCACTTTCTCCTTGAATCAAGAGGGTTGCCTTACTGGGAGCTACATGTAAGGCCATGGCCTTTATATCTTTCATCTTTCTAGATTCTCCGATAATCTGCGAAAAATGGGTTTCAATATCACTGACGGTGGCCGCTTTGACCAACTTTTTAATTTGTTGAATATCCCTAAGAGTAATGACCGCCCCCTCAATCTTTCCTTCCTTTTTAATCGGCACAACATCACAGTAAAGTTGAGTAGCCACCCTCTTTCCTTGGATGTTTCCAGAAAACGTCTCGCCACGTTCAACGGCCTGCCATAGTTTTTTGTCATCCAACAAGTGATATAAAGCCTGTTCTTCTTGCTCATCAATATCTAACAATTTACCAGCCAAAGTGTTGTAATGAGTCACTTGTTGCTGATCGTTGACCAACAAAATCCCATCATGCAATAGATTTAGTACTGTGATTAATTGGCTGGTTATAAGGTCTCGATCGTGATTCTGTTGAATTTCTGCTGCCTTCCCAACCAGGAGTTCCGCCATCTTTTCCAGAAAGAGCAGGAGGGATTGTTTATTGTCCATCAGCCGCTTTGTTTGCTCCTCATCAAAGCTCACTAACCCAATAACCCCTATGATTTGATCATCAATGCGGATAGGTATAGCTACTTCCGCATATTCAAGACAGTTTCCCCTGCAGGGACAGGGCTGGCAGAGTTCGTTGAAGCCAGGATTGTCAATGATTACTGGCTCCCCTGTTTTGATCACATGCCGATAAACAAAACCATCGTCCATTGGGCCGCCACATTTGCTTTTATACTTCCCGGTTCCAGCAACCCGTATTAGATCGATATCGGCAATTTCAACTTCAATTTTCAGGGCTGCAGCAATAGCGTCTGCAGTTTGTTGGACCGTACTCTTAATACTGCGCAGGTGATACAACATGCTTTACACCTCATATTATTNNATTAACGTCCCCCTGACGGCAATTCTCCATCCCAGACAATACTGCGATATTTATAAGGATCTGTATTTCCTTCAGTGTTAAAGATCAGGATTTGGGATTTTTCATCCAGCTGGAGTGCTTCCCGAGCGCCTTTGAAGGCATCGTCTAGCAAAATTGAGCTAAGCAACCCAGCAGTCACTGCGCCGGATTCGCCCGAAATTACCTTTGGATCCCCAAGCAAAGGATTAGCCAGCACGCGCATTCCTTTCGCTGCTACCCAGTCAGGGCAAGAAACAAACAAGTCACTGTAATCCCGCAAGATATTCCACCCAATTAAGTTAGGCTCTCCACAAGCGAGTCCTGCCATAACAGTGGCCATGTCTCCGCCGACCACCCGTGGTTTACCATCCCCTGCCAGGGCTGATTTATATAAACAATCCGCTTGATCTGCTTCGACGATCACGGTTTTGGGGCAATCCTCTTTAAACAAGGAAGCAAAATAACCTTGTACAGACCCAGCCAGGGCACCGACTCCTGCCTGAACAAAAACATGAGTTGGTTTCTCGATGCCGATGTTATTGAGCTGTTCCAAAGCCTCAGCTGACATTGTACCATAGCCTTGCATAATCCAGGTCGGAATCTCCTCATACCCTTCCCAGGACGTATCTTGCACAACGACCCAACCGTGTTTTTCGGCCTCTACGGCAGTCATGCGTACAGCATCATCGTAATTCAGATCCGTGATCTCAGCCTCTGCACCTTCGGATCTAATTCTTTCAAGGCGATATTCAGAAGATCCCTTAGGCATATAGACTACGGACTTTTGACGCAATTGACGGGCTGTCCAGGCAATTCCTCGGCCATGATTCCCGTCAGTGGTGGTGGCAAATGTGATATTGCCTAATTGCTCCTTAATCTCCGGGGAAGTAAGAACTTGGAACGGTAGTTCGCTAATATCTCTGTTGAGGTGCTGCGCTAGGTATCTCCCGATGGCATATGAACCACCTAGGGCCTTAAACGCATTTAAACCAAACCGATAAGACTCATCTTTAACATAAATCCCACCGACGCCTAAGTTATTAGCCAGTCTGTCGAGTTGACGAAGCGGGGTTGGTTGATAATCAGGGAAGGTTCTGTGAAAATTTATGGCCTTATTTATTTCCTTTTTACTGAAAAGTTCCGTTGATACACCAGTCCCACTTTTCTTTACCATATTATTTTGAATCCATTTGATTTTGTCATTCATTTCAAATAACGCTCCTCTTTTTAATATTTTGTAATGAAACTAGTGATTTAATACGGTATTTAAAAAACAATTTCTTGTTTTGTCTATTGACCTTCTATCTCCCCCTATATCGAATTCATTGATCATGGACCATTTGACTTTCGCTAATTATATATGCAATTAATGTGCCAACTTTTCTGGTTAAATTTTTATTTTGTTTCTAATTGATAAGCCTACGAAACAAAAAGAACCCAAGTGCTTTCGACAGCTTAGGTTCCATTTGGACGTTTTCGAAGTTCTAGTTATATGGACATTTTACAATAAGTTGATTCTTAATATTCTCAATCTCCATATCATAGGGACACATACTAACCACTATCCTTTAATTAGTTATTTGGAATACCGTCAAACACTAGTTTCAAATCAACTGTAAAATCCGGGAAAACAGTTACATACACTTTGTCTTCCTCAGTATACGCTTCGGGACGCCCATATCGTTTGTTTTCCTGTAATGTGAATACGTTAATATATTTACCGTCAGGTTCTACGATCCAATATTCTTTAACACCTGCCTTTTCGTACCTGTTGAATTTCACTACCCGGTCCTGTATTGCAGTGGATGGTGAAGATATTTCAATGATTAGAATGGGCACTCCGAAATATCCGGTTTTCCTAAGTTTAGTTTCGTCACACACTACTACAATATCCGGTTGTACAACATTTGAAATGTCGTCATCATTTTCATTATCTTCTACGAGACATAAGTCGAAAGGTGAGGCAAACACTCTACATGGTTTATCAAGCAAGTAGTTAGATATTTGCCTGTGTAGCTCACTTGATATGCTTTGATGTTCCCATTTAGGAGCTGACTGCATAAACGGCAGACCATCGATTATTTCCCACCGTTCGTGTTCCGGCCAAGTTAAGTAATCGGTGTAGGTATATTTTTTATCTTCCTTTGGTAATGACATAGCTCGAACCGCCCCTTTTGGCTTTTCTATATATTACCATAATAATAGGTATAGTTAAAGAAATGATCCTCAATAATTTCATGCCACCTCTTGCAATATCTTCAATTAAGTGGTTATTATAGGAAGAGTGAAGTGTTACTAAGGAGCGATTCAAGATGGAAACGATGGAATGGGTAAAAATCCAGACCCTCTATGACTCCGAGAAGCAAGCCTTAAAAACTGCCAATATTGTTGCCACAACCGAAGCTAGGTTAGCCAATCAACAACGTGGACCCCAGTATGAAGTAGAGACCCGTGTTGATCAAATAAACGAAAAATGGCAAATATCATGGCGCAAAGTTTTTATCGGCAATAAAACGGGCTGTGGTGGAGGGTGCGAATCTTGCGGCGACAGCGCACCAACACCTAAGAAAAGTACGGCTAAGGTGATACCTTTTAGAAAACCTTCTGTTTAAGTAGAACAAAACCCACTGGATGCCACTTTGGTTTCCAGTGGGTTTTTTGCCTAAACAGCCTGACTGAGTGGACAAGTTGTTTGCAAGTTGCAGAAGTCACACATGAGAAATTTATAAATGACTATAAGCTACGACGGTTTCAAATTTGATATGTAAACAACGAGTGGACCCGCAATTTATGCGGGATCGTGTTTGGTATTGATAATTTAGTACTTCGGAGGGTTTTTCCGACCCGAGGGCGGGCCAGTTCTTGTAATCTTTGTTGCTCAGGATTTAGCGACTTGTCCGTCAGTATCTCAGCACCCTTCGTTTTTGCTTCAATCGTATGTTTGAGTTTTCCCCACACCGGTTGAAAGATCGCGCTGGGCATAGTTTTTAAATCAGGTGAAATCCTCGGTTTGAAATCCATCTGTGCCAATATGTCCTTTTCCAAATCTATACCAGGTGCAATCTCAATAAGAGTCATCTGCCCTTCTTCCAAGGTAAACACTGCTCGTTCGGTAATATATAGAACCTGTTGCTTAATCTGCTGGGCATACTTACCACTGAAGGTAATTTGTTCGACTTGATCAAGAAACTTTTTACCCTTACCCTCTTGAACTATCGATAATTGACCGTCTTTAACGTCAACTACTAATCCATTCGCAGTGAAAGCGCCGGTGAAGATGACTTTTTTAGAATTTTGAGAAATATTGATAAATCCACCACAGCCAACAAACCGTCCTTTGAATTTACTGACATTGACATTTCCATCTTTATCCGTTTGAGCTAGCCCTAAAAAGGCTACATCAATTCCGCCTCCATCATAAAAGTCAAACTGGGCATGATGTTCAACATATGCCTCTGCGTTAAAGGAATGCCCAAAATGAGGTCTACCTGCTGGAATGCCCCCAATACCTCCACATTCCGTCGTTAGAGTCATCAGATCGCTCGCGTGTTCTTCAGCAGCTACGGAAGCGATATCGGATGGCATACCAATCCCTAGATTGACAATTGCGTCAAGTTCCAGTTCCATCGCGGCACGGCGAGCAATAATTTTCCGTTCACCCAAAGGGAGTTGGGGAATTGAGCCTAGCGGTACCTTTAAATCTCCTGCAAATTCCGGACAATAATACAAACNNACTTGAGCAATGACAATACCGCCACTGTTTTTTGTTGCTTGGGCCAACGGTAGGGCTTCAACTAGAATACCCTCTCGGTCCATGGTTAGATTACCGTTTTCATCGGCTACGCTTCCCCGAATGAGTGCAACATTGACAGGGAATGTTTTATAAAAAAGCCATTCTTCGTCTTCGAAGTTAACCACTTTAACAATCTCTTCAGTGGTCATAGCATTCATTTTTGCCCCTTCAACGCGAGGGTCAACAAAGGTCCCAAGACCTACCTTGGTCAAAAGGCCAGGTCTCTTTGCGGCTATTTCGCGCCAAAGTTGAACAGACACGCCTTGCGGCAGATTATATCCCTCAATCTTGTTTTCCACGATTAACTTAGCCATTTTTGGTGACGAGCCGATAAAAGCTCCCACCCATCGTTTGACAAAACCTACATGTCCAAAACGGGTAGTTCCTTTTTCTTTCCAGTCCCCTGCTATAGAACCCTGGACGCAGGTTATATTGCAGGGATGTCCCACTTCAAGGAATCGTTTCTCCATGGACTGCGCAACTTCTTCCGGCCATCCTGCTAGTCCAAAAGCACATACCCCAACTGTTGAACCATCTTCAATCAAGGCTGCAACTTCATCAGCAGTTCTAATCTTAGACATACTATTGCTCCCTTCACGAGGTTTTTTTGTCAGTGTATTACTCTATAAGCAATAATAATGCCATATTGTCAAAATATTATAAAAATTCCTCAAGAAGCCCCTGTTACAAGGCATTTTAGGATGAACCGCTAATACAAAGTACTAATGTACTTCTCTTGTGATAGTCAAAATTGGTTGTTTTTGTTGTAAAACCTCCTGAAATATGTACCCAATTCGGTTCATGTTTCATATTATTTCTCAAGCACTCCCTCAATTAACAAATATGTACCTAAAAAGGTACATAAATAACGAAAATTGGAAAAATCACAGCTGAATTGCGGTCATATAATTAGCAATAAAAAAGGCTAGTTGTGTTTTAATTACACACCTAGCCTCTGTTGCGATAGGTCGTTCCAATGTAGCACAATTGCATTGCCAATTGACATATTGTAGTGTCACTACTCATTCTTTACTTTCATATGATTTTAGTTTTCGATACAAAACAGTGCGATATATACCAAGCTTTTTGGCAGTCTCGCCGATTTTTCCATTACACTCCGCTAATATTTTCCTAACAAATTTTTCTTCTGACGCTCTCATAAATTCTTTAAGTGTCGAATTACCAACTGTACTACAGCAATCCATTATATCCGTCGATGAGATCATCTTGTTCTGGATCTGATGGTTGTCTATAGTACGTTCAAAATTTTCGTGATTCGTTACAACTGCTCTCTCAATAAAGTTTCTTAACTCTCTGACATTTCCTGGCCAATGATGTTTAAGTAGATGCTGAACCTCAGTCGAGCTTAATTTATGTCGTCTCCGATACTTCTTATTAAATTCCATTAGAAATTTATCGACCAGAGCAATTAAATCTTCAGGACGATTGCGTAATGGTGGTATCTTAATAGGTATGACATTAATTCGATAATATAAATCTTCGCGGAACTCTCCACTTTCGACCATTTCTGCTAAATCTCTGTTTGTCGCACAAACCAAACGAAAATCAACTTTATGACTGACGGTCCCCCCTACTCGGCGAACTTCATTATTATCTAAAACTCTTAATAATTTTGCTTGTAGCGACAATGGCATTTCTGAAATCTCATCTAGAAACAAGGTCCCTTCGTGAGCTATTTCTAAAACTCCTACTTTCCCACTAGTATTAGCCCCAGTAAACGACCCCTTCTCATATCCAAACAGCTCCGATTCGAACAGTGTTTCAGGAATAGCAGCACAGTTCACTATAATAAAAGGTCCTTTCTCTCGATTGCTATTTAGATGAATATATTTAGACAAAACTTCCTTTCCTGTTCCCGTTTCTCCTAAGAGCAAGATTGAACTATCCGTTTTAGCAATGTCGTAACATGTTTTAAATATTTTCCTCATCTCAATACTCTCAGCCACTACCTGCTCGTTACTGATTTTTTGAAGTCTCAAATATTCTATTTCTCTCTTCAACCTTTTCACTTTATCTTTCTTTTCTTGGGTATTTAAATTATCGATTATCTCTTGAGGTCGACCGCCGGTCACCACAAAGGTTATTTCACCCGAATCATCTATAATAGGAGTACTTGTCGAAACCATTTTAAAACCAGCTTTTGTCGTCAAAACCCCCGTGATCTTCTTTTTTTCTTTCATTGCTTGTAAGGCATACGACCTATTATAATAACCTCTCTCAACTAAGTCTTTTAAATTTGATTTTAAGAGTTCTTCTAGAGAAAGCCCAAGTGTCATTGCAGTAAACGAAGTTGAAATAACGACATTCCCTTCCTTATCTGTAACAAATACAGTCGTTGGAAGACTTTCTAAAATATTTCTAATATTCTCCCTGTCAAAAATATCAACTCTTTCGCTCGTTACATTTTCCATGGAGTTGTCATAGGATTTACTTTTTCCCTTCATATCCTACACTCCTTCTTCTTATCAAAGCAAGTTTTTCATCTCTGCTTGACTTATTGCTCTCGCAGCCAAGCTTCTTATACGTCCCATAATAAGTTATCCCAAACTCCATGGACTCGTTAGGTATTTCCTTACTGTCGCAAAATTTCCACTTTTCTAATATTGTATATGTCCAAGTGCAAAAAGTCTATTATTAAAACCTTTTTCAATGCTGGTTGACATTTTAAAAACTCCCGATGCCTGAAATCGTTTAATTGTTTTTTGACCACCATTTGATTGACGACATAGCGCTTGTCGTATAAAATTAACTTATTCTCAGTTTGAATATTAAAAATGTTCTAACTATAAATGATTACATAGCTTTTCCCGAGATCATTGCTATGTACTCATTTATAGTAGATGCAAAACTCGCAAACCTGAGTCGCGGAGTTAGCATTTCAGGCTTAAATATATATCTATAGAAATGCAAGGAGATGCAGTAATGAACATAGAAACTTGTGTTGCGATTGCCCCCTACTTAAAAGACTGGTACGAACAAGAGGTTTCAGTTATAATAATTGACCTAGAAAAAGTCTTATATGTTCATAAAACTAAAGAAACGGAAAAAATGCCTCTTACCGTCGGACTGCCCCTCGAACAAATCGAGAAAACGATCTCAGTTAGAGCTTTACGGGCGGGTAAGCGTATGGTGGCCCGGCAGGACAAAAACGCTTTTGGTATTCCATATATTGCGGCAGCCAATCCAGTTTTTGATAAGGGTGAAATCGTGGGTGTTATAACTATTGTTATATCGACACAGAAAAATGATTTATTGATCAATACGGGTGAGGAGATCCTAGCATCGATTGAGGAAATTTCGGCAAGTTTAGAAAGCTTGTCTAGAGGTGGTCAACAATTGGCGGCAACCTCTCGCCTAATGGAGACGGATGCCACTCAAGCTAATAAAGATTTAGATCGGATTACTGGAATTACCAAGACCATTAAGCAAATTTCAGTTCAGAGCAACATTCTTGGTATTAATGCTTCCATCGAGGCAGCCCGGGCTGGAGAATTGGGAAGTGGCTTTGCTGTGGTGGCTGGCGAAGTGCGAAAGCTAGCTGAAGGAACAAAGGATTCTGTAGTGAACATTGAAGCTAGCGTGCATGCGATCTTGGCTTCGGTGGGCACAATGTTGGAAGCAGTAGTACAGTTAGCTGAAGTTACTGAAACACAAGCTAATGGACTAGGCCAAATGCAAGGGGCTATAAGACAGGTTGCACAGGCGGCAGACAAGCTTGTGCAAATTGGTAAGGCTTTATAGGTTATATGTTCAATA
>DOPS01000234.1:0-1054 GCA_003512645.1 Desulfosporosinus sp.
TCTAATAGACCTCACAAGTGAGCAAAAGGCGCTATTAGATCACATGATGCTCGTTTTCTGTACGGCAGTTCGCTACTCATTCAAGCGACAACTCGAAGGTCAGGTGATCGGTGATCTGGAGAGAGTTGTGGCGCATAAGTACAATTTGAATATACGACAAGCTAAAGACGCTGTGGAATCGGCGAGGCAGACTATTGTGTCACAGCATGTACTCGTCAAGCTCTACCATGAAGACTATACGAAAAAGGTTGAGGCACTTGTTAAGAAACTTAAAAACCCGAAGCTATCTGTTCGCAAGGTCAAAGCATTAACTTCAAAATTAGCAAAACGTCAGCGCAAGCTAAGCTATTGGACGGTGCTCAAAGAGAGTAAGACCTTTCCGCCGGTTACGTTTGGCACTAAAGAAATGTTTCTTAGGCGGTGCAAAGGTTTGATCACAAAGAAGGAATGGAANNCACCCAAGAATAGAGCAATCAAAGTACTAATTCCGATTTACCTACCTCAAAAACTGTCTAAGAAGACTGGTAATGTCAACGGCATTCCTTATAGGCAATTGTTTATGGATTCGTTAGAACGAGGTGAAGCCTACCAAGTGGAGTTACTTAAACGAGAAGGTAACTATTATGCTCACATTACGTTTGATGAACTTGAAGCGAAGGTTATCTATACTGGACACCTCAGTGTGATTGGTACCGATACAAATCCCAATGGATTTGGACTCACCGAGGTTGGTATCAATGGCAACTACAAGGGCCACACTTATTTAAAGCAGCATGAATTAACCTTCTGTCGCGGTAATCGGCGGACAAACTTATGTGGTGAGCTTGTAGCTCAGGCAGTTGNNAAAATAAAGCCTCAATTCACAAGTAAAATTGGTTTGTATAAGTATTGTCACCAGTACGGTTTGGCTGTTCACAATGGTGCTGCTTTAGTTATTGCAAGACGAAGTTACGGTTTAAAAGAAGCTGTACCAAAACTTCTTCAGGATAAATTAGTACTTGAGAAAAAACTGGTCGCTTTTAAAAAAATGAACGCATGGGGTCAGTGGAGTGAA
>DOPS01000234.1:1093-17964 GCA_003512645.1 Desulfosporosinus sp.
CCTGGTTTATGGCTAGTGCGTAGGAAAGAACTACTGGGGATTGCTTAACAATTGAACTTAAAATAAACCACTGCACAAGTACACTTAGTTGAAAGGCTTGTGCGGAGTGACCTTTAAGGGCGACTAACCGTCGCACATCTGGTGTACTTAATGGATGTCGTGCTCCAAAGGCTCGCGGATGTTTGATACGAGAGTATTAACCCTAGTAGCTGAATCCTGTGATGCTACCACTTTGTTTAGTCGGCAAAGTGAAGATACTGGGCAAATGTATAGAATTGTTCAGTATTTAGAAACCAGGACGAGAATTTTGATTACGAAGAAACACTTTATCCTAAGCTTGTTCCTTATTAGCATCATTGTGTTTGTCTATGTGCCTAAGGCTAGTGCCTCTACAGCCACGAACAGAATTGCTGGCTATGACAGATATCAAACCACCGTAGCTGCTAGCCAAAGAGGCTGGCCTGACGGGGCAGATTTAGCCATCCTCGCCTACGGAGAGGATTATCCAGATGCTTTAAGCGCTGGACCATTAGCTAATAAGTATAATGCCCCGATACTATTGACAGGCTCCAAAGATTTAAATAGCGACACTGCTTACGAGATGCAACGACTGAACGTTAAAAAAGTCTATATCATTGGCGGGGAAGCGGTTGTCTCTAAAGAAGTAGAAAATCAACTTTCTTCCATGGGTATTACCGCTGTACGACTAGCAGGTCAGGATCGTTATGAAACAGCCCTCAAAGTAGCTCTAAAAGTCGGATTAAGCAAGGGCGTTTTTGTAGCGCTCGGTACAGATTTTCCAGATGCCTTGTCCATAGGTCCGATTGCAGCAGCCAATGAGATGCCCCTCCTACTAGTACCTCCCCATGATCTTACAGCAAGTCAAAAGATTTTTTTACGTAAAAATAAAATCCCAGCAAGTTTTATCTTGGAAAATTCAAAACTTAGTGACGAAGTGATCTATCAATTTCCAAATTTCGAAGTTATTGACGGAGTAGACCCTTACGAACGCAATATCAACTTGATCACGCGATTTGCGGATAGTCTCGATCTAGATACGCTCTATATTGCAACAGGTGAGATTTTCCCTGATGCTCTTGCCGCCTCTGCTTTAGCACAAAAAACCAAGAATCCCCTTCTTTTACTTAAGGGCAATACCCTTCCGAACTCAGCACTTTCGTTCCTGAGCTCTAATATCATTTCCGAACTCCACATTATGGGTGGCACCAGTGTTATCAGCGCCTCTACAGAATCAACACTCGCAACTCTGCCCCCTCAGATAGCGTCAGTTGATAACCTCAGTGACACTGTTCAAGAACAACAAACCTATGATCCACCGAAAACCGTTACTGTAACCACAACCAACGGGTTAAAAGCGAAAGTTCCGGTAACATGGAGTTTGACCTCTGTTATTTCCCAAACCACTGGAAATTATGAATTGGAAGGAACAATTAAGAACTATAGCAATAATGTTTATCTTAGTTTGACCGTTACTCCGATCTGGAATAAGATTACAGCAGAAATCATCCAAAACAGTAACTTCATTTTTCCATCAACCGTCGAAGTACCCATGAGTGATAATACTGTCAAAACTCTTCCCGTTACCTGGAGTATAAATACTGCCAATTTAAATAAGATAGGTACTTACAAATTTGAAGGAACAATTCCAGACTCAACCAAAAAGGTTAGCTTAACGCTTAAGGTTTCCGCAGACAGTGAAATCAAATTCCCGGATCTTGCTTTAAAGACGATTGTTAGCCGGAGGCTAGGAAAACACCCAGATGCAGCAATCTACAAAAGTGATGTCCTCGAGATCACTGATTTATTTGCCTACGACTCTGGAATTACAGATATCAACGGGTTGGAATACTTTACGAATTTAAAAACTCTTTATCTTGGCAAAAATAACCTCAAAAAGATAACTCAGCTAGCAAAACTGACTAATCTAAACCACTTAGATTTAAGAAACTGTGGACTTAACGATCTCACTGCCTTAAAAGGTTTAACCTCCCTTACCTTTCTCGACGTAGCGTCGAATAGTGTTGAGAACTTTACTCCTTTGGGGCAATTAACCAAACTAACCTCACTTTATCTGAGTAGTAATAACACGTTAGATTACGGCCCTGTCAGGATATATTACAATAATCTTAAGGAAAAAGATTTCCATTTTGGGGGTAATTAGGGTCTGGGTTACAGACCTCCACATAACCGAGTTGAAAACCAAATCTAATAATGAAAAATGGAGTTCTATTTTGAATAGAGCTCCATTTCTATTTTTTCTTTACCTTTCCAAGGATACATATGCCCCCATGTAAAGGGAAAGAATCGTTAGTTAGGTCATAAATGGATTCTGGGTCTTAGCTAATTACACCATCATAGTTTTATAGTCCTTTGAAAACCAGTCATCAGCTTACCAACTTCGTCACAGCCATAGACTACAATGCTATTATCAGCCTTTACAATTGCTACGACTGCTCCTTTATAATCGGACTGCTCTACTTCTGATGGCACTGTTGTCACAATCTCGTCTAATACATAGACTGCCGGTGTTGGTTCATCTGCGGGGGCCACTACAGTTGCTACGCCCATTTTGTTGGTAATTGGATTTGTCATATCTTCAACTTTAGGGTTCTCTGAATCACCAAAATAAGACGTTAATTTTGTGGCTACATCTTCCGTGCTCTGTAGTCCGTAGATTGTCATTATTACTGATCTATAGTTTGATTGAACCCCAGTAAGTTTGGCAGCTGTTCTAATATGCTCCATCTCTGGGAATGCCAGAAACCCTACGACAACGATGACTATCATCAGCTCAGTTAGGGTATACCCGCCTTCTTTTCTTGGTCGTATCATAATAGACTATCCCTCCTACCTATAAATGTTGCCATTTTGTAGGAGTTATAACCTTTATCTAGCCCCTTTACTCCACTAAGTCCGAAGATAAGTTCAGCCTAAAGGTCTGATATAGGAAGCCTATGGCCTATGGGGTCATGGCCTATGGGGTCAGGCTTGCATGGCCTATGGGGTCAGGCTTGAAATATTCCCTTTTCCCTCAATCTTCCTCATGATTTCGTCAACAATCTAGTTCCTTTGCTCTCTCCACTTCTGATTTTCGAAACCATTGAACCAATACTCGAATATCTAGTTTAGCAATGCAGATTATAGTATAATATTTACATAGGAGTAGGTGATACTCATTGGAGACGAAGATCAGCGGTCATAATAACGACATTATCATGAAAGCCACAGCGGAGATGTTCAAGAACAAAGCGTTAACAGTGTTTGGGCTTAAGACAGCGAAGATTGTTGGCATTATGCCCACGGTTTTACCCGTTGTAGAGGCAAAAGAGAAGCGAGTAGACTTTGTTTTCCTCTTAGAAGACGATACTCTGCTCCATTTGGAATTCCAGACCACAGTACCTGAAGATCTTCTGCGGCGAGTTGCTTACTACGGAGCTCGAATTGTTGAAAGACACAACATGGATGTCAACACAGCGATCATTTATTCAGGTCGTATAGAAAGTGCGCCTGAACTCCTGGACAAAGGCTCCCTGTGCTATAGAGTCACCAATGTCTTTCTTAAGAGCATGGATGGCGATGCAGAATATCATAGAATAAAGACCCTGGTTGAGAACGGGCTAAAATTAGAAGAAACAGATCTCATGAAACTGATACTCCTACCCTTAATGAAAAGTCAACAACCCGAAGCAGAGATGACCCTAAAAGCTGCAGAATTGGCCAAAGCATCCCATGGCAAATCAATCGGCTTTGTTATCGGTGCAATCATTGCTATTACGGACAAATTTCTACCCGAAGACTATAAGAAAAAATTACTGGAGGTGCTGCGCATGACCCAGATTGAAGAATGGCTAAAAGAAGAAGGTAAGGCCGAAGGCAGAGTTGAAGGCAAGTTGGAGGGTAAGCAAGAAGGTAAGATGGAAGGTAAGCAAGAAGTCGCCCGTAATGCATTGAATGAAGGGCTAGAACCTGAAATTGTAGCTAAAATCACAGGCCTACCTCTTAAAACAATCCAGAAAATCAAAGGAGACCTGGCTAACTAAATTAGTCTCGTTGAAGTATCTTTTACGGGTCGAAAGTGGCGGAATCGTCAAAGGGGCTGTTGCAAAACGTACTGAAAGTTCGTAAGCATCAGCCCCTTTTTTAATATATCAGACTACCATGCCGCTAGGCGGCACCACTGATGAATGAAAATTATGGAGTAGTTCTTTGGATAAAGAGTACTTGGGATTTGCTATGGGGAGGAGCACTTTTCTGCACGCGTCTGCGAGTTCCACCGCTGGCTCGCTGGACGGTTCGCGAGCGCGTCCGAACCTCTGGGCATTTCTGCATGTGAACCTACGGCGCGCTACGGGGACGCGAACCGTCGGCGCTCACCTTAGCGCGGCTCCACAAACGCATCCGCTTAGCAGAAAAGCGCTCCTCTAGGCCAGTTTGATGGGAGTGTAAGCAGTACTTTGGGGGTTCTTGGGCTAGGCTTCTGGGAATCTTGGCTTCAGTTCAGGTCCACTAGGTCAACCGTGGCTATCGGCTGCAAGAAGGTTAAAGAACACGACACTTTTCTAAAATGCTATTACAGTAATCACATAACTCCGGCACATCATGATTAATGGTTTCCCATACGGTTGGAATGGCAATATCTCCATATTTATGGGCCATAATATTCCTCATGCCCTTAATATTTCTCCATGGTACTCCGCTGTAAATCTCCTTAAAGTTATCAGTTAGGTGACCTGACAACTCTCCGATTTGAAGAATGCACAGGGCTACCGCATTTCTATAAATTGAATTAGCGTTGAAAACCTCAAAGGAATTACCAAAGTACTCCTGTGTATGGAAAATCTCGTTGCAATATTTGATGATATGCTCCAAAATGTCGGCGTTTCTTTCGTTACTGTCCATAGAGTACAATTTCCTCCCTGCTTATCCTTCTCAAGAACTTCTCGTTCAGACTTTCAGTAGTTAGAATATCGACACGAGTATTAAGCTTTTCCTCAATATCTAAATGAAAACCTGAAAGCTGAAAAAGTCCTCTTATCTGACCCTTGTCAATACGCAGGTCAATATCACTATCCTGCCTTGCCTCGCCCCTTGCATAAGAGCCAAAGAGCCAAACCCGTTCAACCCCATATTGTTGGGCGACATCACGAACAATATCTCTTATTTCTTCGATTGAATAAATTTGTTTAGACATTTCCGAACGCCCTTTCTTATGGTAATATTTGTTATTATTATACAATTTCAGCTTATAGAATTCAACCCAATTCTATGATTTACATACAATTGCTCCTCCGACATCTGAATATTTCTTTACAATGCACCGGTTGTTCCAAGCGCAGTTTTCCAAAGAGAAGAAGGAACTCGAATCGAGTTCCTTCTTCTCTTTGTTTTAAATAAATTCTATCTCAAGCGGCATATTTTCAATTAACTTCTGCAACTCTGGCCAGCAATCCTTCGTCGTCTGAATCATAACCTCTCCCAGTGCTTTGTCCGTCGTGGTGACAATACCAAGATGACCCAAACCCTCAACTAGCTTGCATAACATTTGGATTTCCGACCGATTTATTCGGCCTTTGATGATAAGGTCAATGCTCTCAAATATAGAGTTCACTTGAGGGTCCTTCTGCACTTCTGGATAATTCATCAGCTATTCTCCTTAATCTTAACTGCTCTTTGTTTTTTGTGTAAAAAGTCAAATATAATTCTTCTAATCATCAAAAAACTCTATCTCAAACGGCATCATTTCTATGGCTTTCTTTAAGTCTGGCCAGCAATCCTTGGTCGTTTGAATCATAACCTCACCTAGTGCCTTATTTGTCGTAGTCACAATGCCAAGATGCCCTAAGCCCTCAACCAGTTTATCCAACATCTGCATTTCCACTCGTTCTAAACGCGCATGAACTATGACATCAGCATCCGCAAACAGAAAGCTTTTTTGCTCCAAAGCATTCACCCAATCGTCTCCTTAATCTGCGACCTTAAAACAGATATCTCTAATACTACTGTAAAGAAATCAAAAGTAATAATTAGCGCCCTGATATATTCGTTTACAGTTTTTAATCTATCTTTTTCCGATCTTCGCCCGCCGCAAAATACTATACGGTAGAATTTCCTCGGGTACCGCCATCCTTATCTTTTGTTGGGCATGACGAGCGACTTCAACAGGTTCCCCCTCAGTATCCCACATTTCCTTGACCTCAAAGGACCAAGACGCACCCTGTGGGGTGAGTACCTCTAATACCTCTCCCCGCTTAAAATTATTCCTTTGCTCGATCCAAGCCGTATAATTATTGAACGAGTCAAAATCGTCGCATTCTCTCTTATTCAGCTTGACTTCATTGCACAGATTCTTATTGACATCCTCTTCAGCGTGCTCATTCTCATCTTCCAACAACCCCACCCCGACGAAGTCATAATCTCTCACATAATGTGAGGACTCTAAGTTATGCGACTTGGCCCCTGGTTTGCCGAACAGAAATCCCGGTGAATAGTCTCGGTGGCTGACTTTATCCATCTCTTCCAACCACTCAGGGAGCTTCTCTTGAAACGCTTCCTCCCCCTGATCCCACAGCGTGTCGATGGCTTCACGATAGACTTTGACTGTGCTGGCTACATATTGAACGCTTTTCATCCGTCCCTCAATCTTATAGCTGTCCAGGTTAATAGTCTTTAACAAAGGTAGATGCGGCAAAAGACATAGATCATGGGAATTAAAGACATAGGTCCCGCGTTCATCTTCCTCAATCGGGAAGCTTTGCTCCGGACGCTTTTCCTCGACCAGACTATATCCCCAACGACAGGGCTGGGTACACTCGCCCCGATTAGCATCCCGTCCGGTTAAATAATTACTTAGTAAGCACCGCCCAGAATAGGACATGCACATTGCGCCATGAATAAAGACCTCTAGCCCTCCCTCAACCTTGGAACGCACCTCCCGTAGTTCCTCAAGGGTAAGCTCTCGAGCCAGGACGACCCGCTCTATCCCTTGCTTGAGCCAAAATCGCACTGAATAGGAATTCGTGCTATTCGCTTGGGTGCTTAAATGCAGAGGTAATCGAGGGGCGACTTCTTGGGCCATCGCTATGATGCCCGGATCAGAGACGATAGCTCCGTCCACTCCCAGTTTTTCCAACTGCTTGAGATAAGCCGGAAGTTCCTCAAAATCAGGTTCATGAGCAAAGATATTTACCGTCACATAGAGTTTCTTACCCAAGCCATGGGTCCAAAGGACTGCCTTCTCCATTTCCTCTGAATTGAAATTTCCGGCATAAGCCCGAAGGCCAAAAACCTGACCACCCATATAAACCGCATCCGCTCCATAGGCCAGAGCGTATTTTAACTTTTCCCAATCTCCCGCAGGCGCTAACAATTCTGGTTTTCTCATCAAGAATTCCCCTAACATTTACTCTAAGCCCGTTTCGATTAGCTTATTGATATAGTTTATCATAAACAAGGGCATTCTAATAAAGTTTTGTGCCCCTTGGGATTGATTCTTATTATTTGCAAAACTTTGACAAATTTTACTCAAACCTTATACAATAGTGGTATTATTATGTTAAAAGAAGTTCAAAACGTTGAGGAGGCACCCATAGAATGACTGAACAATTATCTTATCAAGGAACTGAGGATTATATCGTTTCAAATGATCTTCAGAACAGCGTTAACATCTCAGTGGCTTTAAAAAGGCCCCTCTTGATTAAAGGAGAGCCTGGCACCGGCAAAACAGTCTTAGCGGAAAGTATTGCTCGTTCACTTGGTTTGCGCTTGATAATCTGGAATATTAAATCGACCACCAAAGCTCAGGATGGTCTTTATGTCTATGATACAGTCCAGCGCCTCTATGACAGTCAATTTGGGGAGCAGAATGTTTCTAACATTAAACAATACATTAAGCTTGGCAAATTAGGTGAGGCCTTTGAATCGACTGAGCGGGTCGTCCTCTTGATTGACGAGATCGATAAGGCAGACTTAGAATTTCCCAATGATTTACTCTGGGAATTAGATGTCATGAATTTTTACATACCGGAGACGGGCGAAACCATCACGACAAACCATAGGCCTATCGTCATTATAACAAGCAACGCCGAAAAGGAACTACCTGATGCATTCTTGCGGCGCTGTGTTTTCCATTATATTGACTTTCCTGACCAAAAAATGATGGAAGAGATTGTGCATGTCCATTTTCCAGACTTGGAAAAGCAATTACTCGCTGAAGCTTTAAAAGCATTCTATTGGTTGCGTAGTATCTCAGGTTTACAGAAAAAACCCAGTACTAGCGAACTTCTGGATTGGGTTCAAGCCTTGACGATCGGTGGTATCGAGCCCAGTAAGATTGCTCAGGAAATTCCTTTCTTAGGGGCCTTGTTAAAGAAAAATCAGGATTTTGATTTGACCTTAAGGCAACTTCATACGCGCGGGACTGATAATTCGTCTCGAGCCAAACGCGGCTGGTAGACTATGTATACAAACTTTTTCTATACACTGCGTCGTGAGGGGATTCCCGTTTCTATCACAGAATGGCTGACCTTGATGGAGGCCCTTTCAGTTGGCTTAGCCGACTCTAGTCTGTCTGGTTTTTATTATTTGGCCAGAGCTATCTTGGTTAAAAGTGAAAGTCATTTTGACCAATATGATCTTGCGTTTCAGAAGTATTTTCAAGGAATAGAAACCCCAGCACAATTATTGGATCAGGTTTCGAAATGGATGGAAAATCCTTTGCCTCCAAAAATGTTCTCTGAAGAAGAACGCAACGAGCTGTTAAAGAAATTGGGCTTGCCGGATTGGGAGAGTTTAAAAGCCGCTTTGGAAGAACGTTTGCGCACCCAAGATGGTGCTCATCACGGTGGAGGTAATTGGATTGGTACGGGCGGGACCTCAGCCTTCGGACACTCTGGTTTTCATCCTGGTGGAGTGCGCATCGGGGGTGAGTCCTATGGGCAATCCGCGGTGAAAGTCGCATCTGAGCGGAATTACCGTGACTATCGCAGTGATGAAACGTTAGGAGTCCGTCAGTTCGAAGTGGCTTTACGCAAGCTGCGTCAGTTTAGTACGCGCCTAGATGGCCTCAAAGACCAACTGGATTTAGATGATACGATTGATGAAACCTGTAAAAATGCCGGACGCTTAAAGTTGGTCTGGACGAGACCCCGCAAAAACTCGGTCAAGGTTATCGTTCTGATGGATGTCGGTGGTTCGATGACGCCTTATGCCAATATCTGTAGCCAATTGTTCTCAGCGGTCCATAAATCTTCCCATTTTAAGGATTTGAAGTTTTATTACTTCCATAACTGTATCTATGACCTGCTGTATTTGGATGCTTCAAATAACCCCAGAAAAGCCGTTAAAACTGAGGACATTCTGAGTTCGCTTAGCTCAGACTACAGAGTGGTTATAATCGGGGATGCAGCCATGGCTCCCAGCGAATTGATGATGAGCGATGGTAACATCTATTGGGGTCTTGGCAATGAAGAACCCGGGATTACCTGGTTACAGCGGATAGCTAAGAAGTTCCCCTATAACGTTTGGCTCAATCCTCTACCCGAGAAATATTGGGACCGTGTTCACGGCTACCAAACGTTAAAAATAGTGCGCGATATTTTTCCGATGTTTGAGTTAACCCTAGAGGGGCTTGATTGGGCAATTAAGAAATTAATGGTGCGCAAATAGATAGCGGCTGTCGCAAAGTAGAAATTATATTTTTCCTTTGAGACAGCCGCTTTGCTAACTACCAATCGATTCACTTATTCTTGCTAAGACCCCATTAACTATCCTAAAACACTCTTCAGTGTCTTCTTTGCTTACAATGAGAGGATCAACCAATCAAACTCACCCCTGTCCTCTTAATAATACCTGGAAATGTCGCCTGATCATCCATGTTATTTTGCCATTCTTGTGGGGTGTAAACCACTACATCCAAATCCACTTTATATTCTACTTCAATCAATATATCTCTGACTATTTTCCTTTTATCGTTCGTTTCAAGAATTATACAAATATCCACATCACTACTTCGAG
Organism: Desulfosporosinus sp.; assembly: GCA_003512645.1. Lineage (GTDB taxonomy): Bacteria > Bacillota > Desulfitobacteriia > Desulfitobacteriales > Desulfitobacteriaceae > Desulfosporosinus. The sequence continues at coordinate 11,126 of DOPS01000234.1, forward strand.
AAACCCTACCTTTGGCGCAGGAACCAAAAAGAATGATGTCCATAGGATGATACTTCTTAATAAGTTGATTTTTTATGTTTTCTATTTCAATATCATAGGGGCACATAATCGCCCGTCCTCCTTTCTACCAATAGAGCCTTCGATCTTTCCAACAATTTTAGCTTCCCCTTACATAAGAGCCAAAAAGCCAAACCTTCTCAACCCCATACTACACTACTGGGCTACATTACGGACAATATCTTATTTCTTCAATTGAATAAATTCGATCCGACATCTCCGATTGCCCTTTCTTATGGTAATATTTGTCATTATTATACTTTCACCTGTGATTGAATTCAACCCCCTTCGAGGATTGTTAAGCAAATAAGCTGAAAGTCAGCTCTCAGAAAAATCTTTTACACAACACCCCTTGACGAAGTACCTTCTGCTATATTACAATACAGAAAATTAACATGCAAGACAATGATGAGAATTAGTAAGTCTTTTGTGGAATGTTCTAGCGAGTCAGAGCTGGTGAGAGTCTGATACACTTCCTGTAGACCGAATGGATTTCAGAGTCGTAATCCGAACACGCTTTGGCGTCAGTAGGTGATACCGGGGGTTTCCCGTTACAGAGACACGGATATCGAGAGGTCGACTCTCCGCATCTGCTTATTTGTACCAAATTTGAAAGTATAAATTTCAGGTGGGCCAAGAACAACTAAACGACCGCCTTCGCTGAGGCTTGGCGCTAGTAGTTTTCAATAGGCACGAGATTCGAGACTACTCCGTATCTAAGAACTGAAGTATGGGTTCTGTTAGAACCTGTGCGAAAAGGTGGCATAATGGAAATTAACTTTCCGTCCTTTACAGGGCGGAAAGTTTTTTAGTTTCAAAAAATAAATGAGTGATGGAGGAATTCGAAATGGAAAAAGGATATTTTGGTCAATATGGCGGAAGTTTTGTCCCACCCCAACTACAGGATGCTCTAAATCAATTGGACGATGCCTTTGAGACGTATAAGGACGAACCTGCCTTCAACGAGGAACTTGACTACTATCTACGCCAATACGTTGGCCGTCCCAACCCACTCTACTTCGCAGAAAAACTTTCCAAACAATTAGGCGGAGCAAAAATCTATTTCAAACGAGAAGATTTAAACCATACCGGTGCCCATAAAATTAACAACGTCCTAGGTCAAGCCTTGCTTGCTAAACGCATGGGAGCCAAACGAGTCATCGCAGAAACTGGCGCAGGGCAACACGGGGTAGCCACAGCAACGGCCTGTGCCCTCTTTGACATGGAATGCGTCATTTATATGGGAGAAGAAGACACGAAGCGCCAATCCCTCAATGGCTTCCGGATGGAACTCTTGGGAGCCAAAGTGATTTCCGTAACTTCCGGAACACGCACTCTAAAAGATGCTGTAGACGCAGCCCTTGGAGATTTCGCCGTTAATTATGAAACAACCTTTTATATGCTTGGTTCGGCTGTGGGGCCACATCCCTTCCCCACCCTAGTCAAACACTTCCAATCGATTATTTCCCGGGAAGCACGCCAACAAATCCTGGAAGCAGAGGGGAAACTCCCCGACGCAGTCATGGCTTGTGTCGGCGGTGGAAGCAACGCCATCGGCATGTTTGCTAATTTCATCCCCGACTCAAACGTCAGACTCATAGGGGTCGAGCCAGCTGGTCTAGGCTTAGAAACCGGAAAACATGCAGCCCCCCTCACTGCCGGAGCACCTGGAATCGTGCATGGTTTTAAATGTTACGTCATGGCAGACGAACATGGAGAGCCCCTTGCCACCCATTCCATTTCAGCTGGTCTGGACTATCCCGGTGTAGGACCAGAACACAGCTACCTGAAAGATATCGGTCGTGCCGAGTATGTGAGCATTACCGACCAAGAATCCCTGGACGCTTTCCACAGACTTTCTAGAACTGAAGGCATCATCCCAGCCCTTGAGAGTGCACACGCAGTCGCCTATGCCCTTAAGCTCGCTCCTACCATGAATCCTGACCAAATCCTAATCGTCAATCTATCCGGCCGCGGAGACAAAGACGTCGAACAAATCTTCAACATGGGTCACTGATATAATTTCACATTCTTTAAATGCTCTGCGTACGTTTTAGCAAATGCATGATACCCGTCCTTTTTAGCCACGAAGTATAAAAAATCCGTTTTAGCCGGATTCAAGACTGCTTCTAAGGAGGCATGACCGGGATTGGCAATCGGTCCTGGTGGCAAGCCTGGGTGGAGATAGGTATTATACGGTGAAGGAATCTGAAGATCCTTTTCATAAAGCACCGGTTTGGGAGTGCCGAGCAAAAATTGGATAGTAGCACAGGATTGAAGAGGTTGGTTAATCTTTAGCCGATTCAGAAACACGGCAGCGATCAAAGGGCGATCTGATTCTTTCACCGCCTCTTTTTCGACTAAAGAAGCTAGGGTAACCCACTCGGAAACGGAAAACTTCTTGCTATCGAGTTGAGTCTGTACGTCAGAAGTGAGTTCTTTCTCAAACTGTTTAAGAAAGATATCGATTATTGCATGAGGGCTCGATTGCCTACTAATTTCATAAGTATTGGGAAATAAATATCCCTCTAGACGATGGACCCCTTTAGGTGTATTTTTCAGAAATGAATAAGGGTAGGTGTCTTCCGTAATCACCTTGGTCAAATCTGTTTTATTCGAGATCCCCTTCTGTACTAATAAATCAATAATTTGTTCTGTGGTATACCCTTCTGGAATAGTCACACGCTGGGCATCTAACATCGTTGCCCCTTTTGTCAGGCGATTGATCATTTCCTCCGGGGACATCATCGGAGCTAATTGGTAATCCCCAACATAAAGCTTGAATTCATCGTTCCGTACACGCGCTAAATATCTAAACGCCCATGCACTGCGAATCAGCTGACGCTGTTCTAATTCCCCAGCTAATTGAGCAGCCGTTGTTCCCGGAGCAATCGTAATCTTTACACTATTGTCAGTAGTCGAATAGGGCTTTATAGCCCAAGACCACCAAGACAATAAACCAAAACCCCCAGCCATGGAAAGTAGAATAACCCACTTTAAGATACCGATGCCGAAGGACTTTTTCTTTCTGGACATTTCTCACTCCCTCTCCACTATGTTTCAGAAATACCTCGAGTCCCCACACGAAAAATCTGGTTGGTCGGTGCATACCAGTCACGACCCAAAAACTGCTTGCCTTCATTGCCATCCTTGTCTCGAGTCACCTTCCAGGTGTTGACAACGATCCCCTTCGAACCTTTTTGCTCCTGAACAACTCGTCCTGCAGAAAGTTTGGAGTCAAGGCGGTTCTCTACCTTATAGTTGAGTTCTTTCTCCACTTGTCGTTCAATACTGATGGATAATCCCGTCTTCTTACCCCATAGCCGAACAGTAAGAGCACCTGCTTTTACATCTGTCCGCAAATAGACGATACTCGTGGAATTATTTTTAAATTTAAAATCAAGATTAGGATAACTGACGGTTGCATCTTGACCTGGAGGTACATAACTAACGACAACCTCATGAGGTTTCCGTTCTATAATTTCTAAATTACTTAGCAAGACAGCATTATATAACGTCGAAGAGACTTGACAGATGCCACCTCCGGTTCCTTGCACATATTCCCCTTTGACAATTACGTAGGCCTCTTTGTACCCTGTCTCAGGCTCTCGGGGACCTACTGTCTGGTTGAATGAAAGAGTTTCCCCCGGAAGAAGAACTTTGCCGTCCAAAGCTTTAGCGGCCGCAGTTAAATTTGCAGAACGATTCTCCTCTTTGACTGAAAACTTTGTAGTGAACTCCCCGATCACCGAATCAAAAGCCAAAGCTTTTATCGACTCAGTCGTCACTGTTGCCGGAACCTCTTTCATTGGAAGGTCTATCCTTAACGGAACCTCAGTTAGAGAGGATTTTAGAATATCCCCGATTAACCGATCAACTTCCACTGTCTGGCCACTCTCTGACGGCTGAATAACCACCTTATCCTTTTCGATCTTATAAGAGGCATCTTTTGCTGGGCGATTAAATTTCTTCAACCTTTCCTGAAGCGCCTGACTTGCAACTAAAGGATCGACTTTAAGCACACTTGACACTGCCAATCCAGGGATACGTTGGGCCTCTTCAACTACCTTCTCTGTATCTACTTCAATACCCATGTCTCTTAAGGAAATCGGAATCTCTTTTTCATTGTACAACAGGATTCGCGTTTCTTCCAGCTTGTCATTTGCCCAGGTATCTATTTTCGTGGGTGCTTCAGATACTAGGGTGCCGCTGAGATCTAAATCATCCACTTTTACGCCATTTGAAATAACAATAGATTTTGTTTTGGTTCCTACCTTATTATGCGACGTACTTTCATTCTCTAAGGTGTGACTTGAAGGGATACATCCGATTAATAGGAACGTTAGCAATAGAAAACCTAACGTTGTATAGAAAGTCCGCATCCATGTTTGTCGTATTTGCTTCAAAATCCACACTCCTCTGCTTTCATCAATCTTAGTATTTCCGCAGAGCTTAACGTTTATCTCCAGATTTATTAACTTTCATTATAAACTATGAAATTTTCTTTATGAAAACATAAGAACCCGCTGAGATCGTCTCAACAGGTTCTTTGCAGCTATGAAAACAAAGGTGACAAGAGTTTATTCTTTTTCGTCGTCTTCGGATTCAACTAAGTTCTCCCAAGCGTCAGCAACTTTTTCCCACTCTTCATCGTCTTCGATGTCTTGGAGCATTTCGTTGCCCTCAGCATCTTTGCCTAATTTAAGAATAATAGCCTCATCTGCATCCTCTTCTTCGGTATCCTCGTCTGTAATAGGCATCAGAACAAAGTATGTCGAGCCTTCAAGTTCCAAGGTATCGAGATGGAGAAACTCGTGGTCTTTTCCCTCGTCATCTGTGAGTACGACTGTGTCAAATTCCTCAGCGTCATGCTCATCATGGTTATGTGGTTGGTCGGACATGTATTTCACCTCTTATCAAAGAATATGGTCATTGTACTATTGTAGGTAATGATTGTCAAATATCAGCCTGAATATTTCTTGACTGTCGACGATCCAGATAACCTTGGAGTATAAAAACAGCTGCCATCTTATCAATCACAAGCTTTCGCTTCGAGCGCGACACATCCGCTTCCAGAAGCGTCCGCTGTGCTGCCACCGTGCTTAATCGCTCATCCCACAATTCCACCGGAAGCCCAAACTCTAAACGCAAAACCTCTGTAAACTCATCTGTCAAGGCACAACGGGGCCCCAAGGTTCCATTCATATTTTTAGGATAACCTACGACAATCTCCATCACCTCATACTCGCGAATGAGTTCACGCAACTCTTCGATTTCCTTCTTGGACCGTTTAATGGTTTTAACCCCCTGGGCCGTCCAAAATAAAGCATCACTCATCGCCACACCAATCGTCTTCGAGCCAAAATCTAACCCCATAATCCGCATAATAGTTTCCTCCAGATATTTACACAATTTTAAGACAAAAATGCGGACAAGCTCTCCCGCAATACCCACAAAGCACACAGACCTCATTATCCACAACGGCTATTTCTTCAATCCTCAATGCACCCTGAGGGCATGCTTCCAAACATAACCCACACCCTTGGCACCAATCAGCCACATATAGTTTTCGTTCTCTGCACTTGACTTTTTCCCGCAACTTCGGAGGGATTTCTTGTCCTGAAACCAAGAGCAAATTATAATCCACTTCTTCCCGGCTGGACATTCCCAGAGCTAAAGCTTGCACACCCGGAATCTTTTGGATAAAACCTACGGCTTTTTCTGGATCATTCGTCAAATGACCGCCCCCGAAAACTTTCATGGCGTAAATCCCAATCCCAATTTCCGCAGCAAAAGTAACTGCCTCAAGCATCTCCTCTAATTTACCATCGATAATCCCTAGACCCTGATAATTTAAGATGGGATGGATCACATCAAGCCCAGGCTGAAGCGCCCCAGCCCTGACTCCTGCCACGGCATGGGTTGAAAGGCCAATCCAGCGCACAATCCCCTTTTCCTTGGCTTTTAGGAGTTCTTCCCAAGCCCTAATGTGCCCCTTGAGAGTTAAAGCGCTTTCCTGCTCATGGAGTAGAAAAAAGTCGAGCGTATCTCGATTAAGAGCAGTACGAGCTTTTTCCAGGCTCAAACGCATTTCCTCCGCCGTCACTGCGTAGCTCTTACTAACAATTTGAACGTCAGGATAATCTTTGATGACCGTAGCAATTTGCTCATAATTGGCATAGATTTCTGCCGTGTCAATCCAGTTAACCCCTTGTTCAAGAGCATAGCGCAAAACATTAGCCCCTTCAGCCGCTGTCAAACGTCCTTGTAATGGGGATATAGCTAAACTTCCAAAGCACACCTCTGAAACTTCCGATCCCCATAAACCAAGTTTGACCTGACGCATCTCATACTCCTTTCGAAACGCGAGGTGCGAAGTCCGAAGTTCGAAGTCCGAGATTAGAATATCTCGTTTCAGACTCTTATTTCGCGTGCTTCGAGTAACGTGCCTCGCATGGTGTTACTCGCTTCGCCTCGTGCCTAATGCATCGCTAAAGTTGAAACCCTCACCACTTTGAGTGAGGGTTTCAGCTTTAGCATTACTTACTTTTACTTTACTTTACTTTAATTAGCTTTAGCTCTAGCTACTTTAACTTTACATTAGCTTTAGCTACTTTTCTTTACTTTTCTTGCAAGTAGGTTCTGACCAACTCTTCAATCAGCTCAAAGCGTTCAAGTTTACGAATCATCGCGCGTGCCTGATTGTGGCTCGTAATATATACGGGGTCGCCAGACATGAGATAGCCAACCATCTGATTTATTGGGTCATAGCCTTTTTCTTG
>DOPS01000234.1:18023-20437 GCA_003512645.1 Desulfosporosinus sp.
CTTCTCTATTTTTTAAGAAATCCTCTTACTATTGTTGATACACGATCAATGGCTTCACCCAGTTTACTAGGATCTTTGCCTCCAGCTTGAGCCATGTCCGGCCGGCCGCCTCCGCTTCCGCCCGTAATTTTAGCAACTTCTTTTATAATCTGTCCGGCATGTAACCCACTTAAACCTGTAGGGCTTACAACCGTCACAAAATTCACCTTACCTTCGCTTGCCGCACCTAAGACGATGACTCCAGACTTGAGTTTGGCTCGTAAAAGATCTGCCATTTGACGAAGGCCTTCCATATCAGAAACATGCACCGTAGAGGCTAAGACTGGAATTCCCTCGATCTCAGTAACCCGTTTTAGCAATCCTTCCACTTCATTCTTGGCGAGTTTTGCCTGAAGTTGGCCAATTTCCCGTTCAAGGTCTTTGACTTGAGTCATCAACCCTTGGACGCGTTTTCCTACTTCTAAGGGTTGGGCTTTAAGGTTTTGGGCAACTTCCATGACTTGTTCATCAAGAGCACGGAAATACGCTAAGGACTCTAAGCCTGTGATTGCCTCAATCCTACGCAGACCAGCCCCGATTCCACCCTCGCTGAGAATTTTCACCAGCCCGATTTCTCCAGTATTTTTAACATGCGTCCCACCGCACAGTTCTTTGCTGACCATTCCCATATTAACAACTCGAACTGTTTCTCCATATTTCTCTCCGAAAAGTGCCGTAGCCCCGCTCAGTTTAGCCTCTTTCAAGAGCATTTCAGTGGCATCTACCGGCAGATTTTTCAGCACGGCTTCATTAATAATACCCTCAACTGCTCTAAGTCCCTCCGCCGTCAGCGGAGAAAAATGGGTAAAGTCAAAACGCAGGCGTTCTGGAGAAACTAAAGACCCTGCTTGCTGGACATGTTCCCCCAAAACAGAGCGCAGGGCAAAATGAAGCAGGTGCGTTGCGCTGTGATGGCGAGAGGTGGCTTGGCGGGCAACGAGATCTATTTCTGCATCGACTGTTTCCCCAACGTGCAACACTCCTGTGGTTACCTGAGCACGGTGATAAAGGGTGCCGGTAACACCTTTTTTCACTTCAAGCACACGAGCCTCGGCACGAGGGGTTCGGATCACTCCCCAATCAGACACCTGACCGCCGCTTTCTGCATAAAAAGGAGTCTCAGCAAGGAAGATCAGGACCTCTTCCCCTTCACCGGCATCCTGCTTCTCCTCGCCACTAACAAACAACCCTTCAATTCGAGTCGCTACTGAAAGCCTCTCATAACCAACAAATGGAGTCAGCCCTAAGAGTTTAGCTTTTTCCATGAGTTGTGGGCTTTCAACCACAGCACGCATTTGCTGAGATTGCTCTTTTGCCTTCAGGCGATGCTCTTCTGCCGCAGTTTGAAATGCCCCCATATCAACGGTTAAGCCTTGCTCTTCAAGCATTTCTTCCGTCAACTCTACCGGAAAGCCATAGGTTTCATAGAGATAAAAAGCATCCGTTCCGGCTAGAACAGTCTCCCCTTGTTTCATAAGTGCTTTAACCTTTTCCTGCAACAGCTGAGTGCCTTGCTCCAAAGTTGCTTGGAAGTTCTTTTCTTCTAAGTTTAAGTGATTTAAAATAAAATTCTCATTTTCCTTAAGCTCTGGATAGGCCTCAGAGTAATCTTTTTGGATCACCTGAAAAGCTGATTCCAAGAACGGTTTGTCAATTCCCAGAAGTTTGGCGTACCGGACAGCGCGCCGCAGAATACGTCGCAGAACATACCCTCTACCTTCATTGTTCGGGCGAATCCCATCTGCTAACATAAACGACACAGCTCGAACGTGGTCAGACACCACTTTTAAAGCCAAATCATTTTTGGCATTTTCCCTATATTTAACTCCAGCTAAGGTTGCCACATGGTCAATAATGGGACGGAATAGATCCGTATCGAAATTGGTCTCAACCCCTTGCATCACTGACGCAATCCGCTCTAAACCCATACCTGTGTCAATGTTTTGCTTCGGAAGAGGGGTTAGGACACCCGCTTCATCGCGGTTATACTGCATGAAGACTAAATTCCAGATCTCTAAAAAGCGATCACAATCACAGCCCATAGCACAACCAGGTTTGTCACAACTCCTGGCCTCTCCAAGATCGACATATATTTCTGAACAAGGTCCACACGGCCCTGTAGGACCGGCGGCCCAAAAATTTTCAGGATCTCCTAAGATTCGATCGGACTTAACGCCCGCTTTCTCCCAAATCATTCTGGCTTCTTCGTCTTCAGGATAGATAGTTACCCAAAGCTTTTCCACTGGGATTTTCAATACCTCGGTTATATACTCCCAAGCCCAGGGAATTGCCTCATTTTTAAAGTAGTCACCAAACGAAAAGTTTCCCAACATCTCGAAATATGTATGGTGGCGAGCTGTTTTCCCTACCTCTTC
>DOPS01000235.1:0-14381 GCA_003512645.1 Desulfosporosinus sp.
TCTGAAGGCCATGACATATCTCGACTGTTGCCCTTTTTTACTGCCTCGGTAAAGGGTAGAAAAAAGGAGATAACCGTTTTGGGCTGGGGTAACCATTCTTGGGGAGGCATAAAGTGTTGTCCTATTACTAATGGCTCTTTCAATATTTGAAAATACTGATCATCTGCAGCACCAAAAGCAAAAATTGGAGTCTCAAAAATCTTCATACCAACAACCGTCTCTGAAAGCGCAATTTCCTTAGATATAAGATTGCGCTCTGAGTCTTTCACAAACCATGTCGCCATTTTGACAATGTCCTTCTTATCCATAACTACCTCCCGCAAATTAACTTCATTTACACTTATTCGAGAAACCAGTTGGAAATCCTGCCCAAAAAAAGACCGTCAATCTTTCCCTAGGGTGAAGAAAAAGAACCGTTTTCATCGTATTTTCCAGCAACCCAACGCACTTGGCTGAGTTATGAAGCCTTTTACTTATGTTAACAATAGTAAAAAATGGCATTATAATTAAATTATATAACCTTAAAAGGTGGAGTATTGATGTCGGTTCTGTCTGTTTCGGTGGATCTCAACTAAATTATAGTTGCAAAAGGTGTTTGATTAACGGGAAGTATCCCGTTTGTTGTTTTACTCTTTTGAAAAACATACCTAACAGACTGCTTCTATACTTTCAATAATTGGTGCGCGCAATTAGCTCTCGTCAGAATATTAAGCTTAGATATGGATATTCTAAATAAAAACTTAATGTAAAACAAAAAGAGGTTAACAACAATGCCCAAATACTTTATCTATCCTATCTTTACAGTAATTTTCGCAATCATCCTGATAGCAAATGTACCGAGACAAGAAATCCAACGTTTGTCTATTTATGGAATCATTTTTGGTGGAATAATTGATGTTCTGGTTCATAGTTTTGGATATATTACTGGACTATTTTCTTGGATAAATTACGGACCTTTTGGATTCATAGGCGTTCATCTTTTTCCCAGTTTATCGTGGTCAATATTTTTTATTTTGTATTTTTACTTTTTGCCAAAACAAAAGCCACTAAATTATATATTTGCTGTTGTTGGAATCTTTTTTTCCGTATTGTACCATACAATGCTCCTTGATTTGGGTATTTTAAAATCCGCTAGTAGGATTATATTACCCTTATTTGGTTTTACTGTTTGGTTTTCAATAGCCACATGGGGCTTTTATAGATTAAATTGTTTCATAGACCGTAAAACAAGAGAAGTAATTCCAGTTAAATTAAAGCGATACGTGAAGCAATCAGGGGATAATACATAAGAATACTTTACAATTCCCAACACCCTATTGATTTTCATTAACGATAACGGAGGGTATGCTAGTTGGAAAACACACATAATTATATAATCTGCCTGGTTTATGAGTAGCGGATGATGTTCAATGACGATCACTGTTGCGGTCATGCTCTCGACATCATGCTCCGCGATAAACTCATCCCGCTCCTCTTCTGGGATCCCAAGCAGGATGAGCGCCTGGGTGTAGGTCAAATTCGTCACCAGTGACGAATTTGGATTGCCGTCACTGTCGAGGGAAGCAAGCAGTTTCGTCCCATACTCTTCGCAGATGAGCTAGAATTATAAAGTTTATCAATTCCGAGACTCCCACCTCTATAAGTGGGTGTTCCGATTTCCACTTCGGTGGGGTAGACTCCCCCACCGAAGCCCAAATGTTCAGCTTTTGCTGAACGAGTTCACTATGTACGTCTACGTAGAAGACCAAAAGCGGCACCGCAGATTCCTCCTAAAATATGAGATATATGAGCTATTCCATCTTTCGAGCCAACACTTAATATCTCGCCCCCAAGATAAATAATTATCACCAATATGAGGGTGAGTGGGATTTTTCCATTCTTCATGCCTGCAACTGATGATAAGACTATCATCATAAATACAATACCACTTGCACCTAGTAATACAGTACTCGAAAATAAAATAACATGAAATAATCCAGACACCACTGCAGTGATCGCAATCATTATAAAAAAAGATTGAGATTTATATTTTTCCTCAAGTATGGGACCCAACACCAGAAAAAGTACCATATTGCTGGAGTAATGGCTCCAATCCCCATGGCCAAGCACATGACCAAACAATCTGAAGTAAGTCAAAGGATCGGTCCAAGCTGATCGATAGACACCAAATAGCAAATTTGTAGTTAGTCCGTCTGTTTTGGAATATGAAATAGCTCTTTTAAGGAAAAATTCAAGATCCAGGAAGTAATGTAGGCTAATCCTATTCGATAGCCAGCTTTCTTATTAACACACCAAAGGACCAAGCATATAACGGCTATAGCAAAGTATTCCTCACCTAAAACCGTGATACCGATGAACAAGCTATCAAAGAAAGGATTGCGCATTAATTGGATCTTCTCAAGCATTTCTAGCAAGTACTCCACCCTAGTTACCCACCTTTTAACTAAAATTTAGTTAAATTATTCCACATCATTCCTCCATTTCCTTTCAATATTGAACCAACACCAGAAAACTTTTCAAGACCTCAGGATATTACTCATAATTCAACACCTACTTTGCAAGTAGAGCGGAGAAGCTTTTACCAATTCCAGGGACTCTTAGCACTATTAAAGCCGATATTTCCTGCAAATACTCCATAGCCTTACAGGATAACTCAGGCAATCTTTCAATAATATTCCTATTATAATAATAAAAATGAAGGATATTTGGATATTGCTAAAGAATTCTATGGCACGAGGTGATTTCCAAGGGCGGTGATTTTTAAATTGTTAGAACATACATGGAGAATAATCGGGTCGTTTTAGTTGTCCAAGATCAAGGTTGTGGGATTAATGACAGTGACGTTATCAAAGTTGGCACTCCTTTTTTCACGACCAAAGATAATGGCACCGGCTTAGGTCTAGCAACATGTTATAGCATTGTTGCTAGGCATAATGCCATAATTACTTTTAACTCTGCTCCAACAGGGACAACTTTCTATATTAAGTTCGAGATATCCTAACCCCACTAACCCTCTCGTTCAGCACTATTCACGAAACTTGCTCTACATAGAAAATTAGACCCCACATTTGCTTGCGGGGTCTAATTTTCTTATAGAGCCGATGGTCGAAATAGTTTTTTTATTGCATATAAATATAATATTAACCGCTCATTTTTTAAGGTTAATTCACGGTAACAACAGGTCGCGCCTCGATATACCCTCTATAACCCATCGGTGCAAGTTGAAATCTCGGTGCTGCTTCAGGTGCCCAGTTATATCCGTAGATATTAGGGTTGAATTTTTCGATGTGCTGCCAAATTTCGCCGATAGCATCCATAAAGTCATCGTCGTTATAAGGTTCTCCTTGAAAAATCATCATCTTGCAGGGTGGCAACTCAATCAGATCATATCCATCAGGGACAGCATTGTTGTAATTAAGCGGCAGCTCCACACCCTGCACATATTGGGAAGTACCATCTTTAATAAGGTCTTCCGGCAGCCACATTCCAATGGGTTCATAAATTGCTTCTTTAACACTCGAAAGCATAGACCACACATCACAGCTGACTTCTTTGCAGTATGCAAAATACTCTGTTGCTTTGATTCCTCGCTTTAGAAGTACCTTTCTGGCAGGACGTTCAATAATTTGCACAAATACTGTTTTGGTTGCTTTTTTCTCACTCATATTCATTCCTCCATTATGAAATGCTCGGTAGGTATCGAAAACTCTTGCAGGCATAAAAAGTTGTATAGGCGGAGTGTTTTGACTATATCTTTTTGGGGGTAAGCCAAACTCTTTGGAAAAAGCACGAGTGAAGCCTTCGTGAGAGTCAAATACAAAATCCAATGCAACATCTATTATTTTGCGTTCCTCATCGCGAAGAACAAGTGCTGCTCTGGTGAGTCTTAACGCACGAATATAATCAAAGGGTGTTCTTCCAGTTATTTCTTTAAAAATTCTCGCCGAGTGCCATGAAGAATACCCAGCTACATTTGAGAGTTGCTTAAGTGTAATCTCTTCATATATATGGGCCTCAATATAATCCTGCATTTTTTGCACTGCCATCACTGTTTCAACCTGATTCATTTTCTCACCTCCCGTATATAGCATAAATCAAAAGGAGAAGTAATTCTTGACCCAGATTGCTGAGTTCAAACAGAAGATTTGATAAACGGAAGTGCTATCAGGGCGCTCATTAATAATAGCCCGAAGTTCAGAAACATCATGCATCAACTTCAAGTTTATTATATCATTTTTCAAATTGCTTTCGTCCGTCGCCACTTATGTGCTGATTCCTGCTCTTAACTTATTCAACAACTCAATTGACTAGTTATTTATTTGTTGAATTTTTTTCTGTAACTAAACCATGCTAGAAGTAAGAAATCAAAAGATAGGAGAAGCGCAAATGGAAATTTCAAGCTTAAAATCAGTTAGACTGATACACTTTTTCCTTCTAACAAGCTTTGTCGTAATGTTTATATGGTCTGCTTACAAGCCTTACCAATTGGGTACCTGGTTTTTAGAGGTTACTCCGATTGTTTTGGGGACAATTATTATTATTTATACTTATAATAAGTTCCGTCTCACCACCCCAGTTTACCTGCTTCTATGTTTGGGTGCAATAATAGTCCTCATCGGTGGGCATTACACCTATGGCAAAGTACCACTGTTTAACTGGCTAAGGGATTCTTTTCATCTTGGGAGGAATTACTATGATCGGTTTGGCCATTTTGTTGGCGGCTTTGTTTGGGCCCTTACTTTAAGGGAAATCCTGCTGCGAACATCTCCCTTCCGAAAAGGGAAATTGCTCATAACCATTGTTCTCGGATTAGTCCTTGGTGTAAGTGCTCTTTATGAATTAGTTGAGTGGTGCGTGGCTTTAATGTTGGGCGGAGGCGCAGAGGCTTTCCTTGGACTTCAGGGAGATATTTGGGACACACATTGGGACATGTCTCTTGCATTAGCTGGGGCCATAGTTTGCTTGTTAAGTTTATCCTCGACACATAACCGGTTTTTGGTCAATGAAATCGGCATTAAGTAGCGCCTCATGGTGGAATTCGTCCATGTTACACCTCATTGTTTATGAATTTTTTGAATAGCATCTGGGAGTTCCCCATTTGCCTCAAACACTAACCAAGTTGCAGCAGGAAAACCAAGTTCGTCAATTTTTCCCAGTACTGGAACATTGTTGCGCTCTGATACATCTACAAATTACTTCTCGAAAGCATGTTCTGTTAAGTACAAGCAGCAAAGTTAAGTTAAGGAGGTTCGGTAGTTCCATGGAATTAATTCCCATAACCTCTGTTAATTCAAAGCCCTCTTCGATTTCGAAAAGTCGAAAATCCGTATAACTTTCTTGAATATTATACCATTAGACAAATCACTTAAGCCCGAGTCGGCGGCAACTTCTTTATACATCTTCCCTTGTGCTGCCAGCTTGAGTACCTCGGATTGCCGATCATTGAGATCACCCCGTGTTTCCACATTGTTGCTCAGATCCGTCCTGCCATTTTTGAACCTCGGGCTTGCCGGGGTTCAATTTTCTTTATGCTAGTATCAACTAAATACCTTCACAGCAACTACAGCTAGTACTCCTATGCCTACGGCTCCAAGTATTATTATGACTTCCTGCCTATTGGGATTGCGTAATACAGGATCATAATATTTTTTCTACGGCATATTATTCCCTCCAAATAATGTCCAATCAACTGTCCAAGCTGCTGCTCAATGTCTTTACTGACTACAGCCTCTCCTCCGAATATGGTCGCTCCAGTCAGTTTTTTGGCGTTGAGATAATTCATGACCTGATCGGATAAGCTCCCATCCGCCAGAATTATCGGGGCATTGTGATTAGCCGCATAGACACTTCCGGCCAGGGCATCTGGGAAGTTGTTGCCTGTGGCTATACAGACATTTTGCCCGGATAAATTGAAGTATTGGGCTACGGCAAGGGAGGTTGCATAGCGGTCTGCTCCAGCAATCCTCACAATATTCGCTCTGTCTAACGAAGTGATCTGAGCTACTTGACTTTCAACGGTTGTGCTGATGACCCCTTCTCTGGACTGCGCTTAAGGGCTTGCGGAGAGCATCCACATGCCGCGGATTCTGTAGGTATCAATGTCTATAAAATGCGCTGCGCAGGCGTGCTCATTTCAGGTGCCTTGGCCGGCCTTGGAGGACTGGTGTTCGTGGTGCCGACATCGACAAATTTTAATCAGACCGTATCCGGTTATGGATTTTTAGCTCTTGCCGTTATGATCTTCGGCCAATGGAAACCGCTTCGTGTTCTGTTGCCGCATTTTTCTTCGGACTTATGAAGACCATTGCCTCCACCTATTCGGTTATCCCCTTTCTGGCAACGGCAGCGATCCCCAGTGATGTCTACAAGATGATACCGTTTATTGCCACACTGATTGTACTGGCCTTTAGCTCCAAATCCTCCCAGGCGCCTCGAGCGGTGGCTATCCCCTACGACAAAGGAAGCAGATAGCATATTCATAAAAGCAAAGGATCTTTTCCTATCATTTCCAGGAAAAGATCCTTTGTACATATAAATCCTCTGCCCATTGGCTTAGTATTAGACCTTCTTTCCATCACATTTTATCGCTCTATGCCAATAGCTCTGCTGCTCTTCATTTTTGTTTATATATACGCTCTTTTCTTAAATAGAAGGAAACACCGCACTCAAATCTACAGTTAAATCTGGAAATATTGAAACAGTTATTTTTTCCTCTTCTGTGTATATTTCTGGCCTACCATACCTACCGTTGCTTTGCAATAAGAATACACTTACAAGCTTTCCTTCTGGCTCTACAATCCAGTATTCTACAACTCCAGCTTTTTCATACTGATTAAACTTGGTAACCCTGTCATGTTTTATCGAAGATGGAGAAATAATTTCAATTATCAAGTCGGGTATACCTTTACAGCCTTGTTTATCAATTTTAGATTTGTCACATACAATGGTAATGTCAGGCTCAAAAACTTTCTTAATGTCTTCATCTCTCTTTTCGTCACCCATAGTTAACCTAACAGAGAATGGTGCTGCATAAACTTTACAAGGTTTTCCCTTTAAGTAGACTGAAATCTGAGTAGATAAATTCATTGATATCTCCTGATGCTCTGGTGAAGGGGTTGCATGCATATAGGGAACACCATCAATAATTTCTACTCTTTCATCTTCAGGCCATGCTAGGTAGTCTGCATACGTGTATTGTCTTTCTTCTTGGGGTACTGGCATAATAACACTCTCCTTTATTCAAGGTAACTTTCTTCTGCATGTAGTTACAAAACTCTATCATAATCATTAACTGACTCACTCGCCACGGAAGCTTACATTTGGGTTTTCCGGTTTATCTTATCTAACAGACATTTATCAATTGGACGATATCATTATACCATAAAAAGGTAAATATTTCCGTATGTGAGAAGACCAGAACTACACACGGCTGTCGGCATATTTTACTACGATAAATACATTACGCCCCAAAAGTAACAAAACTACCATATAATTATCAACCATCAATCTTCTTATCCCTTGAAATGCAAGACTCGCGTCGCGCAGCAATGAATATCTGGTGGGCATTTGGTCCAGGCTCATTACTGCTTCTTTAATAGTTTGTACAAGCTTTTTAGCAATGGAAGGCTCCTTTAGTTCATTAGCAACGTATGATGCAATGCCTTTCAAGTCCTCCGTAGCAGTATGTGTCATGAAAACGCTATACTTTTTCATTCTCTTATAGCACTTTCAACTTGTTTGAATACATCCTCAGCCGATAAAACTCTATTGTTCCTAATATCATCAATGCCTTCATTAAGCAGTTTACAAAGTTCAAACTTGCCCACAATACGCTCAAAGGTTTCTATACTCATCACCGCCAAATCCCCTTGACCATTTTTTGTGATATAGACAGGTTCAGAATATTTGTGGCAGAAATCAGAGATTTCATTATATTTATTTCTCAGGTCTGAACTAGGTCTAATTAACGGCATAATCCTTAGCCTCCCGCCTTATTATATCAATATATTGATACACCATCAACTGTTCTTATTCTAAATAAGTGTAGTCTAACTGTGAAGAAACAAAAAAGCAGCTAATCTTCGTGTAAAGATTAGCTGCTTTTACTCATCAGAAATCATCGAAAAACGGATTCCAAGGGTATCGTGAGATCTTGGAATAATTTCACTGGTATCACATCCGGCACTGAGTAGACCGTGGGTTTTCCATACTGGCTGTTATGAAGTAGAAATACCATGACTGTTTCATCTAGGGGGTAGACGACCCAATACTCTTTAACCCCAGAACTTTCATAGAGGGCAAGCTTTACCCCCATGTCCTTTTTAAATGTTGAAGGGGATAGTATTTCAATAATCATGTCCGGTGCTCCTAAACATCCACGATTATCAATTTTCTGCGGATCACATACCACCGAAATATCTGGTTGAACAACCTTATCAATCCCTGAATCAGGTATCTCAGTTTCAGCTAGACGGACATCAAACGGAGCCATATAAGCTCTACATTTATTTCCTTTAAGCCAATTTGCCAAAACGCGAAACAATTCTCCTAATATTTCTTGATGTTTTGGTGTAGGGGCGGGAGTCATATTGTAGGGAACTCCGTCAATCAGTTCCCACCGCTCGTCTTCCGGCCAGGTCAAATAGTCCGCGTAGCTGTAATGGGCTGACAACTCTTTAGGAGAAGGTGACATATAGACACATCCTTGTTTTTCCATATTATAACACATTCCTGACATGAATATCACTTAGGCCTCTAAAATGTCGAGTAGCCTTTACCATGACGAGATTGATTATTTACTTGCCATGCCTAAACCATTCATGAACTAGAGATTCATATCTTCCTTTACTTGCTTGAAACAAGTAACCGCAAAGTCCAAATCTTCTTTACTATGGCCAGCCGAGACCTGGAGTCTGATTCTGGCCTTTCCCTGAGGAACGACAGGATAAGAAAAAGCGATTACATAAACTCCCTTTTCCAGCATCCGTCGAGCAAATTCTGATGCTATTTTAGCATCGTACAGCATAATAGGCACAATAGGATGAGTTCCTGGCAGCACATCTAAACCAGTCTCGGCAATTTGTTCTCTAAAATATTGAGTATTTTCATGCACTTTATCCCGATATACAGTAGAATCGCTTAACATATCCAGTGTTTTGATGGATGCTGCAGCAATGGAAGGTGCCAAAGTATTGGAAAAAAGATAAGGCCTGCTTCTCTGCCGAAGAAGCTGGATTATTTCCTTTTTACCACTGGTATATCCTCCGGACGCACCACCCAACGCTTTACCCAAGGTGCCAGTAATAATATCCACACGGTCCATCACTCCACAATACTCGTGTGAACCCCGTCCCTTTTCTCCCATAAATCCAACAGCATGGCTATCATCAACCATAACCAGCGCATCATATTCCTCAGCTAAATCACAAATACCGGATAAATTAGCAATATATCCATCCATAGAGAAGACACCATCGGTAGCAATCAGTTTAATTCTGGCATTACCCGCCTCGATTAGCTTGGCCCTTAAATCTGCCATGTCATTGTTCTTGTATCTCAAACGCTTTGCTTTGGATAAACGAACTCCATCGATAATGCTAGCATGGTTAAGTTCGTCGCTGATAACAGCATCTTCTGCTCCTAATAAAGTTTCAAATAAGCCACCGTTGGCATCAAAACAAGAGGAATATAAAATGGTGTCCTCCATCCCCAAAAAATCGCTGACCGCGCTCTCTAAGTTTTTATGCACTTCTTGAGTACCGCAAATAAAACGAACGGAGGAAAGACCGAAACCCCACGTATCTATACCCTCTTTTGCCGCAGAAATTAAGTCCGGATTGTTAGATAATCCTAAATAATTGTTAGCACACATATTAAGTACTTGTTTTTTGTCTTGAGTATCTATTCTGCTACTTTGTGGTGTGGTAATGATCCGCTCTTCCTTATAAGTACCTGCTTCATTTATAGTTTCAATTTCTTGCTTTATATACTTAACAGCTGTTTTCATGATTTCCCTCCACCAACTAGATTTTAGACCAATCCAAAACAACCTTACCCGACATTCCAGAATTCATGGCTTCAAATCCTTTTTCATAATCTCGAAAATCAAATCTATGGGTTATAATACCGGAAATATCCAAACCACTTTGCAACATAGTGGTCATTTTATACCAGGTCTCAAACATTTCACGACCATAAATTCCTTTAATCGTTAAACAGCCAAAAACAACCTTATCCCAATCGATGATCGTGTTTGGTTGCTGAATACCCAGCATGGCAATCTTTCCTCCATGATACATACTCTTGACCATTTCTGCAAAAGCCTGGGGATTTCCAGACATTTCCAACCCTACATCAAACCCTTCCTTCATCCCCAATTGCTGCATAACCTCTGATAAGGTTACGTCTTTCGTATTTACCACCATAGTAGCACCCATTTTTTTGGCTAACTGTAACCGATAGTCATTAATATCAGTCACGACAACGTGGCGGGCACCAACATGCTTACAA
This sequence comes from Desulfosporosinus sp., assembly GCA_003512645.1. GTDB lineage: Bacteria > Bacillota > Desulfitobacteriia > Desulfitobacteriales > Desulfitobacteriaceae > Desulfosporosinus. The sequence continues at coordinate 10,510 of DOPS01000235.1, forward strand.
ATAGCTGCCGCCATAATGCCAATGGGACCAGCACCCGTGATCAAAACATCTTCCCCTATTAAGTCAAAGGATAGGGCCGTATGCACCGCATTTCCCAGTGGGTCAAAGCACGAGAGTATATCATCCTCAAGATCCGGACTACACCGCCAAACATTGGTGGCAGGTATTGCTAAATATTCCGCGAAGGCACCATCGCGGTTGACTCCCACACCTTTTGTGTTTTTACACAAATGCCTTTTACCCGCCAGGCAATTACGGCAGGCTCCGCAAACCAAATGACCTTCACCGGATACTCGCTCCCCAATTTCTAAGCCCAGGACATTATCCCCAATATCTGCGATCTCCCCCACAAATTCATGTCCAATAGTTATGGGTACGGGTATGGTCTTTTGGGACCAAGAATCCCAATTATATATGTGAACATCAGTACCGCAAATGGAGGTTTTCTTAATTTTTACTAAAACATCGTTATGTCCAATTTGTGGAACAGGAACCTTCTCCAGCCATAATCCTTTTTCAGCTTTGCTCTTGACCAAGGCGAACATTTCTTTATTATTCAATCTCTTCGCACCCTTTCGTTTATTTACAATAGGTAAAAGAACCATTACGTTCTCATCTCAGCGTTCAGTTTGTCCCTCCTCCTGCTTATTTAATACGTTGATAAAATCATACCACTAATTCAACCCTTTCAGTCGTAATTCTCTCGAATATTATACCAGTAAGCCTTGGAAGCACGGATCTGCACAAGTTGAATAGTTAATGTATGAAAATATAAAAGTGTCCATAAGCAAGCTGGCGGACTTTCCACTCATGGGTACGATTCCGTTGGACAGGAAGGTCGCTGAACAGGACTATCGCATGATCGTTGTTGATCCCTATCTAGTGTTCTACATCCTGGTTATGGAGGATAGTACCGTGGAAGTTCATCGTGTGCTTCACTACAAACAGGATTCCCCCCGTATCCTCTAAATTTGAGCCAGTAATTTATACCTTTCGTGTTATGGACAAACTCCGACCTTTACAGTCACTTTAGCAAATTATAATGGCTATCCAATGCTGGATAGCCATTATAATTTGCTGCCATTTCCAATTTGTTTTCCCTTCGAGGGTGTCGTAAATAACGACCCCCTCTTCGATGACTAGTATCGTAGGAGGAAGAAGAACTGGATGTTGAATCACTTCATGATAGGTCGTGAGATTTTCGACGAGGAGGATAGCTGTATCGCCGTTTTTGATATAACTCGCACCTTTCTTTTTCGCCGAATATCTTGTTTTTCCTTCCTTGAATGCCAAATCTTTCAAAAACTAGATTTTACAATACTTCCTAGCGAAATTGACGATCTATCATTTCTTAGAAATACAATCGACACCTTTGCTCTATTTCTAAACGAAGGTAAAGCGTGCGATATATTCAATAACCCATCAGAACTTAAGCCATTATAAAACTGTCGAAGATAGCTTTTATATATCCGCCTGCATAATTCCCGACCATTGAGCCGAATCCAAGTGAAAGATTCAGCAGACCAAACAGTTTGGCGGTTTTTTCCGGAGGCAGCTGCAACCAATCCTTCGGTCAGTGTAAATACTGTTTTGGCATCATGTTCGTATTAATTACCGGTTTGTACTAATATTAACGGCTCAAGTAGACTCAACTGTAGTCTCATTGACTTCCTTTGTAACATGAACTGAAGTAGATACCATCTCTCTCAACTTACACGCTGCTTTGCCCAAATCCCCGATAAGAACGCCTATTTCATCTTTACCACCTTGAGCATCAATAGCTAAATTACCTTTCCGCAAAAGCTTCGGCGACAACCATTCCTTTGGCAATCGATTGCTTAATCGAACGGATTATTAAAATAGCTAATAAAATACTAATAAGTAATTGAAATTGCTAATAAAACTAAAGAATGAGTAAATCCTGGGTCGAGGTTTGTATTGGAACAAGGTAAGAGGCAAGGTTTTTTACAATCCTTTTCATGAATGCCCTTTGACATCATTTGGAGACAGACCTTACTAATATTTTTGTTTTAGATCTCGAACTGTTTGTTGAGATTGGTTGAACTAGAGGATCTACATAAATATTATCCAGCGGCACATTGTTCTGGACGAGCCCATTTATAAGTTTGTCAGCAATTTTTAAGCGGTCATCCATGGTTTCAGGCATTCCATCATCGCTCATACAAAGTGCAACAACTTTTAAATCTGTGCCAGCAACGAGAGGAATCAACGCCTCATAGCGCGCCTTTTCCAGGGAGATAGAGTTAATCATCGCAATTCCTTTGTGCACTGACAAGGCTTCTTTTATGGCTTTTGGATCGGGGCTGTCAATGCAGCAAGGGCAATCTACGGCTTCCTGAACAGTATTGACCAGCCATCTCAGGTATTCTGGTTCCTTACCCACAAAGATACCAACGTTAACATCAATATAATTCGCCCCAGCGTCGAATTCGTCCTTAGCCACCTTTTGAATATAAGCTGCATCTTGGGCTTTGATAGCCCCTCCAATGGTCTTACGGCTTGCGTTAATTAATTCTCCTACAATTATCATAACTATTACCCTATTTTTTAGATAGTTACGGGTCTAAACCAATTCATACGTAGATATTCAAGTCAAACTTTCAATTAATTGACTATCATAACCACATTCAAGTAGATACTCAACTAACTTTCCCTGTACTTCTGTGGACAGTTCAGGCTTGCAATAACTCGCTAGAAGCTTGTCTTTCTTAGTCTTAATATTATCCATTAGCTTATCGGAAGGATCGCCGGTTACCGCCCCCCTTAAGCTGATATCAGGTAGAAATGGTTCTTTCCTAAAATGTTTCATGGTATGGTCCGAGGTCAAAAACTGCCCCGCTATGCCTATCTCTGTAATCTCATCGACTGCGAGAGTTTCGGTATTGACTTTCACACCGTTAACATAACGTTTAACCATTCCGATGATTTCTAAGTCAGCTATAAATTTCTCATAGCACATGGAGTTATAACTATCCATGATACCCGAACTTTGGAAAATAAGATTTGTTTTTGCTGAGTAGCTAGCTAGTAAGGTTAACATGCTTTCGTACCCCGCTTGCACAGACAAGGTCTTTGCATCAGTCAGGGTACCTCCGCCCCGGCAGGGAAGCCCATAGGACTTCGCCAAACGAGCAGCATATTGATAGGCTAGGGCTCCTTCAGGTGAACCTATTGCAATACTTCCTGTCTTCATGTCGGAGGTGGTTGACTGGGAACCGTAAATTACAGGCGTACCTTTGTTTATCATTTGAGCGACAGCAATACCTGCCAGTACCTCCGCATTGGCCAATGCAATTGTACCTGCAAGGGTCATCGGCGCTGTTGTCCCGGCCATTGAAGCGGCGGCAATGACTACAGGTTGCTTGTATTTATTGAACACCATCATTGTGTCCAACATGTTTGTATCAAACTGAAGCGGTGTATTTGTATTAACAATCGTCAGACATCTTGGCTTTTCCGCCAGAGAGATCTTACCACCAAACACTATTCCTAACATGTCCATCAATTGTTCGACTTCTTCAGCTGTGCCTGTACCTGTTATGATAACCTTATCGGAATAGACCATTGTTGCATAAAGCATCATAGCAATCGTTGACCGACCGATATCTGTAGGCTGAACGACGATGCCACCATTTACCTTGTAATAGCTTGACTGGTGATAAAGTTTTAGAAAATTTATGTAATCACTCATCAAAGCTGCATGTTTTGTTCCATCAACTTCGCATACGAAGGAGGAGCCTGACCCTGGGCAAACTTCAACGTGGTCACCCCCAACTACAAAATCATAGTTCGGATTTCTGGCATGCATCTTAAAATGAGTCGGGGCCTTACTGACCCAATCAATAACCTGT
>DOPS01000350.1:0-15740 GCA_003512645.1 Desulfosporosinus sp.
ATACATTACTTAAACCGTCGATCTAATATATCAAACCGCTATGTTCGGGAACTGCTAGGGCTAATCGCAGCGGAAGAATTAGGGCACATGGAGATAATTTCGGTAGCGATCAATAAATTAGGTGGATCACCGCTGATCAGTGATAATTCTCAAAGTGTTTTTTGGGGAATGAACAATATTGACCAAACTCTGGATTCCATAGCTATGCTACAGCTCGATGTCGAGGCAGAAGCCCGCGCGAGCCAACGCTACCATCGACTTATAGAATTTACGAGTGATCCTCATATGAAGCGGCTGAATAAGTTTTTAGGCAACAGGGAAGAGGTACATAGACGTTTGTTGCAAAAAGCACAGACCTTAATTCATAAAATTGGTTCTACAGATGAGTTCAACGAGTTGATCTATGATTATAAAGTAAGTTTACAGATCTTGGAATAATGATAGAATATGTTCTAATAACATAAAAAGTCGGCCTAAATGGCCGACTTTAATATTTAATAACCCAATCGGTAACGATTAACCCTTCGGAAAAGCCGAGAATTTCAGTATCGATGGTTACTTCAGGCTTGGGAATCAGATTTCGGTCATAATATACCGTGATTCCATTAACATTATACCTGTGAAAGTTTTCTGGCTTTCGAGGGCTTCCTTTGCGTACCTTAGGGGGGGTAGCTAGCGGAATACAACATTGTGTCAAGATCATAAGTTCAATGTAAAATTCATTTTTTTTGGCCTTGTGAAGGAATTCCATAGCTTTTTGTGTAATGTTAATCTTCATACTCGTTTTTAGGCTAGGATCCACGGTGGATTCACCTCCTTCAACATATCTTATTCTAACATTTTTGCTTCAGGTTACAAGGGATGGGGGTAGGTAAGTTTGGATAAGTTGACACGTCAACGAGAGATGGTCAAAGACATTGCTACAGAACCATGGGTAAATACCTACTTTAGCTTGGCAAGGAAATTTGGGGTAAGTCAGGCAACTGTTCAAAGGGATTTTGAAGAAATGAAGGACAACGGTTTTCGATTTAAGCTGGATGGAAGGGGAACACTATATCTGCTCTCGAGTGGTTGGAATGGGATTGTGCCGGTTAAGGCATCAACGCTCCGACAAATGGAGATCTTGCGAATGCTTACATCGACCCCTCAAGGATTGAGCAGCCTGGAAATCTACAAGCGGTTTAATCGACGGGATGAAGAAGAAATCAGTAGTAAAACGGTGGAACGGGCTATGAAAGACTTAGAAAAGAAGAACCTCATTAAGCGCCGTGGGGATGAGTACGTAGTCAGCCTGGAGCAGGTGCTACCACCTATCCAGTTAGCATTGAGGGAAAAGACCCTTCTTTTAGAAGCGTTAAACGTGGCAGGTGCTCTGGCACCTATTTCAGATGAAATGAAATCCCTAAACGCCAAACTTAAACTATGGCTCGGCGAGAACAATTCATCACGAGAAACCATGTTTGTGCACGGGAGAACTCCAACTCAAGATGTACATCGCAGCCAATGTTGTTATGAACTTGAAGAGGCTGCTCGAAGTAAATGTCAAGTTGATATTCTCTATCGCAAAGAGGAAGAAGCAGCACGTTTACTTAGATTAAATCCACTAGGGATTGTTTATTACTGGGTCCTTGATAATTGGTATCTTATTGCTCAGGATGGGCGAGATCAAACGATTAAAACCTATTTAGTGAATCGCATTTTAGATGTCACCCGTTGTAAGGAGGCCTCATTTCCCCCAATCGAAGGATTTAATCTTAAGTCTTGGTATCGAAATGCTTGGGGAGTTTATCGGGATCAAAAACCGGTAGAGGTTGTCATTCGTTTTCATAATCATTTTTCAACCCTTAACCGTGTAAGAGAGGAACTTGCCAGCCGGACAACCTGTACCTTAATCGAGGAGGTCGAAGGTTTGTTAATGAAAGATCAGGTGGAAGGGTTAGATGAACTAGCGGTTTGGTTACGTGGGTTTGGAGCGGGTGCTGAGGTTCTTGAACCTCCCACACTTAGAGAAAAGGTTAGGGAAGAATTCACACGCCTCCTGAAAATGTATGGAGGTGAATCCTTTGGAATCGATTGATCGCATGGGGAAAATCATGGCCTTGCTTGAAGCCCATCCTGAGGGATTAAGCGGACGAACCTTGGCCGATGGATGCGGCGTTCCTTGGGGCACGATGAAACAGGATCTTAGAGTGCTAGCTTCTTCAATAGAAAATACATTACCATTATATACGGATCATGATGAAGGAAATGATAACGATGAGGAGGATCTTTTTCAACCGGAGGTCAAATGGTTTATGGCTGCGGCCGAAAAACGTTACACTCCGGTGCATCTGAATGTTCGTGAGGCGGTAGGGGTCTTAGGAGCACTGGATTTTTTGCAGGAAGAGAATGCTCTCAAAGAGGGGTTAAGACAAAAAATCTTGTCTGGTTTTGATTTAGAAGAGGAAGAGAGTTTTCGCTACATCAAAGGGGGACTTACTCCCTTGGAGCCTATTCAAGGGAATACTTTTCCATTGATAGAGAATGCAATTTTGAAAAATAAGCGAGTGACTATCAAATTTAACGGCCGAGAGATAGCGGTGGATCCTTTGGGTATCGTCTATTATTCGCGTTTAAGGTGTTGGTATTTGGTTGCTCGACACGGGGAGTTGTTTAAGACCTATCATTTAAAGAATGTTCACGAGGTGAACGTAACCAACGAATCGTTTGTTTACCCAGCAGATTTTTCCCTTAAGGATTGGTTCGGGCCACGTTGGGGAATGGAATATGGGGAGTTGGTCCGAGTCAAAGTACGCTTTCTCAATCGTTCGCAAACGATTGCTAAGGTACGTAAAGATGTAGCGCATCGTTCAAGTCAACTAACTACCTTAGAGGATGGATCGATTCTTTTTGAAGATGACATTATCGGGGTCAATGAATTCATTACTTGGGTTTTAGGATTTGGATCTGCGGCCGAAATTCTAGAACCGGTGGAGTTTCGAGAACTTATTCTTAAGCGAGTTCGAGAAACTTTGGGGAATTATAGATAGGGAGAGGAAGTGGGAGGAAGTTTCTTAGCATCCTACGCCGCGAAGTGTTCCTATTGGGATCAGCGGCTTCGGCGATNNCTCCACCGGAGACTATCGTGTTCGCACAACGTTCCATTGCTATTCCCTTGTCGCCCAGGCTAAACCGCAAAACTTCTGGGCTTTCTGCATGTGAACAGTTGCGGTTCTTAACGCCTGATCGACTGCGCTCATTGACGCAATTCCACTAATCGTGCTCTCTCAGCTAAGAAACTTCCTCTAGGCTTGGGTCCACGGGGAGGACGGAATACAAGTCAGGGACATTCTTGCTTCCAGTTGGAAACGATAGGGGATATGTGACACTGTTTGCGATTATAATGCAAATACGATATACACAGAAAAGTCTCGCCACTCTGTTACACTACTTAATATAAGGTTAGTGAGAGAAAGGAAGAGTTTATTATATGCTGAAAGATTGTAAAGCTGGGGAACGGTTTGAGGGAACTGTCCTAGTCAACGAATGGAAAGAAGTTCCCTTTCGTCAAAAACCTGGAGCATATCTCTCCTTGACGTGTCAAGACCGCTCGGGAATGATTCAAGGTAAAATGTGGAACTATGATCCGCAGGTCCTGGGATGGCTAAATGATCAAGACATTTTCCGTGTCAAAGGAGTTGCTTCTGAATACCGAGGTACACTTGATCTTACGATTGAAACAATACGGATGATTCCCCAGGAAGAGGTCGATTTATCCGACCTTTTGCCGAGTTCTCCAGTAACCGCGAAAGAATTGGAACATCGCTTACAGTCCCTTTTAGCTAAGATTACACAACCAGAACTCAAAGCACTACTGGATCAGTTTTTAATCCACCCGGTATGGGGAGCAGCCTATCGGCAAGCCCCTGCCGCCCTGAAAATCCATCAAGCCTATTTGCGCGGGCTTTGGGAACATAGTATTAGAGTGGCTGAGATGGCAGCCGGGATTTCGGTGAATTACCTGAAAATGGACCGGGATTTAGTCATCACGGGTGCACTTTTGCATGACGTTGGTAAGATCGGGGAGTATTCTTACACTCGAGGGATTAAAGTAACAACAGAAGGGCGACTCCTGGGGCACATTATCTTAGGGATCGAACTTCTGAGCGAGGAGATCGCGAGAATCCCGAATTTTCCACGTGAGTTGCGATCCAAGTTACTGCATATCCTTACAAGTCACCATGGTAAATATGAGTGGCAATCCCCAAAAAGGCCCAAGTTGATGGAGGCTTTGGTGATTCACCATGCAGATGTCATGGATGCCGAACTTTTCCATTTTGAACAAGCTAAAGAAAACCACCCTGAGGATGAATGGTCGCCGTATATTCCGAGCATGGAGCGGTGTATTTATTTGAAATAGAGGAGGAAGTTAGGCTTCTATGGCCTTCATCAATTCATAGTCCCAAAAGCGATTGGCGATTAGGCGTAGGCAAAAAGGATGTCGTCCCCAGATCTCTGTGTTGTCGAGAGACAACATGAGGGCATAGGCTTTCTTGCAAGTGGGCAGTAGAGGGTAGTTCTTAGCTATATGCGCAAGGACTGATAGCGTAGCTTCACGTCGCTCAGCGTGGAATAAGTTGTGAATATAGCGGCGACTGTGAGGAGAGAGTCGGAAACGCTTTAAATCAGAGGCTAGTGGAGCAATCTCATCCGATGAAAAAGATACCACCTCTAATTCTGGCAGGTCTGCTAAGAGATCCGATGTTTGTAAAAATTGTTCAAGGCACTCTTGAATTTCGATGGATGGAAAAGAGAAAATTCCGGGGGTCGAGGCCAAGATTCGTATGCGCAAGAGGTTAGCTTGAATCATTTTCTCGTTCTTTATAAAACGGGGAGACGATTGCGCCATGTACTGGATGAGGGAGGCTATAACTACATTCCCTTCGCAGGCCTGCTGCTCCCAATAGGGTAAAAGGCAAAGTATATCATCAGCAAGAGGTGGACGGGGCTGATCAAAGAGTTGGTATTCAATAATCTTGCTTAAAGATTCTTGAGTTGGATTTGCCAGCAAAATACGACGCAATTGAGGGTGGACTGTTACTGAAGGATATTTATTATCTGAGTGATCCATCGAAGGTGCCTCCTCCGTAGATTAATATCTTAAATCTTTCTGTGGTGTAGTTTATGTTATATGAAGAGTTCTATCCAAAGAATTTGGGTTGTCCTAATAAATAAACAGAATAGTCTAAAAACGAAAGGCTTAATTAAATCTCAAAAAACAGAAGACAACACAAGACAACACTCAAATAAAAAAATGAACAAATACAAACAAATACAAAACCAAATTAAACCATGGACTTAGAGTTAACTAAGCCCATGGTTTAATTTGGTGCCAATTAGAATAAGGGATTAATGCGACTGAACTCGGGTTGAAAATCTGAATAGTTGAGAATAGTTGGAAAGTCCGGATACGCTCTCGCATATGTATAAATTGAAATTGTACCAAATGTGTTAAGTTAAGGAGTAGCGATGACGACTCTCACACCTAGTTTGGAAGATTATTTAGAAGAACTTTATCGTTTTTCCCTATGTACTGATACTGTGAGGGTAACTGATCTCAGTGTCAAACTAGGTGTTTCTATGCCCTCCGTAACTAAAGCCTTGCACAAACTAAAAAATGGTCAGTATATTTCGTATGAACGCTATGGTGAAATTACTCTTACTGAAAAAGGGAACATTATAGGGGACTTTTTAGTTAAACGCAACCAGTTATTAAAGGAATTTCTTATCCTGATTAAAACTAATTGTGATATTGAAGCAGAAGCTGAGGCGATGGAGCATTATCTTTCTCAAGCTACCATTCGCTCAATCCAAGCCATTGTCACGTTCCTAAATAATAATCCCGAATGGTATAAGGTTTTACTGGAATACATTGTGTCCTCCAGTAAAACCGATGTGTGAATTTTCTTTAGGGCTAGACTAAGCCTAAAAGTCTAACCACTTGAGTGAGGATAAAACAAACAGAAATTCCTATGATCGTGGGTATTAAGAAAGATAAGAATACCCATTTTTTACTGCCTGTTTCCTTATAAGTTGTCAATAACGTGGTTGCACAAGGCCAATGTAACAAGGAAAACAGCATCACGTTTACTGCCGTTAGCCAGGTCCAGCCGTGATTAACCAGGACATTTCTCAGCTCTTCCAAACTAGCATAATCCTGTAGTGCGCCGGTGGAGAGATAACTCATGATGAGAATAGGTAAGACGATCTCGTTTGCTGGCAGCCCCAGAATAAAAGCCATCAGAATAAACCCATCCAGGCCAATTAAGTGCCCCAGCGGATTTAGAGCTTGAGCTACAGTGGAGAGGATGCTTAGTTCCCCAACACTGACGTTGGCTAGAATCCAGATTACCCCACCGGCGGGAGCGGCTATTATGATTGCACGTCTTAAAACAAATAGGGTGCGATCAATCATGGAACGGTAGATCACTGCTCCGATCTTAGGGCGACGATAGGACGGCAATTCTAAGACCAAGGACGAAGGTTCACCTTTCAAAATGGTCATTGACAGGAGCCAAGATATCGACAAAGTAGCCCCTACACCCAGCAAAATTATGATGGAAAGGACCAAGGCATTGATTAATCCTGAATAGGCTGCAATAGTACCGCCAATAAAAATCGAGGATATAGCTATTAAGGTTGGAAATCTGCCATTGCAAGGGACAAAATTATTGGTTAAGATCGCGATTAAGCGTTCGCGGGGAGAGTCGATAATTCTGCAGGAAGTTACTCCAGCGGCATTACACCCAAACCCCATACACATGGTCAGACTCTGTTTACCACAGGCTCTAGCCTTCTTGAAAATGTGATCTAGGTTAAAGGCAATTCGAGGGAGATAGCCTGAGTCTTCTAAGAGGGTAAATAGGGGAAAGAAGATAGCCATAGGAGGTAACATCACTGCGACAACCCAGGCTAAGGTACGATAAACTCCTAGGACAAGAACTCCATGTACCCAATCCGGTGCCCCGAGCCATTGGAACCAGAGAGTAAGTTGGTCTTGGAAAGCAAAGAGCCCGGTGGCGAGGAAGGCGGAAGGAATATTCGCCCCTTCTATCGTTATCCAAAAGACGCCGATCAATAAGAGTATCATGAGTGGATAACCTAACCACTTGGAGGTTACAAGATTATCAATCGTTTGATCGAAGCTGATTCGTTGGCTCCCTTTCTTAGAAAGCACTTGCTTGGTAATTTGTTCAGCATTGCCATAAATATCGGCAACAATCTGATCGCTGAACGACTTTAGATTAGATTTGCGAACACCTTCAGCTTCACAATAAACCTCACCTAGACTTCTCGAGGGAATCATTGCGCACATTTTGATTCCTCCCAACCCGGATGAAATGAAGTTTGGTGAATATCTAAATAATTGCTTAAACTATTGAGGAAGCTCTGGTCTCCGTCCAACAGCCGTAAAGCAATCCAGCGGGGGGGCAGAGTATGGCTTGCGATGTCTGCTACTAAAGGCAGCAAGTCTTGAAGGGCATTTTCGACTTCTGAGGAATAGATGATTTGACGGGGTTTTGTTTGCAAAGCCCCTGTCGCGACTTGATATATTTTATTGCGAAGTTCTGTAAGACCCTCTCCTTGACGGGCGCTGGCAGCTATGACGGGGACACCTAACTCACGCTCTAAGGAAGGTACGTCGATGACCAAATCCTTCTTGTCAGCCTCATCCATAAGATTCAGACAGACAATGACTTTGGTAGTTATTTCAAAGACTTGAAGAGCCAGGTTGAGATTCCTCTCCAAGCAGGTTGCGTCAAGGACAACCACCGTGACATCTGGATTCGCAAAACAAAGAAAGTCCCTCGCAATTTGTTCCTCAACAGTATGGGCTAATAAGGAATAAGTACCTGGCAAGTCAACAATCAAAAACGACTTTTGCTGATGATAGAAGCTTCCTTGGGCATTATCAACCGTCTTACCCGGCCAATTACCAGTATGTTGATGTAACCCCGTAAGTGCGTTAAAAATCGTGCTCTTTCCAACATTTGGGTTACCGGCCAAAGCAACACTGAATTGGTCCTTAGTAACCGAAATACCAAACTGATCTTGCCAGAGTAGTTTCTTTTTTTCGGCAGACAGAATCATACACATTCCTCTCCATTCGATAACCTTCTCACAAAAATTTGGGCCGTATCTTCTCTTCGCAAGGCAATGAGTGTTTCTCTTACCAGATAAGCGGTCGGATCACCGGAAGGACCTCGTCGGATACATCGGATTAACGTCCCAGGGACGATTCCTAAGTCGAGAATACGGCGCCGTAAAAGTCCGCTTAATTCTAAAGAAACTATTTCACAGACCGAACCCGGAGATAAGTCTGCTAATGGATCGATTCTAACTGCACCCTTCACATTATGTACCCCCTTTTCGTTGCCTTAGCTAACTTATTCTAGTCTGAAGGTTAGCCACGGCTAACTTTTAGTTAAAGTATAGTTTGAATAGATTATGTAGAGGAGTGGCTTTTGCTCCCCAATGAGCTTATACTTCTATAATAAAAAGTTTCCACTAGAAAAAAGAATTGGTAATTTGAAAGAGAAATCGACATTTGAGAGGGTTGAAGAAGGGAAGGCATAACTATGATATAATTAGACTACAGGAGAGGATACTATGAAACAAGGGATCGGCAGGTTGCGATTTGCAGATGACTCGCTAGAAATGCCAAAGGTTACGCGGAAAATGCTCACTAGAATATTTAGCTATTTCATTCCCTATTGGATTCGGATGCTTATTGTGATTGGCACGATCATAGCGGCTTCAATATTGGGGCTTATACCCCCGATATTAATCAAGAATATTATCGACAAAGCATTGCCGGAAAAGGATCTAAAGCTGTTAAGTCTGTTGATAGCCGTTTCCATAGGAGTAACGATACTACTGGGGTTGTTACAGGTTGCTCAGTCTTACTTAAATATCTGGATTTCAAAACATATCATTTATGATATGAAAAATCAGATGTATTCCCACTTGCAGCATATGTCTTTAAATTTCCATGCCTCTGCCAAACCGGGTGAGATCATCACCAGATTAACGAGTGACATTGATGGAATCCAGGATATATTCAACACGACCGTTGTGAATGCCTTAAGTAGTGCCGCAGTACTACTTACCACAAGCATTGTCTTAATATCGATGAACTGGAAACTAGCCATTGTAGGTATGATCATCCTACCAACCTTTATTATCCCCACTAGGAAAGTTGGGAAATTAAAATGGCAGATTGCTACTAAGAGTCAAGAAAGAATTAGTGAGCTTAATCAGTTGATCCAGGAAACCTTGAGCATTAGTGGAGCAATACTCACCAAAATATTTACCAAAGAGCAGGATGAATATCAGAGATTTACTAAAATAAATAAGGAAGTTGTAAGTCTACAAATACGAGAGTCTGTTGTTGGTCGATGGTTTCGAATGACGATCACAACATTTATTGCCATGGGACCTTTGCTAATTTATTTTAGCGGGGGATATTTGTATATTAAAGGTGAAATATCAATCGGAGGTATCATTGCCTTTGTAGCTCTTTTAGGAAGGCTTTATTTGCCCGTTTCACAGCTCTCGAATATTCATATTGATATAACAAGGTCGATGGCCTTATTTCAGCGAATTTTTGAATATTTCGATCAGAAATTAGAAATAGAAGATAAACCAGGTGCCAAAAAACTAGAGGTCATTAAAGGTAAAGTTGAATTTGACAGGGTGTATTTTTCCTATAATCCTGAGGTTAGCGTTCTAGAAGATATTAGTTTTTCGGTAAACCCAGGTACGATGGTGGCCTTAGTGGGTTCCAGTGGAGCGGGAAAAACCACCATCACGAATTTAATCCCCAGATTATATGAAGTCATCAAAGGAAGTATCAAAATTGATGGCAGGAATATTCGCGAGGTAACCTTGGATTCGCTTAGAAATCAGATAGGAATCGTTATGCAAGAACCGTATCTTTTCAATGATACCATAGAAGCAAATTTAAGATATGCCAAACTCGACGCCACAGAGGAAGAACTAATCTCAGCCTGTAAAGCAGCCTATATTCATGATTTCATTATGACATTGCCGGATCACTATAAGACCGTGGTCGGAAATAGAGGAATAAAGCTCTCGGGCGGGGAAAAACAAAGAGTATCGATTGCCAGGGTAATTTTAAAAAATCCAAGGATTATTATTCTCGATGAAGCGACCTCCTCGTTAGATTCTGTTTCTGAGCTGTATATTCAAAAGGCTATGGTCCCCTTGCTAAAAGACAGAACTAGTTTCGTGATTGCTCATAGATTGTCTACGGTGCTTGCATCCGATCAGATTCTTGTAATCGAGAATGGAACGATTGCAGAAAGCGGAAATCATGAAGAATTAATCAAGCAAGACGGTCTTTATAGGCGGATTTATAATACTCAATTCATAATACAGACAAATCTAGATCAGGTGAGTGAGTATAGAAAGGAGTCACAATCCTCAAGAAGTTAATAGTTACTAAAAAATGAAAAGGGGCAAAAAATATGCGACTGAAAGATAAGGAAATTACTCAACAGAACGAAATGGATGAGATTATGGAGAAAGCTCAGGTGTGTCGATTGGCCGTATCGTATCACGATATGCCTTATATCATCCCAATGAATTTTGGTTACTCTAATCAAGTATTGTATTTTCATTCTGCAGGAGAAGGCTTAAAATTATCGATCCTTCGGGAGAATCCTCAGGCTAGCTTTGAAGTTGATATAAATACTGAGATTGTTCCTAGTGAGCATGGCTGCGATTGGTCGATGAGATATCAGAGTGTGGTTGGTTTTGGCGAAGTAGAATTTATCGAAGGAATTGAAGCTAAGCGCGAGGGAATGACGATCATCATGCAGCACTATTCAGATAAGGTGTCAGTGTTTAAAGATTCGCAGTTAGCTGGTGTAACTCTTTTTAAGCTGAAGATTAACACGATGACAGGCAAAAAATCAGGTTAAGAGTTATAATCATCCACCGGAAGCTTTCGTCAGCGAAGTCTCGATGTTCAGCTTTAGCTGAGCGAGTTTGCTATTTAAAAATAAATAATTTCACAAGAAGGTAATAAGGGGATATTTGTCGAATAAGATCACATTAGTATGTGTTTGTACTCACAAACTACATAAGCAGCTAACATTACTATTAAGGTGTTACTCCCATTCACTAGCAGCAATTTTATGAAGAAAAGTGGTATTGAAAAATGACGACAAATAAAGTCATTGTCGAATTAAAGCAAATGATTGCTAACCAAGAGGCAACTTTAGTAGGGATTCGAGAGGACAACGAAATTTGGAATCAGATTTTCATAGAGAATAGCTGGGGTATGGTAGTGTGTGACGCCAATAGCGGTGAATTGCTCAAAGTGAATCCCCGATATGCCGAAATGCATGGATATTGTGTTGCTGAGTTAATTGGCAAATCAATCTATAAATTTTTATGTGCTCCAGGGCATCAACAGGACTTTCTGCATAAAGGGCTAATACAATATAGTGCCCATTATGGATATAAATCTGTTCATATCAGGAAAGATGGGAGCCTTTTCCCTGTACACATCGAAAATTATGAAGTGACGGTTAACACTCGGTGCTTAAGAGTTATCTCAATATGGGATACTTCTGAAATTGAGCTTAAGAATAAAGAATTAAACCAGTATCGGGAAAGCTTAGAGGAATTAGTTAAATTTCGCACGGATGAATTGGAACACACAAACCAGCAACTCCGAAGTGAAATTATTCAAAAAGAAGCTGCTCAAACAGAACTAGCTAAAGTTAATCAAGATATGATTGATACGCTGGACAGTATGGGTGACTACTTTATAGCCGTTAATCGTCAATGGATTATAACGTTTGCCAATAAAGCTATGAATCTAGCCCGGGAAAAAAATGGTATTAACGAAACGATTGTAGGGACTAATTATTGGGAAACTTACAAACTTGGAAATACAGTAATTACTAGCGCTTGTCTGGACGTAATGAATAAAGGTCAACCTAAACGGATCGATGCGTATGCAAATTTCGTAGGGCATTGGGTGGAAGCTAGTATTTATCCGACCGAGAGTGGGATTTCAGTTTTTTTCCGCAACATAGACGAGAGAAGGAAAAACGAAAAGGCTATCGAGGAAGAGCATTATCGGTTATATTCATTATTTAACAACTTTCCGGGTCTGGTTTATGTGCAAGAGGAAAATTACAAGATACGATTTGCCAACGCGAGCTTTCAAGCTAAGTTTGGTCCATGTATCGACCAACACTGCTTTGAGGTCATTGCGGGGTTGGCTCGGCCATGCCAGGATTGCATGACTCCTATGATTTTTAGGAGCAATACAGCGATATGGAAAGAAATGGTTTTTGATAATCGTATATATGAAGTTTACTCTCAACCGTATATTGATGTAGATGGATCCAGATTGGTCTTCAAGGTACTGATTGACATTACCGTTAGAAAGAGCGCCGATCGAGAATTAGCTCGTTTGGAAAGACTGAACATGGTAGGTGAAATGGCTGCGGGAATCGCCCATGAAGTCAGGAATCCTCTTACTACTGTGCGTGGTTTTCTACAACTCCTTACTACAAAGGACGAGGCTAAACAATATCGTGAATTCTATCATTTAATGATTGGAGAACTAGACCGAGCTAATTTGATTATCACAGATTTTCTAAGTCTAGCTAAAGACAAGTCATCTAATTTTAGTCCAATTAATATTACAGGTGTTGTTCAGACGCTTGCTCCTCTTTTGTCTGCCGATGCAAACAATCAAGACAAAAAAATCGTCCTGGACCTTGTTGAGGTGTCAGACACTCAAGGGAACGAAAATGAACTTAGACAGTTGATCCTTAACTTAGCAAGAAATGGCCTTGAAGCACTGCAAGGCGGTACAACCTTAACCATCCAAACATATCAATTAGATCAACATATTATCCTTAAGGTTAGTGACCAAGGAGGGGGAGTTGACCCTGATATACTTGGAAAACTTGGTACTCCGTTCCTAACAACCAAAGAACAGGGGACTGGACTAGGGCTGGCGATTTGTCAGAGTATAGCAGCACGTCATAAGGCCTCAATTGACTTCGAATCCGATCTGACGGGTACAATAGTCACTGTGAAGTTTCTAGCAATCATTAATAATTTATCCATTTAAAAGATATGCAGAGTACGGGGTACCACTCCCACTTGCAGAAGTGGGATTCTCACGAGTTGGATAAATTCATTAACTTATCGAAGCCGTTGCCACATTATTATGTTGGTAAACGGCTTTTGCAGTTATTAGAAGAATTTTTATACTATAAAAAGCTTGACAATAGACCAGCGCTTTAATAAATTAAAGGGAGACAGTGATATTGTCAAGGAGGGCTAACCGATGTCGAGCGATGAACGTTTACAAAACCCTTTAACAGATGCCTTATTTGAAGCGGTTTTATTACTGAAAAGCAAAGAAGAGTGTTACCGGTTTTTTGAAGACATTGCGACGGTTGCTGAAATTAAGGCTTTAGCTCAGCGTTTAGAGGTAGCTAAAATGTTGCAAAGGAATGAAACCTATACTGCGATAGGGGAAGTGACTGGGGTGAGCACAGCGACTATTAGCCGAGTGAAACGTTGCTTGAATTTCGGGGCGGATGGTTATCAACTGATTTTGCAGCGTTTGCAAGAGCAGAAAGATTAAGTGAAATTTGACATCAGTGAAGGAGAAACATCATGTTAAGAACAAATTTAGGATTGCGCATACCAATGGGGATGCGAGATTTACTACCTGAGGAAGTATTGGTACAGGAGCGTTTAGAAGAACAGATTCTTACCCTTTTTCGACAATGGTCTTATCAAAAGGTGTTAACTCCCACCCTGGAGTTTTCCGCTTGCGTCCAACCAGATGTTGAGCAAGATGATTCCTTATATAAATTTTTTGATCGTAATGGCCATATTCTAACAATGCGTCCAGAACTGACCATACCGATTGCAAGGCTGGTCAGCACCCGTATGCGCGGTGGAGAATTCCCCCTTCGTTTATGTTATGGTGCTGATGTCTATCGAAATACCACAGTCAGGCATAGAGAGTTTCGTCAAGTCGGAGTTGAACTTGTGGGCTCTGACCAAGAATTGGCGGATGCAGAAGTGATTGCTCTTGCGGTAGAAGCTATTGCGGGGTTGGGTCTAAAGAACTATCAGTTTAACCTTGGGCATATGGGAATCTTTAAAGGGCTCATGTTGGAGGCAGGGGTCGAAGAGGGGATTCAAGCTAAGTTGGAAGAAGCTTTAGCACGCAAAGACATGGTAGGTGTGGAAAGTTTGGTCCGCCAAAGTGGGTTGCCCGGACGGGTTCAAGAACTTTTGCTTCATTTGCCCCATTTTCATGGGGGAGAAGAAATTCTTGATGAAGTCCTTGGTTGGAGCGAGCGCCCAGCGATTCGCCAGGCTGTCGAGAGCTTAAGACGAATATATCGGTATTTAAAGGACTTCGGAGTACAGGCAAATGTGTCGCTAGATTTAGGAATACTCCGTGGTTTTTCGTATTATACCGGAGCAGTATTTGAAGGGTATGTTCCAGGAATGGGCTTTCCAGTGGTTGAGGGAGGACGTTATGATGCGTTATATGCTGATTTTGGGGTTCCCCAACCGGCAACTGGGTTTGCTATTCATCTCGGGAATTTATTAGAACAATTCCCGCTTCCGGCTGTAGAGGGCGCGGATGTCTTGGTTTATGGAGCGGATGCAGAGCAGATTATTCGCCAGTGCCAAGTTTTAAGGGCCAGTGGGAAACGGGTTGAAATGGCACTCGGAACCATGGCGTATGAAGAGGCACAGTTGATGGCACGGCAAAAGAATATTAAAGAGATTTTGGGTTGTTAGCTATCGTGATCAAGCGCCATTCGCTTAAAGCATCAACCCCCTGTTCAGACTCTTCCGAGTCTTTCAGGGGGTTGATTCACTATCTATTTCATGATCAAGGCATCTTCGGATGTGCCTAGTCTAAAGGGTATCGTGCTAAGAAGGCATTCGTAAATGGTAGCTGAATCAGATGAAGATGGGGAAGCATTATAATCAGGCGTTAATCATAGTATTTTTTGCGTTGTTTTATGTCACCATTAGTTTGGCCCAGATATTTTCCGGGTGGCTATCCGAAAGGCTGGGGTGGCAATTTTTTATGCTGACAGGTATGCTGATAGCAGCGATAGGACTAGGAATAGTTTCATATTTTGAAGATTTTATGCCTATTGTTATTTTATCCTCTCATATCGAAAGGTTAAACTGTAATAAGGAATTGAAAGTATACTAGTTTGGAAGGAAATCGAGGAAATGTGTGGAATGCTATGAGAATTTCTGAATTCTTTTGCGCTATAGTATTATATAATTAGGTAAGATGGTGTACATACATCTAGATAAAGGGGTGTAACGATGCGTAAGATTGCTGTGCTCACTGGTGGAGGGGATTGTCCAGGGCTTAATGCTGTGATTCGGGCAATTGTTAAGAGTTCTGTTGGATATGGTCTTGAAGTGCTTGGAATCCGTGATGGTTTTCGCGGAGCGGTAGAAGGGGACTTTATGACCCTTGCTTTGAAGGATGTCTCAGGTATTTTACCGCGCGGTGGAACGATTCTTGGAACAACGAACCGTGATAATCCCTTTGCATACCATACGAAAGTAAATGGGGTAGCTCAAACGGTCGATCGATCAGATGATGTGATTCGAAATTTAAAAGAGCAGGGTGTAGATGCCTTACTGGC
>DOPS01000350.1:15789-17660 GCA_003512645.1 Desulfosporosinus sp.
CATACCACTGCGGAATCTCATCATCGGGTCATGATTTTGGAAGTGATGGGGCGTTACGCCGGCTGGATTGCGCTATATGCGGGTGTTGCGGGGGGAGCAGATGTCATTCTTTTGCCGGAAATACCCTATAATATCAATCGTGTAGCCTTGTGCATCCAAAAGCGGGCAAAACTTGGCAAGAAATTCAGCATTATTGTGGCGGCTGAAGGTGCAAAGCCCCTTGGCGGGGAAATGGTGGTTGAACGTATGGTTTCGGGACGATTCGATCCCATCAAATTGGGGGGGATCGGTGCTAAAATTGGCAATGACCTCGAGGAACACTATGGGTTAGAAACGCGAGTGACGGTACTCGGTCATCTCCAACGGGGAGGTTCTCCAAATGCGTATGATCGTGTGCTGTCCACTCGCTATGGGGTAGCAGCGGTTGATGCAGCCCTCGAAGAGGAATTTGGCATCATGGTTGCACTTCGAGGTAGAGATATTATACGAGTCCCACTCCATGAAGCGGTTGATCAGATAAAATATGTGCCATTAGATGATCCCGTGTTGTTAGCTGCCCGTACTTTTGGGATGGAGATGGGAGATTGATCAAATCAGATAGGAGTAGAAAAAATGGGTGATAAATTATCTCTAGCTGAGTTTGAACGGTTTCTTAATGATACTTGCGATTCTTTACGTGGAGATAGGGAGGCTGTGGAATTTAAAGAATATGTTATTGCGATTCTTTTTTTAAAGCGCTTAAACGATCGATTTGATCTGGAACGCCAAGTTAGGCATAATAAACTTACAGCAAAGGGCTTATCTCAAAGTCTGATAGAAGAAGATTTAGAAAAAAGGGAATCCTATCGTTTGTTTGTACCCAAGATGGCGCGTTGGGATATCTTAAAACAAGAAAAACAAAACCTAGGTTCCTACTTAACGAAGGCTTTTAAAGAGATTGACGATAAGAATCGGGGGTGTCTAGGACTCTTGAATACTGTCGACTTTAATAAGATTTCTGAAACGGGCAAAAAGTACATCACTGATAATGATTATATTAAGTTAATTGAGGTCTTTGAGAAATTTAAGTTAACGGATGATCACTTAGCTTTTTAAATTTCTGGTTATTCCTAAATATCAAAATCTGAGTTTGTCGAGAGATATATCTTAAGGATATTTGAAAACCAGCTAACTCAGAATTCAAAGAATACTAAAGAATACTAAAGAATACTAAAGGCAGAGAGATTGTCGCCTTGACAATCTCTCTGCCTTTTTCTCGATATGTTTCAGCATCTGAATCACCTGTGTGGCTGAAGTTGCCCGAGAGATTTTCCTTGATTCACTATCTGAGGATTGGAACTTCTATGATTTTTATAATAAGGGGTTGCCAGAGTTAAAGGACCTTGATATAATTAATATGTTAGTACTTTAACTAACTAAAGCGTTAAACGGAATATCTATTTATGATCAAGTTTTTAGGGATATTGGAGAGGGGTTGCCTAGGTGGATAAAGATTTTTTAACGATTGCGTTACCCAAGGGAAAGTTACTAATTGATTCGATTCAATTGTTGAGTCGGATTGGGATAGAATGCAGCCACGTGAATGAAGACTCTCGGAAGCTCTTTTACGATCTTCCGGATAGTAAGGCTAAGATAATTATTTGCCGGCCGACGGATATTCCGACCTATGTAGAGTATGGAGCCGCAGACCTTGGCATGGTTGGAAAGGATACCTTGCTGGAGGAAAATAAGGATGTGGCTGAATTACTGGACCTAAAATTTGGCTATTGTCGCTTTGTAGTAGCCATGCCAGAGGAGAGTGTCCCACCTAAACTTCCAAGTGGCGAGTATGATTTGAGCGTACTGAATCATCAGCGGGTGGCCACGAAGTT
>DOPS01000266.1:0-2562 GCA_003512645.1 Desulfosporosinus sp.
GTAAGCACCGAGCGCTGTGTCACGCAAGTCCCCCTATAGAAGTTCCGCCGCCCGCGAAGCCAACTCACTTCGTTCCCCTCTAACTAGGCGAACTTGACCATAGAAGGATTGCCCATTTAACCTTGAGGCGAGATGAGCTAATCCATTACTCTCTTTATCCAGATAAGGATGATCAATTTGATCTGGGTCCCCGCAAAGCACAATTTTTGTCCCTTCACCTGCACGGGTAATAATGGTCTTTACTTCATGTGCTGAAAGATTCTGAGCTTCATCAATAATGATAAATTGATGAGGAATACTCCGGCCACGAATATAGGTCAACACTTCAATTTCCAGCTGCCTCTTCTTAATCAAGAGGTCAATTGCACTGTCAACCACTGCTTCGCTACCTCTCTCTCGCTCTTTCTCCCGCCGCGACCGAAGCAAAAACTCAAGGTTATCATAAATTGGTTGCATATAGGGTCGAATCTTCTGGTCCTTCTCCCCAGGCAGAAATCCAATATCCTTACCAAAAGGAACGATCGGCCGAGCACAAAGCATTCTAACGTAAACTTCGGAATGAACCGTTTGTTCCAGGCCACTCGCCAAAGCAAGTAACGTCTTCCCCGTCCCTGCCGGCCCCATTAAATTGACTAACTTGATTTCTGGATCGTTGAGCATTTCCAAAGTCCAAGATTGTTCCAAATTCCTGGGTCTTATATCCCAAGGGGCAAGACTTTTTCCCATACGATAAACTAATCTTTCCCCATTCGGAGAAGAAACGAGTGGTAAGACGCTGTCATCACTTAAAACAGCTTTCACACAACGGTTCGGAGCAAGAGGTGATTGCAAGGGTATATACTTATTTTGATAAAGTGCCGCAACCTCGCTATCATTGATCTCCAGCAAAACAACTTCCTCCATAATCGGAGGCAAAACTACTTTATCATTGAAATAATCATCCGTTACGATTCCTAAAGCATCTGCTTTGACTCGCATGGCAATATCTTTAGTAACTAGGATAACGGGGCGTTGTTCTTCACGCGTCAGGCTTAAGGAAACCGCTAAAATTCGATTATCTGCCAACGCTAGATTCGAATTTACAGGCAAAATTTCATGGGAGTAGTGATTTAACTCAATCCGAATCGTTCCTCCGTTGGGCAAGAAAACCCCTTGGGAAAGCTTACCCTTATCCCGTATGCGATCAAGATTACGAATGGCCTCTCGTGCAGCCCGCCCAACATTCTCTAAAAGACGTTTCTTACTTTCAATCTCCTCCAAAACCACATAAGGAATGATTACCTCATTATCTTGGAATAGAAATATTGCATTAGGGTCATGCAGTAATACGCTAGAATCGAGCACATATACTTTTTGCAAAAATATAACACCCCTTTAATGTCGCCTTTTAACATAATATTCCACATCTTTTTAATTATCTTCTGTATGACGACCTTACTAACCCCACTCTCTTAAACTATATTCCAGAATGAACTAACCATTCTCGACCTGCTAAAACCCTTCTCTAAAAATAAAAACGCCATGCTCTAAACGAACATGGCAAGAAATTTGCTTATTAATCTTAGGCAACCGTCTGCACCGATCCTTTTACCATTCTCTGAGTCCCTTTTAACAGTTCCTGTGAATCGGTATTCTTAAGGTTCATTTTTATTACCCTCAAATTTTTTACTTTTAAATTCCTCAAAAATATTATTGCCTTGCTGATTTTGATTTACTTGAGTTTTCTGGTTACATCCAATGGTCTGTTTAATTTGTGATATTTCAGCCATTAAAACCATAAAAATCTTCCTTTGTTAAAGGCTTTTTATTATCTTTTAAACTATACCCCAGCTGACCACTTACTTCAATTGTTCCATATTGAACATCTTCTATAGAAGATATTCCAACCTGTCTCAACCGAGTTTCCAGTTTATCAATCGATAACCTAATTTTTTTAGATTGTTTATATCCGGTTTACCATTTTCGATAACTACTACTGCTTTACCTGAAAAAAAAGTTTCCAAAATATCTACCTTAATTTGTAGATATTCAGTAATTATCATTAATATTGTTAATAAAAAAGCCACGCCAAAAGTGGTAAACAGACCCTTTCCAGATACAGGTTGGATCAACAATGATCCTAACCCAATTATGACAATAGTTTGAGCTATCGTCATTTGTGATATGGATTTTCTTCCACCTACCCTTAAGATAAATGTTCCAACATAAAATATAAGAATTGCTTGCCAAATCCAACTTAATTCCATTTTTTTATTCTCCTTATAAGTATCGAACATTTCGAATTAACAACGATCAGAGAATACTTATAAAAAAAGTAAGCAAAAAAACCACCCTGCAATTCAGGTGGTAACCTAACTATTTAACTAGTGAAAGAAGAGCCAGTTGTTGACTTTCGTTCGAAGTTAACAACTGGCCCTTCTCTCCTTGTCCCACTATACCCCAAAACAAGACGGTGCACATGAAATGTGCCGTCTCCCCCCAAAATCCACAGTTCCTCTGTCTCCCGTCTCACGTTCCCCGACCCAAGCCAGGGACGCAGTGTGACACGAGCGCGACGTCTTT
>DOPS01000107.1:0-6519 GCA_003512645.1 Desulfosporosinus sp.
GGAGAAAAAATAATGAATGAGATTGCTCAAGACTTAAATAACCAGATACAACAAGAAAATCCCTTTGTTTATGAACTGTTATCTGAACTTGGTAAGAATTTGTATTACCCTAAGGGGATTTTAACCCAAACTGCGGAGGCTAACCAGAAGGCCTATCGCTTTAATGCTACGATTGGAATTGCAACGGAAAATGGCCAACCGATGTTCTTACCCTTAATCCAGGAAACCTTAAACAATTATGGTCCCAAAGACCTATATCCCTATGCCCCCCCTGCTGGAAAACCCGAGCTAAGGCAACTGTGGCGAGAAAAGATGCTCCAGGAAAATCCTTCTTTAAAGGATAAATCCTTTAGCAATCCCATCGTAACCAATGCTTTAACCCATGGTTTAAGTATCGTTGCAGATCTTTTTATTAATGAAAACGACTCCTTGGTTTTACCCGACAAATTATGGGGAAATTATAACTTCATCTTTGGGGTTCGTAGAGGAGCAAAAAATGTACTCTTTCCTTTCTATACTAAAGACGGAGCCTTTAATACGGCTGCCATGAGAGAAGCCTTGCTTTCCAAGCGAGACCAAGGTAAGGCAGTTTTGTTACTTAATTTCCCAAACAACCCAACAGGATATACGCCGAATGAAGAAGAGGCAAAGGAGATCGTTGAAGCCTTAAGGGAAGTAGCCCAACAAGGGATGAACTTGGTCGTGATTACTGACGATGCTTATTACGGTTTGTTTTATGAGGACTCTATCAAAGAATCTCTGTTTGCCCGGATCGCCAATATTCACCCCAGAATTCTAGCCATAAAGGTAGATGGCGCTACAAAAGAGGACTACATGTGGGGATTTCGTGTCGGTTTCATTACCTACGCCTCTGAGCATCCGGCTGTACTAAATGCTTTGGAAAAAAAGACTTTAGGGATTATTCGGGGTACAATTTCCAGCTCTTCCCATCCAGCTCAGACATTTGTGATAAATGCCCTTAAATCGAGTGAATTCCTAACTCAAAAACAAGCTAAATTTGAGCTGCTTAAAAAACGTGCTGATAAAGTCAAAGAGGTCCTCGAGCATGGAGAATATAAGGATGCATGGGATTATTATCCCTTTAATTCTGGATATTTCATGTGTCTCAAACTTAAAGGGGTAAATTCCGAAACCTTGCGAATACACCTACTTGACCATTACGGAGTAGGGGTTATTTCACTTGGGGAAGACGATGTGCGGGTTACCTTCTCGTGTGTCGAGGAACAAGAAGTCAAACAACTCTTTGACCTAATTTATCAAGGGTTCCAAGACTTGTCAGCTAAAAATATTAAGTAATACGAATACAAATTAGTCAAGGTTGGAGATATTTTTTTCAACCTTTTTTCTTGTTAGTGTCAATTCTTAGATCAAATTCTTAGTTCGAAGACGAAACTTATGATGAACCATCCAGCGGCAAGATCATAACGAAAGAAAGGAAGCTAATATTTTGATTTTCAGACAAGCTAATCAGGAAGAGATAAGTTTACTTTTTGAACAAGGATATAGGGAATGGAGTAAAAATAGAACTTTCGAACAATATTGTATTGACAATAGCAAAGAAGATGCATTTGGTAAAAGATATGTTATAGAGAAAAACGGAGAGATTGTAAGTTCTACAATAGTACTTAAATTAGAGCCAATTAACGGAAAAAAAGCCTTTGGTATAGGCTCTGTTTTAACACCTCAAAACCATAGTAATAATGGTTATGCTACTGAATTATTAAGAACATGTGTTAATCTTGTATATGATGACAATAATATTATTTTTTTGTATTCAGAAATAAATCCAACGTTCTACGAAAAATTGAACTTTAGAATATTACCACTGCAATTACAAAGATATGAAAAGAGTATTTGTATGGCCTATTGTAAAGACGAAGTATGGTATGAGCTATCCAACTGTAATATTGATTTAATCCCTAGTTACTTCTAATTCCAACTGCTCCTATTTCCGTCTGAAAGTGACCTTCAGTTCTGCGCTAATCCGTTAAAGAAATCTATGCGGATAGAAAAATACCCTATAGAGTTGACAGGAAAAGTCAAACCTATAGGGTATTTTTTTATCATGAAATATTACATGAATGGAGATTCGATAAGCTCAAGACGCTCATATAAATCATTTGGTAATAGTTGTACAAGAATATTAATAGAGTATAAGTGAGACGCAGTGACGTACTCCCACCACCTAAGAGGTGGGGGCTTCTTGGGACGTATCGACTTATGCCGATATAATTACCAA
Organism: Desulfosporosinus sp.; assembly: GCA_003512645.1. Classification (GTDB taxonomy): domain Bacteria; phylum Bacillota; class Desulfitobacteriia; order Desulfitobacteriales; family Desulfitobacteriaceae; genus Desulfosporosinus. The sequence continues at coordinate 2,261 of DOPS01000107.1, forward strand.
GCTATCCCCGTTCGCCCAACGGTTCTTTGTAGTATTAGGCTATACCCAGTATCCGGCAGCCTTCGTTTCTGATGTTTATTGCGGCGTTTATATCTCTATCAATCTTTGAGCCGCAATGTTTACAACTCCAAGTTCTATCTGCCAGCGTCAACTCCATATTTATGTTTTTGCAATAACGGCAAAGTTTACTGGACGGATACCATTTATCGATAGTGACCAGCTGCTTACCTTGTTCTGCCAGCTTGTATGCCAAAAATGTTTTCAGCATTCCAAAGCCATTGTCATTCGTTGATTTCGCCAGCTTTAAGCATTGCGCTATGGTTCTCATGTTTAAGTCTTCTATTGCAACAGCGGTATAGGCATTGGTTATCTGCCTTGACACCTTATGCAAAAAGTCCTTTCTTTGATTCGCTACCTTTTCATGGAGTTTAGCCACTTTTTGACGTTGTTTGTTTCTGTTTTTGCCACCTTTCAAGCGTTTGGATAATTTTCGTTGCGCTTTCTGTAGTTTAGCTTCCACTTTACGGTAAAATCTGGGATAATCAGCGCTTCTTGCCTCACTATCGACGACCAGTGACTTTGATGAATAGTCTAAACCTAAGGTTGTTTCGACAGTTGGTGTTATCGATTCTATTTTGGCTTCAAACTCAACCAAAATAGCTATGTAGTATTTACCCGTCGGTGTTTGGCTAAGTGTTGCGGATTTAATGATAGAATTTGGGGGTAATTGTCTATGTAGCTTAATTCGGACATCTTTCAATTTAGGCAATCGAATGGTTTTACTATCGATAAGCCGTATACTTCCTTTTTGATTATTCGTTGTGTAGGATTTTCGATCCCGATGCTTTCGTTTGAAGTTGGGAAAGCCTACTGACTTATCTCGGAAGAAATTCTTATAAGCAGTATTTAGATTGAGTTGGGCATTAGCAAGGGCCAAACTGTCTACTTCTTTTAACCACTCAAAGTCTTTTTTGTAATCGGCTGGTAGAGAGTACCTTTGCTGCTTCAACACTTCTTGGTCGTCTTTATATTGCTCATAAATAGTCTTCCTGTTGGCAAGCATTTGATTATATATGAATCGCACACAGCCAAAGGTTTTATTGATGAGGATCGCTTGTTCAGCACTGGGATAAAGTCGATATCTGTACGCTTTATTCATAGCTTCTCACCTTGATTTTCAATGTATCTTTTTATGACCTCAATAGGTGCGCCGCCAGTCGTAAGCAAGCAAAAACTTCTTGACCAAAAGTTTTCTTTCCAGAGAGACTCACGTAGCGGCAATTCATCTCCCGCCTACGCACTCACTATCGTGAGCAAGGTAGCATAGAGGCGGGAGACTTCTTGCCGCACGTTGTTAAAAGGAGGACAATTAGATGCGGAAAAAGATGCTTTTCATCATCGCTACAACCCTTGTTATTGCTGTACTTATATTTCTCAGTCTTTTATTCAGAGGCCCGGTAAGAACTATTAAACATAGTTCTATCCCAATTCAGAGTTATGAAACTTCGATGGTTGATTACATTCCTCTGCAATATGATACAAAGGACTATATTTTAAAATTTTCAGTTCCAGATGCTACGGAAGTATATGTTAGTCCCGACAAGGGAGAAGAACTGCGATTTAGTACCTATTTAGATAATAGTGAATGGGGTTTCAGGGGGTATATACAGTTATGGAAGCTAAAGGATTTAGAACGTTTTCTTAATATTAGTAAAGCCTTAAGCCCTTTTGATTTTAGGTCCTATAAAGTTAATACTACTCAAAAACGTCAATACCATGGATTCATAACCCAATGGACTGCCGAATTTGGACAAGAATTAATTAGTGGAACAGAGTATTGGTTAAAAATTAACAACACTGAAGAAGTCATTAGAGTATCCATCTTAACAGACACGGCCGACTTTCCAGATAAGTTAGAAAATGTTATACAACTGATCTTAGATTCTTTAGAAATTGATGTAAAGTATTTAATATGAATCCCTATTTTCGCCGCTTTAGTAACTCCTTACCAACCTCTTTAACCCCAACTCCACGCTCTTCCAGCATCACCAAGACATGATAGAACAAATCCGACACTTCAGATTTGATCTCCTCCGGATCGGCGTTCTTAGCCGCAATAATAACTTCGGCGCTTTCCTCTCCGACCTTTTTGAGGATCTTATCAATCCCCTTTTCGAACAGATACGTCGTATAAGCCCCTTCCGGTCGTGCCAAGTTTCGAGAGTGAATTACATCTGTCAACAGCTCTAAGGCTCTGCCAAGCGTTGGCTCGGGTCGTTCTTCCGGTTTCCCGGTGACTTTAAATCCCTCACCCGTCAATTCATAATGAAAACACGAGAAATGGTTTTCATGGCAAGCCATCCCTGATTGTTGCACGATCAGGAGCAGAGCATCCTGATCACAATCAAACTTGATATCAACGATCTCCTGGAAATGTCCAGAGGTTTCTCCTTTCAGCCACAAGGATTGCCGACTTCTGCTATAATAACAGGCCTTGCGTTCACGAAGTGTTCTGCGCAAGGACTCTTCATTCATATAAGCGAGCATCAGAACGTCTTTAGTCTCCACATCCTGAACAATCGCAGGAACAAGCCCGTGGGAGTCCCAGCGAATCCCTGATAAATCGAAGGTTTCTATTTGATTTGCATCCATTGTATCTCTACCTTTCAGTACCATCATCTATCGTTCGTCTAAGTCGAGGTTTGTGGTTGACCCCAGAGACAAGGCTGTTGTCACACCAGTCCCCCTGTTTTTCGAATCAGTATCCCCTGCTCTGCTAAATACCGTTTGGCTTCCTCTATGCTGAACTCCTTGTAGTGAAAGATCGATGCCGCTAAAACGGCGTCCGCTTCCCCAAGAGTTAACCCTTCCGCTAAATGCTCTAACGTTCCCACCCCACCACTGGCAATAACCGGCAGGGAAACCGCTCTACTCACAGCTCTCGTTAGTTCTAGCTCATAACCAACCTTGGTTCCATCGCGGTCCATGGAGGTTAAGAGAATCTCTCCTGCACCGAGGGCTTCTGCTTCTGCAGCCCATTCCAAGACATCCTTGCCNNGCGACTACAATGCACTGGCTTCCGAAAGCATGAGCCCCTTCTTGAATAAGACGTGGATTCTGAACCGCTGAGGTGTTGAGGGCAATTTTGTCCGCTCCGGCTCTAAGCATACGGCGTATATCCTCAATAGTCCGTAGCCCACCTCCGATGGTGAAAGGAATAAAGACTTGCTCGGCCGTTCGGCGTACCACGTCAACCATCGTTTCACGATTATCTGATGAAGCGGTAATATCAAGGAAAATCAGCTCATCGGCACCTTCTCTATCATAGAGGGCCGCTAGTTCCACGGGATCCCCAGCATCACGCAACTGCACAAAATTAGTCCCTTTGACCACTCGTCCGTCATGGACGTCTAAACAGGGAATGATCCGCTTACTTAACATGACCTGCCCCCCCGTTCCCCATTACCCCGTCGAGTGGTGTGAAATTTGCGGCCTCCAAAGCTTCTCTCAGGGTAAAGGCCCCACTATAGAGTGCTTTTCCCGTGATTGCCCCTTCAATCGAGACTCCCTTAATGGCTTCGGCTTGCAAGTTTCGCAGATCTGCCAAGGTTGAAATCCCACCAGAGGCAATCACGGATAGGCCAGTTTCCCGAGCCATCTGAACGGTACTTTCAATATTAGGTCCTTGAAGCATTCCATCCCGAGCAATATCTGTGAAGACCACACACTCGACTCCCATGCCTTTCATAGCCAGCCCTAAGTCTATGGCCCTCATTTCTGTTGTTTCCGCCCAGCCTTGAACCGCAACCAAGCCCTCTTTAGCGTCGATGCCCACAATGACTCGTTTTCCGTAGCGACGCGCTGCTTCGGCAACCAACTCCGGATCTTTGACTGCGATCGTCCCTAAAATAACCCGTTCGACCCCTAACTCGATAAGCTCAGTGATCCGCTCCATTGTGCGGATTCCGCCCCCTACCTGGATCTTCATTGAAACATTTCCGACTATCTGTAGAATGATCTCATCATTAACTGGTTTGCCAGTAAATGCTCCGTTCAGATCAACAATATGTAAATACTCTGCACCTTGACTCTCAAAGTCTTTAGCCAAGTCAACAGGGTTATTGGAGTAAACCGTGGAATCCTCCATCCGTCCCTGTAACAGGCGCACCGCTTTCCCCTCTTTTAGATCAATGGCTGGAAAGAGCAACATTGTCATTCACCCACTTTCCAAAATTCGTAAGCAGTTCAAGTCCCCAGGG
>DOPS01000107.1:6529-10412 GCA_003512645.1 Desulfosporosinus sp.
GTCTCGCTGGGTTGCGCAAAATACGAATGAACAAAATAAAAATAGGATTCGTTGGGAATCCCTTCTAATAAACGAGAAGGTTGTTCGAGTCTTAGGCTGTTCCAGCCCATGTGCGGAATCTTAGCGCCAGGCGGAAATTTAACGACTCTGCCCGCTAGGAGTCCTAAGCCCGCGTGCTCGCCATGTTCTTCTCCAACCTCAAAGAGAATCTGCATTCCTAAACAGATCCCCAGAAAAGGGCGACCCGAACGGGCAAACTCGATGATAGGCTGAGTCCATCCTCCACGATTTAAAGCCTCCATCGCATCGGCAAACGCCCCGACTCCTGGAAGTATGAGTCCATTCACGACCTTCAGATCCTCAGGGGATGTTAAAATTCTTGCCTCAAAACCGACCTTTTCCAAGGCTTTTTCGACACTTCTTAAGTTTCCCCGTCCATAATCTACAATGCCTATCACTTTATAAAACTCCTTTAGTTGAAAGTATTCCACTATACCGAGTGTTCTGGCGAAGGGCAAGACCTAAGGCTCTTCCCACTCCTTTAAAGACAGCTTCCATAATATGATGTTGATTCTTCCCTGAAAGTTGCCTTACGTGTAGAGTCAGTCCACTCTGTACCGCTAAAGCCCGAAAGAATTCCTCTGCCATTTCAACGGGAAACTCACCTACCATGCCCTCTTGACAATTTACATCCCAAACCAGATAGGGCCGATTTGAAAGATCCAATGCCACTTGAACAAGGGCTTCATCCATAGGTAAAAGGGCCTCGCCGAGTCGTTCAATTCCCCGCTTATCACCACAAGCCTCTCTCAGCGCTTGCCCCAAGACGATCCCGCAGTCTTCTATGGTATGGTGAGCATCCACCTCTAAATCCCCACTGGCCTCAATGATGAGATCAAGATAGGCAAACCGGCTAAACGCGGTCAGCATATGATCAAAAAAACCAATCCCGGTCTTAACTTGAGATTCTCCTGTTCCATCTAGATTTAAGCGCACACTTATTTCCGTTTCCTTAGTTTTCCGTTGAATATTAGCTTCTCGCATAATTCGCTCCTCTCTCAATACACAAATCCGCTTCTTTTTATAGTGCGCTAATCTCTCGAACTGCTCGGATAAACCTTTCATTTTCCTCGGGCAGCCCGGCGCTGATGCGCAGGCATTTGCCTAGCGAGGGGAGCATACCCATGTTACGAACAAGAAAACCCCGTTTTAGAAATTCCGAAGCCCATCGATCGGGATCATTCGGTTTAAAAAGAATAAAGTTTGCCCGCGTCGGATAAACGGTTAAGTCCGGAACTAGCTTTAAAGCAGTTTGTAATTTTTTTGTTTCTGCCTTGATTTGCTCAATTTGCCCTTGGTACTCACTTAAGTAATCCAAGGATAGAATTCCAGCTTTCTGACTAAACAGGTTTACATTGAACGGTGGACGAACCCTGTTGATTAAGGCAATAGTTTGCGGTTGTCCAAGCAAATACCCTAAGCGGAGGCCTGCCATTCCAAAGGCCTTAGAAAACGTGCGGAGAATTACCAAATTCGGATAGTTTTCAATTTCAGGAATGAGAGTTTCCTCTGCAAACTCAGCGTAGGCCTCATCCACCACGACAATTTTGCCGCTTTCTCGCACGAGTCGGAGAATCTCCTCTCTTGGAAACAGCGATCCAGTGGGATTATTGGGATTACAGACAATGCACACATGGGCCTCTGGAACTTGTGCTGCCTTTAACATTTGCTCAGTATCCAAGTCTAGGCCATTTAACAAGGGCACTTCTACGACTGTGGTTTCTGTCAAACGTGCATAAATCTGATACATTCCGAAGGTTGGAGGATGGATGATCATAGATTTCCCTAAACCACCAAAGGTTAGTAAAATTAGTTGGATTAACTCATCCGATCCGTTCCCTATCAGAATTCCTTCTGAAGAGATTCCCGTATACTTAGCTATACACGTCTTAAGTTCAGTACCCATGCCATCCGGGTAGCGGTTAAAGGCCAATTCCTGGCTGAACAACGCTTCCCGCATACCCGCAGGCCAAGGAAAGGGGTTTTCATTAGCATCTAGTTTAATACACTCAGGCATATGTTTCGTTTGATAAGGCACAAGCTTACGAACTTCAGGGCGAACGAACCCTTCGACATTACTTAACTTGGTTTCCATCTTTACATCTTCCTTTATCGCTTTTTCTTTGCAACAAACTAATATCAATTCAATGTCTAAATCGTACTTCCACAGCCCGGGCATGCGCTTCCAATCCTTCGCTACGGGCGAGTAAGGCGATCTGCTTTGCATCCCTTTGCAGGGCTGCTTCCGAATACCCGATCACACTTACCTTCTTCATGAACATATCGACATTGAGAGGAGAATAAAAACGTGCCGTCCCTCCAGTCGGTAAAACGTGATTGGGTCCCGCAAAGTAATCCCCGACGGGTTCTGGAGAGAAGCGCCCTAGAAAGATAGCACCGACATTTCGGACTTTTCCTAACCAAGAGTAAGTATCCTTAACGATCAGTTCAAAATGTTCTGGGGCAATTTGGTTTGCCAAATCCATTCCTTCGTTCAGATCCGACACCAAAATCGCGGCCCCATAGGTTTCCCAAGAGGCTCGAGCAATCTCGGCACGAGGTAAGTTCTCCAATTGTCGCTCCACTTCGACGATAGTCTGTTCGAGAAGTTGACGAGAAGGAGAGACTATAATCGCTGAGGCCAAGCGATCATGTTCAGCCTGGGAGAGCAGATCTGCGGCTAACTCTTCTGGCCGCCCGCTCTCATCCGCCAAGATTAAGATCTCACTCGGCCCAGCCAACATATCAATGTCTACGGTTCCGAAGACTTGCTTTTTGGCTAAGGTTACATAGATATTTCCCGGCCCTGTTATTTTATCCACCGGAGAAATGGACTCTGTCCCGTAGGCTAACGCGGCAATCCCTTGGGCCCCCCCGACTTTGTAAATTTCTGTCACACCAGCTTCAGCCGCCGCTACTAAAACCTCTGGTAGAAGTGTGCCATCCACTCTAGGTGGGCTAACCATCACAATCTCTTCCACTCCAGCTACAACAGCCGGTAAAGCGTTCATCAATACTGACGATGGGTAAGAAGCCGTTCCTCCAGGCACATAAATCCCCACGCGCTTGAGTGGAAGAAGCAGTTGCCCGAGAATACTCCCATCCCTGTCTGGCTCCAGCCAAGAAGTTCGCTTCTGGCGTTCATGGAAGTTTAAGATATTTCTTTTAGCCGTCCGCAAAGCTTCTAAGAAATCTGCCTCCACAGCTTGATAGGCGGCTTGAATTTCCTCTTCAGTTACTCTCAAGCCAGATTGACGCAGATTAACTTGATCAAATTCCTCCGTCATTTGGAAGATCCCCTCTTCGCCATCTTCTCGAACCCTCCTGAGGATCTCTGTAACACGTTTATCTAAGGTTTCATCATCTCCATACGATTTCCGAGTGAGACGACTCAAATCAATATCCTGTAAATCCTCAACCTTCATAACGTTTATCCCTCACTTTTTTTGTCAAATCAACTTAGTATAGTGTAGCATCTCCTGTTTTAAATCTAAGGTCTTCTTTATGACTACTTTGCCGAAACCTCTCCGACAAGTTCTCCACGCAAACACTCGACTAAATCTCGAATTCGCTCAGATTTCATGCGGTAGGCAACCCGGTTAGCAATTAAACGGGTGGTCGCTTCAAGGATTGGAGCAACCTCAAGCAAATGATTTTCCTTAAGTGTTTTGCCCGTGGAAACAATATCGACAATCATTTCAGCAAGATCGACACACGGAGCCAGCTCCATATTACCATGAAGTTTAATAGGAGTTACCTGCATGCCCAGCCCACTAAAAAAGGTCTCTGTCACCCGCGGAAACTTCGTGGCCACCCGCTGATG
>DOPS01000034.1:0-2597 GCA_003512645.1 Desulfosporosinus sp.
GCGACTCCAGAGTGAGTGCTTTCTTCATGTTCATAGCCCAGAATACAACCTGGAGAAATCTTAGCCCCTCGAAGGTAAGCATCGAGGCGCAGACGGGTCCCTGAGCCTTTTTGGCGGTTTATAAAATGCAAACCTTCTAACGTAATATCTTCCCAAGAATGCAATTGAAGTGGATTACCGGGTGCTACGATAAAGCCCTGTTCTCGTTGAACTAGGTTGACCATACAAACGGATTCTCCAGGGATCACATGTTTAACGAAGGAAGTATTATAGTCTTGTGAGACATCATCCCATAGATGTATACCAGAAATATCCGACTCCCGACGATAAAGGGAAATAAGTCCATCCATACTTCCCTTGAAAGAAAGCGATGACTGGACAGGAATGGGAGCGTGGCTGAGAAACTCGAAGAGTAGTTCAACAATCGGATCATGGCTTCCTATAAAACGAATCATCGGCAATTCGGGGGGATTGGGGGACATAACGGATTGTGTTGCGTTGTGACTACTAGTTCCATGCAGATATTGCTCCAGAACAGACGGATTAATTCGAAGTTGACGGCCAATGTGGTGTGCTGGGATCTCGCCGCGTTTAACAAGTTCATAAAGAGTATATTTAGAAACTTTAAGAATTTTAGCTGCTTCCGCTGCAGTTAAGGTATTACTCAAAATAATCACCCCCATTCTTCCTATTCAAAGTGTAATTTAGTTAGATTACAAAGTCAATATAGTTGTTTGGGGCGATTGGGTTTAATTTAATCAGCTTAGATATTGTTGGGCTTAGGACAGTTAGACTAACATGTAAATTATAACCTAACGATCATCCACTACAGTGAACTCATAACCATAGTGTTATAAATATTTTTACGTAGCTTACGGGAGCATAGATGCGATAACTTGAGTATGTAACACAAAATTAACTTAGATTGAGTAGAATGAATTAATATTAGATTTTTTTGTTGACAACACCGTACTTTATGCTAAAATTTAACGTGATGGAAATTTGGGGAGTAGCCAGTGAAATTGGCGATTAGCCCAGATTCTTTCCTGTTTTTAGAAAAAAGGGGGCAACGATCACAATTGGCAAATTCTCTTGGACGTCATGTGTTGGCTGAAATTTACGGGTGTAGTTTCGACATTTTAAATGATCGCGAAAAAGTCGAAGCACTAATGGTCGACGCAGCTTTGGAGGCTGGTGCAGAGGTACGTGAGGTAGTATTTCATAAGTTTAGTCCTCAAGGAGTGAGTGGAGTAGTTGTCATTTCTGAATCCCACTTAGCCATCCACACGTGGCCAGAACTCGGGTATGCAGCCGTTGACGTCTTTACGTGCGGGGACCGTGTCAATCCCTGGGATGCCTGTAACTATTTAACGGATCATTTCGAAGCAGGTCATATGACAGCAACGGAAATCAAGCGGGGAATTGTTGAGGATCCAAAGGAAGCGGTAAATATTTAGGAGGGATATTTATTTTACTCCGGACTAAGTCAAGTACGGAAAAAGAAGAAACCTTGTACTTTCTAAAAGGGTACTAATAGACCTTGTAACTTGAGAAGTTGCAGGGTCTATTGTATTTTTGAGCAAGGTTACATATTCTTGCAATAATAATGTCATATTATCAGAGTATATTGCATAAATAGGCAGGAGATTGAGTAATAATCTCGAATGTATAATAGGTTAATGTCCGAATGGAAGGCAAGGAGCGATAAGATGGTTCCGGTAGAATTCAGCTTCCTTGAGAAACTGAAAGCAGTACAAATACATATGAGCCAAGAAATTAACTTTAAGCCGGCTGGATTTGAGGAATTGGTTCAGATGGATATGGATGAACTTGATCGAACAGTACATCCTGCGCTTGTCTTAGCCGTAAGTAGAGCCTGCGGCGATCAAGGGCAAAAATCAGAAGCATTGGCAAGCATTGTTCAATTTATTTTTATGGCCAACAAGGTTCATCGACTCATGAAAGATGATCACGATCTTGCCGAAGAGCTTCGGCAATTCCCTGTACTCGTAGGGGATCTATTATATGGGAAGTTCTTCCTAGAACTTTGCCGTGTGAAATTGTTGCAATTTCTAGACCCACTGGCTCAGGTCATAGGAATTAAGAGTCAAGGGGGAATTTCACGCTGGCTTGCTCGTGAAAAGAGGCTTAGTGGAGATGAGTTGCTTCGAATTATTGAATCAGAAGATGCATCTTTAACAGCATTAGCCGCTCGTCTGAGTGCAGAACTGGCAGGAGTCTCTCTTCCTGTACAACACCAGATGGAAGCCTTCGGCCGGGAAATGGGACTGGCTTGGGGAGCGTGGAGGGAACGAGTGGAGATGTCTGTGGTACAATCCATTCTGCACCGTGCCAATACAATTTTAGAGGAGATTTCGGCGGGTTCGCAACTGCAGATACACCCCCTTGTTGAAGTGTATCAATACTTATCGAAACAGTTAAACACTGATTACAAACCCCAAGTTGCAGGGTCGTAACGAACGGAGTAGAGTATGCATAAACTAAAAGTTTTCTTTGAAATGATTAAATTTGAACATACCATTTTTGCCCTGCCCTTTGCTTATTTGGGCGCCTTCTTGGCAGCTAATGGTTTTCCG
>DOPS01000034.1:2612-3392 GCA_003512645.1 Desulfosporosinus sp.
ATAGATGCCCGCAATCCACGGACGGCACTGAGGGCACTTCCAGCAGGCCAACTTAAGGTTGCTGAAGTTTACCTTTATACAATACTTTCCTTCCTCCTACTTGGCTTCTCGGCTTATAAACTTAATCTTTTAGCTTTATTGCTGATGCCAATTGCTGTTTTTTTTCTTGTCTTATATTCCTATACCAAACGGTTTACTTGGGCCTGCCACTTCGTCTTGGGAATTTCCCTAGGCTTAGCTCCAGCGGGAGCTTGGATTGGAGTAACGGGTCACTGGGCTTTGGCACCCGTTCTACTGGGGTTAGGGGTCATGACTTGGGTGGCTGGGTTTGATGTCGTTTATGCCTGCCAAGACGTTGAGTTTGACCGCAAAGAAGGATTGAATTCTATTCCAGCGATCTTTGGCTTGCAGAGAGGATTAGAGATTTCAGCCTTTTTACATATCATTGCACCCATCTTCTTTATCTTAGTCGGAGTGGTAATGTCCATGAGTTGGTTATATTATGTAGGAGTTGGGATAGCCATCGTCTTGCTTTTCCGTCAGCACCGCTTGGTTTCAGCCGACGATTTCTCACGGATTGGAGTAGCCTTTTTCGACCTCAATGGTTACTTGAGTATTTTGCTTTTTGTTTTTTCAATTTTAGATTTGATGCTATTGCGCTGAAATAAAGGAGTCAGAAACTATGTCCTCACTGTTTGCTCAAAGTGAACTTAAAGATCTGATCGAAAAAGTGGAAAGAGGCGAACGATTAGACTTTAATGCTGGCGTTCGCATGCTGAA
>DOPS01000095.1:0-2976 GCA_003512645.1 Desulfosporosinus sp.
AACGGAAGTTTGCTATTCTGCTTTCGTAAAGACGTCGCGCTCGTGTCACACTGTGTCCCGGGCTTGGGTCGGGGAACGGAAGAACGGAAAAAAACGAAAAAACGAAAAAACGAAAGAATGAACGGTTTGGGAGACGGCACATTTCATGTGCACCGTCTATACAAGTCGTGTAAGTCGGGGACGGTTCCTGACTTGATTCGGATTACGACGGCTGGCACATCGACAAGCAATAGTATCTGCTCCTCGGTCATAAAATCAAAAAAGTATGCTTCTTTCTGTGGATTGTTTGGTTTGGCGATTAAGCAATATCACTTAAGGTGCATACTTTTGTTTTGTGTGCGTTCCAAAATCATTTGTGGTAAAGTGGAAGAAAATAAGCAGCTAATTCGATCGATAGAGCAGAAAGGGAGATTGAGTTGTTTTACCCTTTTGAAATGGAGCGGTATCTGGAAACCTTATTGGGTGAACGGGACCCATTACTGCAGGAGATGGAAGAGCAGGCCCTAAAGGAAACGATCCCAGTGGTGATGCCGACAGTTGGAAATTTCCTCAATTTATTAGTACATATGACTAAGGCCCAGTCAATATTGGAAATAGGGACAGCGATTGGATATTCTACGATTTGGTTAGCGAGAGCCGCAGAAAGGACTGGCGGGCATGTCACTACAATCGATCTGAACAAGGATCGTCTGAGACGCTCAATTAAATACTTTGAACGGGCGGGACTGCAAGAGCGCATTACAACTTTAGAGGGAGATGCACGAAAAATACTGCCGACCTTGGATTCTAAATTTGATTTTGTCTTTATTGACGCTGCTAAAGGAGAGTATTTGGAGTATTTGAGTCATATTTACCCTTTAATTGCTCCAGAGGGCTTGCTTGTCGTAGATAACGTGCTATTTCGGGGTTGGGTAGTGCCGGGAAGTGATTTTGTGCCCAAATATGACCGAATGGTAGGTGGTTTGCGTCAGTTTCTTCAGGATCTTTGCCAGAATTCGGATTTCTCCACCACGGTCTTGCCGTTTGGTGATGGGGTATCAGTAAGTCGGCGAGTTAGCACAAGTGAACTCGTTTAACTAAAGCTGAGCATCGAGTGGGAGTCTCACGGTTGGTTGAATGGAAATTGATTTCTCTTATTATAGGTTATAGACAAATCCCTTTGATGTGCTCTTTTAGTAATAGTGCTTTGTGCAGCAAATTATCAATCAATAAATTAAAAGAAGGAAACAGGAACAGAAAAGGTAGAGTGAAAAAAGAAGCAAGAAGAATGAGGCGGAAAAATCGGAAATGGAGATGAAAATGGATTTGAATTTGAATTCAAATGAGAGAATTTCTGACCAGCGTCATGGGGAGATCGAATTACTTAGGGCGCTGGCGATTGTGCTGATGGTCTTGTTTCATCTTGTCTATGACTTGAAGGAGTTTGCCGGGATCAATCTTAATTATCAGGATCCATTTTGGTTTTGGATCGGAAAAACCTCCGCTCTGCTCTTTATCTTTATAGCAGGGCTTGCGAGTGGGTTTAGCAGATCCCCAGTCAAACGTGGCTTCAAGGTTTTGTTGTATGGAATGGGAATCACGATCGTGACCTATTTAGTCATGAAAGATCAGTATGTCCGCTTCGGTATTTTACACTTTTTAGGGGTGACGATGATCTTATCCCCGTTCTTATCTAAGTTGTCATCGCCGATACTCTTGGTTCTCTCGGCCTTTTCCGCCCTGCTCGGCTTTTGGGTTAAGGAACAGCTATTAGAGACGAGTCTCTTTCTTCCCTTCGGTCTTATGAATAAAGGCTTCGGATCCATGGATTATTATCCTCTTTTTCCGTACATAGGGATGACACTCTTAGGTATTTTGGCTTACCGGCATTTTTATAAGCATAGATCAGTCCCGAGATTTTCGTTCCAGCTAAAATCTGAACGGATTCGCTGGTTGAGCCGAAATTCCTTGGCTATCTATTTAGTTCATCAACCCCTAATTCTTCTCTCAATTTTCACCATCCTTTTCGTCATAAAACGCTTCGGATAATATGAAGTTTGGGTATTATTGTAAGCGATCCTGTGAGATAATAGATTTAAGCCAAAAGCCAGGAAATGAAATGGAGGACTATCGTTTGGCCATGTTTGTGCACGAACATTTGATGCAGGCGGTTTATTTTGCTCCGCGTGGAAAGAAGCGGCTTCTTTTTTTGGGAACCAATATCCAACAGCGATATTTAAGCCCAGAGGATAAGCTGATTGGGTTTGTGGGAGATGCAGGTGCCGGCAAATCATTGCTGATCCGGGGAATGTTTCCTGGCCTTGAACTTACCAATGATGACGACGGTATTAACATTCGACCGTTACCCTTAATGGAGGATGCTGACCGTGGACATTTTCGCTATCATACCTACCATTTAGATGTTCGCTTCGAGTCTGCGTTTACCCAACCTTGGAAAATTGCTGAAGCCATTCAGAAAGCCATTTCTACTGGGCATCGCGTCGTGGTTGAACACTTCGACCTTGTCTATACTCAGCTCGGGATTAATGCCGAAGTATTGATAGGGGTAGGAGAAGAAGTGATTGTAACTCGGCCGACGGTGTTCGGACCAGAACCTCACAGTATAGCATCGATTGTCTTCGATTCAATCAAGTATCGGCGCATGGCCCATAGTGCTGAGGACATTACCTCGATGATCTTGGAAGAAATGGGATTGGAAAAACCCGAAGTACACAGTGACATCAAACATGGCTTTGTGTTAGAATTGCCGGAAAAACCAGATATTGATTTAGATTTGGTAGAGCAACGTGTGTTGGACTTAATCAAAGCGGATCTGCCCATTTCTTTTGCCAATGACGGTCATATTCGAGTAGGAGAAATACTTTATCCGTGCACGGGTCCTCGAATTCATATTCGGCGATCCAGTGAGATTAAAGGGTTTCACTTGCTGAAGGAATTCAGATTTGATCCGATCGCGCAGCTCTATACTATTGCTGG
>DOPS01000095.1:3069-11649 GCA_003512645.1 Desulfosporosinus sp.
ACGTCCTGTTCGAGTCTTGGCTTCAGGGACACTCGGCCATCTGCAAGAAGGTTAATACGTGCGAAGACAGTGTCTTCGGGCCAGCGGATTAGCATTTCTCTTTCTATTCTGATAAACTAAAAAATGACAAACAGCGAAATTGACTCGTGCAAAGAAAGGCTAGGGGTTATTTATATGCAACGTTCAAATGGTCGAGCTTATGATGAATTACGAACCGTGAAAATTTCACGACAGTTTACAAACATACCTGAGGGTTCAGTTCTTATCGAGATCGGAGATACTCGAGTTTTGTGCACAGCCAGTGTTGAGGAAAAAGTGCCTTACTTTCAAAAAGGATCAGGTAAGGGATGGGTCACAGCTGAGTACGCCATGATTCCGCGGGCGACTCAGACTCGAACGCAACGTGAGGCAAGCAAAGGTAAACTTACTGGTCGAACGATGGAAATTCAACGCTTAATTGGTCGGGCGCTTCGCTCTGTCGTGGATTTAAAAAAGCTCGGTGAACGTACAATTTGGCTGGACTGTGATGTGCTTCAAGCAGATGGTGGAACCCGAACGGCAGCCATTACGGGTGCTTACGTAGCCTTAGTTGATGCAGTTCAATTTTTAATGGAAAAAAAGCTTATTAGAACGAACCCAATCATAGATTCTCTGGCAGCAGTTTCTGTGGGAAAGGTTCAGGGACATGCAGTTTTGGATTTAGCTTATGAGGAAGATTCCCATGCAGAAGTAGACATGAATGTGGTCATGACAGGCTCTGGAAAGTTCGTGGAAATTCAAGGAACAGCAGAAGATATTCCCTTTGATCGAGCTGATCTAGATAATTTTTTACAACTAGCAGAAAAAGGAATCCGATCTCTGATAGATGTTCAGAAGTCGGCAGTGGAAACGAGCTCATGAAGATTATACTTGCCACTCAAAACCAGGGGAAAATCAGAGAACTTCAAGAACTGCTGGTGGATGAAACGATCGAAGTCCTTTCTTTACGAGATCTTGCAGACTGGGAAGACGTAGAGGAAAATGGGGTGACCTTTGCAGACAATGCCGCCCTAAAAGCTAGAGTTGCCGCTCAGAAAACAGGACTGATTGCCCTAGCGGACGATTCTGGTTTAGAAGTTGACGCTTTAAATGGTGCGCCAGGAGTCTATTCTGCGCGTTATGCCGGTGAGCCAAAAGACGATGAACGTAACAATGACAAACTTTTACAACAGTTAGAGTCCACCAGTGATGACAAACGGACGGCCCGTTTTCGCTGTGCATTAGTGGTAGTGACCCCTGAAGGGGAAGAATTTCTTACTGAGGGTAGTGTTGAAGGTCAAATTTTGAGACAACGTCGCGGTACGGATGGATTTGGCTATGACCCTCTCTTTTATGTTCCTGAGTATGCGCGAACGATGGCAGAATTGACGTTGACTGAGAAAAACAAATTGAGCCACAGAGCTCAGGCATTTCGCAAAGTGATTCCGATACTCCAAACACTTAGGGGAAATATTAGTAGCTAGAAATCTGAAAAAATCTAAGAAAAAAAGATATAAAAAAATAATCGAAAAAGTTCGTTCCGGTTCTTGACGAATTGCTCAAGATGAGCTATACTGATCAAGTCACCAAATCGGGGTATAGCGCAGCTTGGTAGCGCGCCTGCCTTGGGAGCAGGAGGCCGGGGGTTCGAATCCCTCTGCCCCGACCATATTATCGAGGTTCGAAGTTCGAGGCACGAAGTTCGAATTTGCAGTTTAGTCGGAGGTTTATTGTCCCGTTTGGCAAGCGATTGGCTTGTTAAGCTGAAGTTGTAGACCTGGGAGTTTGAGTTGGCCCATTAAGATGCGCCTGTAGCTCAGTTGGATAGAGCATCTGCCTTCTAAGCAGGTTGTCGGGGGTTCGAATCTCTCCAGGCGCACCAATAATTACACTCTTATGGTGGGTGTGGCGAAGTGGTTAACGCACCGGGTTGTGGTTCCGGCATTCGTGGGTTCAAGCCCCATCACCCACCCCATAAAACAAAAGTAACACCGAGAATTTATTCTCGGTGTTTTCTGTTCATTAAACCGATATCATTATAAACCTTGATGTATTTTTCTGTCGAAAAGATATGAAGGCTCTTTCTCAGCCAAACTTTCGAAATTATTTCATCAGGGTATCCTCATTAATTTCCTGTATGAGTCATGGAGTCTGTCTTTCTTTTGTTCGATGTGCTTTATATAAGGTTACAAAGAAATAAGTAGGCCGAAAATTTAATTCGATTTTCGGCCTACTTATTTCTTCACCCCCCTAAATAGAGCCTTAGGTTCGTAAATAATTATGTAAGGGTTAAGCATAACAAGCATAAAAGCCATAAAACAAGAAATTAAGGTCGCAATACTTATTAGACCAGTACAACAAAAGAAAAGAGGACAGAAAATGAAAAAGATGAAAAAACAACTCGCAGTTGCCGTGACAGTAGCATTACTAACACTCCCGTTTGGTACATCCATGGTATTGGCTGAAACGGACAATCCATTGACGACGACAACAACAACTTCCGAGACAACAACGACTGACGTTGCTATCTCAAACACGACAACTTCGGAGACGACAACCACTGACGTTGCTACTACAGACACGACAGCAGACGATGCAACAGCAGACGGCTCAACGACAGATGATACAACGACAGACGGTATAACCACGGATGACACTACTACAGACGCAACCACGGATGACACTACTACAGATGATGCAACGACAGACGACACAACCACAGACGATACGCAAGTTACCGATGCCGATGGCACTGAAGTGGCTCCTTCTAACTGGTTTACTAATTTGATTGGAAAACTCCAACTCGCTCTGACCTTTGACCCGGTGCGCAAGAGTGAGTTAAGTGAAAGGCAAGCACTCGCAAAGTTGGCAAGAGCTCAGAAACTAATGTCAGAAGGGAAGATAGAAGCTGCAGAGATCGCATTAATCGAATACAGCGATAAGATCACCAAGGCCCAGGAATTCCTAGAGCAAGTCGAAGATCCAGACTCTGAAAAAGCTATAAAACTCAACATCGCCCTTACAAATGTTAATTCTAACAATATTAATGTTTTAAGCAATTTATTAGAAAAGCTTCCCCCGCAGGCCGCTCAAAAATTAGCACTTAATGTTGTACGCTCCATGGAGAAGGCTGTCAAAAAGATAGAGAAGCAAGAGGCCAAAGTCGCCCTAACGATCCCTTCTGAAGAAACAATTTCAGAAACGGTCCCAGCAACGACAGCTCCAGCGACGGAATCGGTAACAACAGTAATGCCAGCAACCAAGGATAAATCCTTGGAAAAGCAAGCTAAAATTGTATTGAAAGATTTTAAGAAATCTCTCAAAGAAAATGGAACTATTCAACTAGAAGAGGTTGAACAGTCAGACGATGAGGATAATGATGCAGAGGATAACGATACAGACAATATAACTTTAGAGGAGACTGCCCCAGTTTCTCAAGAACCTTCTAACAGACAGCCAACTTCTGTGACCGTCGCTCCAGCACAACTTGAGAAGGCATCAACAACGAGTAATCAATCGTCTGTACGAGATAACAAGAAGCAAACCAAACGGGATGAACCAAGCAAAGAAAAGAGTCGGGATAACGGCGGGGATAAAAAGGCTAAATCAGACAAACGGGATTAATAAAAGGGTTATTTATAATCACAAGATAATAATTATTAACAAAGCGGCTCGATTGATGAGTCGCTTTGTTTCTGTGCTAGAGACAGTCGTTTTATCGTGAACAGGGGTTTTCTAACTAGAGAGGACTTACATCCCCCGTTGCCATGAGGATTAGTAAAACTAAGGTGAGTGGGCCTTGGATTCTCCACGTTCGTGATAAAACGTGGTATACTAAATCTAAAGTGGTTAGATGAGGACCGAGAAAGACGGTGAAAACGACAAATGGACAAACCAAAACCTGAGTCCAAGCTTAAGCCGAATCCGGACGATCTCCGTCGTATGATCGGGTACACCATGATTACCTTTATGGGCGTATTTTTGTTTATCCCCATTGTATGGTTTATACATTTGATCTCACAAGACTCGGGACTTTACGTGCGCTGGGGTATCTGTTCGGCTTTCTTAGTAGTCTTCAATATGCTGTTTTATTATTGGAGATACCCAGTAAATTGGTTAAGGAATTTAATGGTTTTGGTGGGCATCAATTTGTTTATCTTAATCTTTGAATATTTTTGGCTAATGCAGAGTGTAGGCTAACAATGCCAGATTGCTGGTAAATATATCAAACACTTGTCATATTACTAGAACTATGGTATTATTTCTTCTGGAGCAAGTACTCCAATTTGCGGGAATGGCGGAACTGGCAGACGCACTGGATTTAGGTTCCAGCGGGTAAACCGTGCAGGTTCAAGTCCTGTTTCCCGCACCAATAAGAAAACTTAGGTACGCTGGGGCAACGTCTCAGCGTATCTTTTCTTTAGTTTCTCAGAAAATGTTCTTCACAGTCAACTTCACAGATTCGTAAATGCTTTTAAATCGGAGTTTTAAAGTCGATACTTCTCCGATGGAATGTGAAAAGTCCTGTGCTTCAATGTTTTTTTCTAACCGCTTCAGGCTAAGGTCAATGGCTTCAATTTCTTGATGATCAAGGAGAACAGTCCACCAGATGTCACTCTTTTCCCAACTTTGTTCAGCAGTGGTCAATTCATTTTTAGCTGCCTCCCATTTTTGCTGCGCAAGGGATCCTTCGACCGTATCAAGCTGATCCCCAATCATCTGGGTCGTGGTTTGAATAAAGCGATGTGAAGTATATGAGCCACCCAATAACAATAGAGTAATTACTATAATCGGCAAGAGCGTGCGCACGGGGTTCACCTCTCTATCTGTGATTGTTTTTAGAACCACGCAGCTTAGCTTGTGCGAAGAGCTTACCAGAAGAGTCAATGCTTGCTAAGAGGACATCCTCGATTCTCAAAATCGTTTGTTTTTGGAGTTCGCTTCTTAACCAGTCTAAGTCTTTATTGCTTTTGTCTAAGTTCCTTTGATTGAGTTTTCCGTCCAAGATAAGAGCTAATGGTAACCCTTCGAATGGGGGCGTGATCTGAAAGTCTTCAGGAATGGCTGGCCTTTTCTGAGATTTGGGAATGACACTCACTTGGCCATTGTTTTCCAGTATGGCATATTCCACATCAGCAATGTTGGGGACGTTTTTAAGGCGGAGTTCTTCGAGTAGGTCAGTAAGGTTATAACAATTCTTTTTCAATTCGTCTTCAAGGATTTTTCCACGTTCAATGAGAATACTAGGTTTGCCGCAGATAATATCTCTAGCTCTTTCGCTTTTTAATGAAATCCAGGCCAAGGTCATACTTGCCGAGAGAAGGACTAAGATCGGAATGATGCCGCTGAGGAGTGGAATGCCCACATTCTCACTGGGGACGACAGCCAGATCGGAAATCATGAGAATAACGACCAGCTCAAAAGGCTGCAATTGACCGATTTCCCGTTTTCCCATCATGCGAAGGGCGACGATGACCAGTGCGTAAAGAATTAAGGTTCTGAGCACAACTACGATCATACTTGATCTCCTTTTTCATATTAAAAAGACTAACTCGATCAAAGCACTTTTGATACTCACGTGAGTTATTTTGCCCTGAAAGAAGAGAGTTATCCAAACAGAATTGTCGGTACACACCTCACAGAATTAGATTTGCGGTTTTCTGCATCCAACTCATATGTGGAAACATTTCTTTACTTAACTTCTGCGCATTTACCGATCAGAGATCCTTTGTCACAAGGGCGTTTGAACTAGTTTTTCGCAATTTGATTACATGTTATAAGTCTGTTATAATTGATTAGTAAATTTTTTGTGCTATATTTATAGAGTTTCAGGTTAACTTTTATTTCTTTTGATGTATTTGGCCTGAGCGGGGGTTTGTAGTCTTGAAAAACGGTAAGACTATCGAAGTATCCCACAATTGCCTTGCACATAGAGTAATTAGTGTTTTAAGGGGGAGAATATATGTCAGTCTCAGTCGAGAAACTAGAAAAGAATTTTGTTGCTTTAGAAGTAACTGTAGACTCCGAAAAGTTTGTTAGCGCGGTCAGCCAAGCAGCCAAGAATTTGGCAAAGAAAGTCAATGTTCCAGGGTTTAGAAAAGGTAAAGCTCCACGCCGCATGGTTGAGGCACATGTCGGGAAGGAAGCCCTATACGACGAAGCTCTGGATCATTTGATCGGACCGGCCTATGCATCAGCCGTTATGGAAAGTGGAATTGACCCTGTCGATCGTCCTGAAGTGGACTTAGTACAGATCGAAGAAGGGAAAGACCTAATCTTTAAGGCTAAAGTCATGGTTAAGCCTGAGGTTGAGCTGGGAGTTTACACAGGGTTACAAATTGAACAAGATGCAGCAAGCATCACAGAAGAGCAAGTCATGGAAGCGTTAGTAAGCAAACAGCAACAACATGCCCGCCTAGTTACTCTTGAAGAGGGCAAGGTAGAAAATGATGATACCGTCAGCATTGACTTTGAAGGCTTTGTTGATGAAGTTCCCTTTGTAGGTGGTAAAGCGGAGGACTATGAGCTAGTTATTGGTTCAGGTACCTTTATTCCTGGCTTTGAGGAAGGCCTGATTGGAACTGAAATCGGACAACCGGTTGATGTCAACGTTACCTTCCCAGCTGAATATCATAGTACAGAGCTTGCTGGAAAGCCCGCTGTTTTCAAAACTAGTGTTAAAAAAATCCAGCGTAAAGAACTTTCTGCTCTAGATGATGAATTTGCAAAAGATGTCAGTGAATTTGAGACTCTTGATGAATTGAAAACCGACTTACAGAATAAATTAATGAAGAGTACCGAATTAAGAATCAAAGATGAACATCTCAAGAAAATCCTAGCTAAGGTCGTAGACAATGCCAGCGTCGAAATTCCGGAAGTTATGATTACGGAGCGAATCAAGGTTATGGTGGAGGACCTAAATCGTAATCTTGCACAGCAAGGCATGACAATTGAGCAGTATTACCAGTACACCAACACTACTGAAGAAGTCATGAAGGAACGTTTACGTCCTCAAGCTGCGGAAAGCGTCAAAATGGATTTAGTTTTAGAAACTATTGCTAAGGTAGAAGGAATTGAGGTCTCTGAAGACGAACTAGACGAAGAGATCAAAAAACTTGGTGAGCGTCATGGACAGGACGCTGTAGCGCTCAAAAAGGCCCTCATGGCGCGTGGAGATCTTCAGTTCTACAGAAATAGTTTAATCAGCGAAAAGACAGTTAGCTATTTAGTAGAACAGAACACCTAAGACCTACGCCTTGGGGGAAAATTCTGAGGTATAGAGGTGAGAGGATGGCAAAGTACACCGAAGACAAAAATCAACTAAAGTGTTCTTTTTGCGGCAAAACCCAAGAGCAAGTGAAAAAATTGGTTGCGGGTCCAGGCGTTTACATTTGTGACGAGTGCATAGAACTCTGTAATGAGATCATAGAGGAAGAGTTGACGGATGACTTAGGCGTTGAAATCGGAGATATTTTAAAACCTAAGGAAATCCGGTCAGTGATCGATCAGTATGTTATTGGTCAGGAACAAGCCAAAAAAGCACTTTCCGTAGCAGTCTATAATCATTATAAACGGATCAACCTAGGCATGAAAATCGATGATGTTGAATTGCAAAAATCGAACATCGTTATGCTGGGACCCACTGGTTCAGGAAAGACTTTGCTGGCCTCGACGCTGGCTAAGGTCCTTAATGTTCCTTTTGCAATCGCGGATGCCACTTCACTCACTGAAGCGGGGTACGTGGGTGAGGACGTAGAAAATATTCTCCTCAAATTAATTCAGGCCGCTGACTATGATGTAGAGAAAGCGGAAAAAGGTATTGTGTACATCGACGAAATTGATAAGATTGCCCGTAAGTCGGAAAACCCTTCTATTACAAGGGATGTATCGGGAGAAGGGGTTCAACAAGCCTTGCTGAAGATCCTCGAAGGCACGGTTGCCAGTGTACCTCCTCAAGGTGGTCGCAAACATCCTCACCAAGAATTCATCCAGTTGGATACCACGAATATTCTCTTTATTGTCGGCGGAGCGTTTGACGGAATTGAGAAAATTATTCAAAATAGGTCTGGACAAAAGACTATGGGCTTTGGTGCTAATATTCAGAACAAATCTGAAAGAAATGTTGGCGAAGTCCTGAAGGATATTTTACCGATAGACCTTCAGAAGTTTGGCTTAATTCCTGAGTTTGTAGGACGTTTACCCGTAATAGTAACCCTTGAGGCATTGGATGAAGCAGCTTTAGTTCGCATACTCACCGAACCTAAGAATGCTTTGGTTAAGCAATACCAAAAGCTCATGGAACTAGACGGGGTAACCCTTGAATTCAAAGACGCGGCACTATCTTCGATAGCGACTGAAGCGATTCGGAGGAATACCGGGGCAAGGGGCTTAAGGGCTATTGTGGAGGAACTCATGCTTAATGTGATGTATGATCTGCCCTCCCGCAATGATGTCATGAAATGCGTTGTCACCCAAGATGTTGTCTTAAAGAAAGAAGAACCTCTTCTTGTTATGACGGATAAAGTCAAAAAAGGCAAGAAAGAAGAGTCAGCTTAGGCGAGG
>DOPS01000096.1:0-180 GCA_003512645.1 Desulfosporosinus sp.
TTCGATAAATTAGCAAGCCCTACTTAAGTTATCAGCAAACTGACAAACTCCATACAAGCCACCCCTAAGACAAGACGGTGCACATATATGTGCCGTCTCCCAGAATGCAAGCCAAGAACCGTCCCCAACTTGCGCCCCGTTCCACGACCCAAGCCCAGGGACGCAGTATCACACGAGCGC
>DOPS01000096.1:367-19486 GCA_003512645.1 Desulfosporosinus sp.
CGTAAGCACCGAGCGCTGTGTGATACAAGTCCCCCTAAACAAACTCCTGCAAAATACTATTCGCTACAAAAGCATATTTCGGATTTAAGCATAAATATTCACCCTGAAATACAAAAATCTCCTTATCATAGCGTGCCAAAACGTCCCTGTAAATATCCCTGAGATCCGCTCCAAAATCATTTCGAAACGAGGAAAGATCTACTCCTTCTGCAAGCCTTAACCCCAAAATCATACGTTCTGCCATACACTCGCGCAAAGACAAGACTTCCTGCCCCGCCTCATCCAACGGACTTTCCCCTTTGAGAAGCAGCTTTGCATAGGAACATACATCTTCAATGTTTTTCCAGCGCACCCTATCCAAGCAAGACACCCCTCCAGGACCTAAGCCTAAATAGTCCCCTCCCCGCCAATAGCCTAGATTATGCTGACATTCAAAACCCGGGAGCGCAAAATTAGACGTTTCGTACTGCCTATATCCCGCCTGTTTTAACCTTGGTACTGCCCATTCGTACATTTCAGCTTGTAGGTCATCATCCGGAAGTCTATAAAGTTCTTCTTTGTCTCCTCTTTTAACCTCTCTAGTCCCCATATATCGCCCATAGAGTGGCGTGCCTTCCTCTAGCATTAACCCGTAGAGGGATAAGTGCTCAGGAGAATAAGACAAAGCCTCTTCTAAGGAGGCGTCCCAAGCTGCCATATCCTGCCCGGGAAGTCCGAACATCAAATCCAAATTAACGTTTTTAAACCCTGCCATTCTCAAGCGTCGGAGGGCTTTACGGGCTTGTTCTGCAGTATGAACCCGACCTACCGCTCGTAACAATGAATCGTCAAAAGACTGTACACCGAGTGAAAAACGATTAATCCCATAACGCCGTAATATTACCAGCTTTTCGTCTGATAGAGTTCCAGGATTTCCTTCAACCGTTTTTTCAGCCCCTGAGTTTATGCTGAAAAACTGATGAATCATCCCCAACAATTGTTCTAGCTCGTTATCCTTAAGCGCAGTTGGAGTCCCACCTCCGATAAAAAGAGAAGATACCCCCTGAGGGGCATCTTTTTGTCGCGCAGAGCTTTCAACTTCTAAGCCCTCTAAATACACGGAAATAAGCTCCTTGGGGTTATCCACCAGCGCCTGAGAATAAAAGGCACAGTAATCGCATTTTTGGACACAAAACGGAACATGAACGTATAGCGAAGGCATAGGTGCACTCTCCTAATCCTCAATCTGCAAGACAGCCATAAATGCATTCTGAGGTATTTCGACACTACCTACCTGCTTCATTCGCTTTTTACCGGCTTTTTGCTTCTCGAGAAGCTTTCGTTTTCGGGAGATATCCCCCCCATAGCACTTGGACAAAACGTCTTTCCGCATAGCGCTTACAGTTTCGCGGGCTATAACTTTGTTTCCAATTACAGACTGGATTGGGATTTCAAACATATGCCTAGGAATAATTCCACGAAGTTTTTCGACTAGCTTTCTGCCCCGATTATACGCCTTCGCCTTATGAACAATGAAAGAAAGCGCATCCACCAATTCCCCGTTCAGAAGGACATCAATCTTAACTAAATCTGTCTCTTTATACCCAGATAGTTCATAATCCAGAGAGGCATACCCTTTAGTCCTTGATTTTAATTGATCAAAGTAATCAAAAACAATTTCGCTGAGCGGGAGTTCATAGATTAGTTTCACCCGACTCTTGGAGACATAGTCCATGTTAGAATACGTTCCACGCTTTTCTTGATTGAGCTCCATAATCACGCCGACATACTCCGCTGGTACTAAGATCGTGGCCTTCACCACGGGTTCTTCAATACTCACTATTCGGTCAACAGGTGGGAGATTGGAAGGATTGTCAATGCTCAGAACGTCCCCTTTGGTTGTGTTAACCTTATAGATTACACTGGGTGCCGTGGTAATCATATTCAGATCATATTCTCGTTCCAAGCGTTCCTGGACAATCTCCATATGAAGCAACCCTAAAAATCCGCACCGATAACCAAACCCCAAAGCTACGGACGTTTCTGGTTCAAAGACCAAACTTGCATCGTTAAGATGAAGCTTCTCCAAAGAGTCACGCAGCTTATTATAATCGCTCGCATCAACTGGATAAAGTCCACAAAACACCATGGGAGTAGCCTTTCTATAGCCAGGTAGCGGTTCAAGTGCTGAGTTTTCCGCATCCGTTATCGTGTCCCCGACTTGAGTATCCTTAACGTTTTTGATACTCGCAGCAATGAATCCCACTTGACCCGCTCTAAGCTCATCGACAATCTGCATCGCCGGAGCAAACACGCCCACTTCTGTCACCTCAAAGGTTTTCCCAGTCGCCATCATTTTCATGGTTGTACCTTTGCCCACTCGCCCCTCAACAATCCGAACATAGGATATAGCCCCTTTATAGGCGTCGAATTTCGAATCAAAAATCAAAGCTTTGAGAGGAGCTTGATCATCCCCTTTGGGAGGTGGAACTTTTTCCACAATACGTTCAAGAATTTCCTCAATCCCAATTCCCGTCTTGGCTGAAGCAAGAATAGCATCACTGGCATCTAATCCGATTACCTCTTCAATCTCTTCTTTAACACGCTCAGGCTCAGCACTAGGAAGATCAATTTTATTAATAATTGAAATGAGCTCAAGATCATTTTCTAACGCTAAATAAACATTGGCTAAGGTCTGGGCCTCAATCCCTTGGACCGCATCAACAACCAGCAGCGCTCCCTCACAGGCCGCCAAACTGCGAGACACCTCGTAGGTAAAATCGACGTGCCCTGGTGTATCAATCAGATTCAGTTCATAGAGTTGTCCATCTTTAGCCTGATAGTTTAAGCGTACAGCCTGTAGCTTAATAGTAATCCCGCGCTCACGCTCTAAATCCATGGAATCAAGGACTTGCGCTTCCATTTCTCGTTTACTCAAGGCCCCGGTATATTCTATCAGCCGGTCAGCTAAAGTAGATTTACCATGATCGATATGTGCAATAATAGAAAAATTACGAATACGTTGTGATGCCTGTGCCAAGGTCCTGCCCTCATTTCTATAATCAAGTTTTGTATTAAGCATATTTAGATATTCTAAATACTTAGTATAACAGCTAAAGGGGGAATTTCGCAAGAACTAGCATACCTTTGCGCAGAGGATTGCTTTCCCCGAGCCGCTCCATCTAATAAGGAACACCCACTTACAAGAAGTGGGTGTCTCAGAATTAATGAATATCAATTCAAAACTTAACATGTTTATCCAAGTTTAGAACAGTACCAAAAATACATAATAATTATAATTTCCTTTTCAAAATTGGTATCCATATTTCGCTCCTAAACGTTGGTGAAGTTACATCTTTGTGCTCGTCTCCATTCATTTTTTCAAGCAAATCCATTTATTGATTGACCTCCCGTCTTCAATAGAATATCAGAAATTGAAGGTATCCATCCGACACTTCGTGCACAATTATGTAGGGTTAACTTGCTGACAATAATTCGTACCATTCAAATATAAGAGCCTTCAAATTGAAGGCTCTTATATTTGAACTCAGCTTTCCTATGAAAAGTTCTAAAATATTATCATCCCGCCCTTAGCCAATGACCTCTTTGGCTCGAGCTAAAATTAGTTGATTATTCTTATCCGCATCTTCTTGTAACACTGTGATCTTATCTCGGACATCTTGAAGAAATGTCTCATCGTTAATTGAACTTAGATTAATCTTAACGTTGAAAATTGCTCCTTGAAAACCTGCATAAGCTGTGACCCCGGAAACAGCCGCATCGCAGGCGGTGTTCGGATTACCGATCGTTAAGACCCTTAGCGAAAGTTTCAAGACTTCAACGCAAGATTCTGCTACTTTAAGGGGCAAAAGGGTTGCCTGTTTCGTTGCCTCTTGTATTTTCTCTGACCTTAGAGCTTTTTCGGCATCCGTTTCCTTAGGTAATTTATAAGCCTTCATAACCTCAACGAAGGCATCCGTATCTCCATCAATATATCCCATTAAATCATTCTTTAAGGCCAGCCCTTTTTGCTTAATCTGGGCAATCTCATCTTGTACACTAGCAAACTTAGGCTTACCTTCAGTAAAATTACAAACCATTATGCTCAGTGCTGCCCCTAATGATCCAGCAAGAGCCGCTGCACTCCCTCCACCGGGAGCTGGTGAGTTACTCGCTAACTCTTCCACAAATCCACTCACTGTTTTGCTAACTAACATTAATTCTACCCCCTGATCGTTGTTCGATGTTCGCTAATTAAATAAACCTGGCTAACCTAACGCTTAGCATGCCTCCGACCGTTTGCTTCAGATTCATCGAAGTCTAGTCTTCAACCAAATTCTCTTCAAAAACCTGTTTGCGATCAAAGTTTTCTAACCGCAAATAGAATTCAGCTACATCAAGGAGCGCCTGCAAAGGAGCTACACCCACTAATTCACTACCAATAATACTTACGCCATACCGAGCTGCCTCGGATTTCACAGTCTCAAAAACCCGAAATAACGGGGTCCCTGCGTAATTAACCATGTTTATCGATACTTGAGCGACATCTCGATCCTCCAGCATAACTCCCATCGCTCGGACATATTTAAATCCCCCTTTGACCTCACGGATGGAATCAGCAATTTTCTTAGCAATACTGAGATCCTTCGTGCCAAGATTAATATTGTAAGCCACCAAGAATTGGCGTGCCCCGACTACGGTGGCACCGGCAGTGGGATGCATTTTAGGCTGACCGTAATCAGGATGACGCTCAGGTTTATTTATTTCCTCCTTTAGCCCTTCGTACTCTCCCTTTCTTACGTCAGGAAGCCTCTTTCTGCTCGGCACTTTAGCCGCTTCCTCGTATAAATAGACAGGGATTCCGAGTTTACTAGCAATCTCGGAACCGAGTTCGTTGGCCAACTGAACACATTCTTCCATGCTAACCTCTTTAACGGGAATAAACGGAATAACATCCGTCGCTCCAACCCGTGGATGCCCTCCTTGCTGTTGCTCCATATCAATCAACTCGCACGCCTTAGCACAAGCATTAAAGGCGGCAAGTTTAACACTTTGGGGATCCCCCACAAAGGTTACGACCGTTCGGTTATGGCTAGCATCAGGCTTGACATCAAGCAGTTTTACCCCTTTGACCTTTTTGACTTCGGCCACAATAGCCTCAATAACCTCAGGACGACGCCCCTCACTAAAATTCGGAACGCATTCAACGAGTTTTCCCATTTTATTTCTAACCCCTCTCTAATTTGCGCGTGTAACTTCAACACACTTTAACACATCCAACATGGGATAGTAGTTCCCTTTATAACAGAACTACAATCTTCGTTTATCAATTAAGACCCCACTTCTTTAAGTTCGGAGTTCCAATTTTCTCCTAAAGCTTTAGATTTAACTTGATAGCTTAAGAAAAGCAACTCCAACTAAAGAAAGTATAACCCCAATGCTTTTTCGTTTCAAATTCCATCTCTCTTTGAGAAGCACGATGCCAAGGAGTATAGTCAGAACCGTCGGATCAAGACCAATTGAAACCAATCTAGATACATCATCTTAAGCCCCTTTTCGGTAAACCTAATCCAATCGTCCAATTCTACACAAAAATGACAAAAACCTTCTTTCAAGCAAATCTGCCTAAAGAAGGTTTTGTCATATCTATTTTTATTCAGCATGCATCGCCAACAATTCTCATGATATCGTCTTCGTTCATAGGCTTCTTGCGCCGTTGAGTTTGGTGCAAGATGGTGATAAATAATTTATCCATAGTTTCTTGGTCAAAGTCAATTCCTTTGGATTTTAAAAGCCTCAAGATAGTTTTGATGCCAGAGTATTTACCAAAGGACGTTGAATGCTGGCGTCCTACACTTTCAGGCGGAAAAGTTTGGTAGTTAGCAAAATCCTTCTGAATTCCATCAATGTGAATGGAGGAAGTGTGAGTGAAAACGTCCTCCCCGATCACGGGTTTTGCCCGAGGAATTAATCGATCCGTTGCCAAGCTAACCATTGAGCAAATTGAATTTAAACGTTTCAAGTCAAAACGCACACTCTGATTGAGACAATATTTCAGAGCAACCGCCACTTCTTCAAGCGGGGCATTGCCAGTCCTTTCGCCCAATCCTCCCACCGTCACACTTAAGGCCTGAAATCCGGCTTGAACTGCCGCGAGAGAATTGGCCGTCGCCATCCCAAAATCATTATGGGCATGAAATTCTAAGGGAACCCCAGATATCTTCACCAAG
Organism: Desulfosporosinus sp.; assembly: GCA_003512645.1. Lineage (GTDB taxonomy): Bacteria > Bacillota > Desulfitobacteriia > Desulfitobacteriales > Desulfitobacteriaceae > Desulfosporosinus. The sequence continues at coordinate 6,577 of DOPS01000096.1, forward strand.
TCTTGTCGAGTAAAGAAAACTTTCAACGGGTCAAGAATTCCCAGAGTATCCGCAAAGCGTACCCGATCAACCCCTAGCTTCTGAGCCTCCGCAAGAATCTCTGCGAGAAAGGCAGGATCTGCTCTACTGGCATCTTCAAGTCCGAGTACAAGATAGCCAACCTCCTTTTTAGCATTATGAACACAATGGCCCATTTGCTCAAGAACCCAAGCGCGATTCTTCTTTATTTTATGCTTAATTTGCTGATCCGAAGTAGGAATTGAAATACCGACTCCCTCGACCCTCGTTCGATAACTTGCTTGGAGATCTGACAGCACAGCACGATTCCAAGTGATCAGACGAACTGGCAAATGTAGAGCAACTAATTTGGAAATTATGCGAGTCTCTGCTTTCCCCATCGCAGGTACTCCCACTTCCAATTCATCAATTCCAGCATCCGCCAGTGCCCTAGCGATCTTTTCCTTTTCCGGCAGACCGAACGCAACGCCAGGTGCTTGCTCACCATCTCTTAGTGTTGTATCGCATAATAAAACCCTTTGTTCCATCTAAATAACTCCTTTTCCCATCTTTAGAGCACCCCAATAGCATCTGCACGGCATTGTTGACAGTGAGTCATCTGGGGAAGAAGTGAACCCAGACTGCAACGGATACTTGCTAAAAGTTCTTTAGTCGGAGCTTTAATGTGCGCAAGTTTTCCTTGCGGGATTATGGGCATGATGTTGTGAAGGTGTGCACCTCTTTTCTTGATTTCCACACCCAAGCTGTATAAAAGCTGGTCGTTGACACCAGGAATAAGCACGGTATTAACTTTCACAGTCATTCCTGCCTTAGAAGCCAATTCAAGTCCCGCTAGTTGATTATTAATTAAAATCTTTGCAGCATCAGGTCCAATCAGAGTTTTGCCTTCCCAGCGAACATAACTGTAAATTTTGGCACCAATTTTCTCATCTAAGGTATTAATTGTTACCGTAATATGGGACACGCCAATCTTCGCCAATTCATCGAGCTTTTCTGGCAAGAGAAGCCCATTAGTGCTTATACAAAGGATCATCTCTGGAAAATCTCTCTTTACCCCTCTTAGGGTTTCGAACGTTGCATTATTCGCTAAAGGTTCTCCAGGACCCGCAATTCCTACAACAGTAAGTTTTGATCCGATATCGGATGCTTTTGCCTTCCTGACTGTTTGAAGCGCCTCTTCTGAGGTTTGTACCCTACTGGTTACACCTGGACGGGATTCATTTGCACAATCAAATTTGCGCACACAATAATTACAAGATATATTACATCCCGGAGCTACGGCCAAGTGGATCCGCCCGGTTTTGCCATGCCCCTTTGTTGAGAAACAAGGATGTCCATGATTTAGGTGTGGGCTATTTATATTTCCTCGCGTACATTCTTTATGCATCTTAATCCCTCCAGTCGTTCAATTTTATTTTCCTATCCACTTCCAAGGCTCCTACTTAGTAAGCGAGAGTTTCATACTCTCTTCGCTGTGAGTATACATTTATGCCGCTAATTTAGCCCAAAGAGACTAGTCGACCTTTTACGAACCTTTCAAGACCCGGAAGCGCACATACACTCGAACCTCGTGCCTCGAACGACCTGCCTCGCAATAATTATGCTGACTTTTCCTTGAACGTATAGCAGTGACGTACACAGATACTGCCGCAGGCCTGGCAGCCAATGCATTGGTCTTTATTAGCAATTTTGGCGATGTGCCGTTCTGTCCCTTCATCATCCTCGAAACTCTCTAGGCCTAAGCATTTCTGCACGCATAATTTCACACACCGCCCACATCCCAGGCACAGGGAGTTATCGATCTCTTCCACATACTGTGGAGTCCAAGGTAATCCACCAAAGGTTTTGTAAATTAGTACTTCACTCACTCTAAATCCTCCTTCTGAGCTTCGATATCCCCCATGTCTCCCACTTTCTTTTTTAACCAAGGAGGCAATTTTTTAGAAAGCAGCAATTTATTGAGTCTATCAAGTTCATCGACAATCAATGTCCCTTCGAGCACTTTCAAAGGATGAATACCACTTTGAACTAAACGCGCTGCCGCGGGACCGCCAATCTGTGTGCAATAGACAATGGCACATTCTTTGAGCATTTTAATGAGTACATCAACTTTATCATCGGATTCCGCCAAGTCTTCAGAGGATAGAGATGTATGGATAACCCCTGGAGGTTCCTTTGTAAATTTATACATCTCAAACGAAGGGGCGGAAGCAAAATGCGAGTCAATTGTTTTACCATCACTACTGGCAAAGGCTATAAGCATACCTGTACCCTCCCTTAAACTAAGACCTATCCTTTGATATCTCCTTTATTCTAAGACTTTCTTTGCTATCTCTTTCATTTATTTAGACTCGTTATCTGGACCTTTCAACCTTGTCGACCTCGTCTTCTCCCTAACCCACTGAATTTAAGGTGTCAAAGAGAAATTGTTGAGTGCCTTCATAGCCAATCCAGCGTTTTTGTGGATAACCAACCCGGTCAAAAACTGGCAACCCCGCTCTTAAATGAGGTAGTTTAAGCAGCCCTGCAGCTTGACGACCGTTCGAATTGGCAATAATTAACGTACTCTGGGCCGCTCGATCCTCAAGGGTTTCCAGGTCACCCACTTCGATCGGAATTGGTAGGGATAGTGTGTGGATGTTCGCTTGGGATGCCGACAAGGCTACAGAAAGCTCAGCACCCACCTCCACTAAGCAAGAGGCTAGACTATACAGTAGATCCATCTCCAAGGCTATAGCTATCTTAAGACCGCCAAGTTGATCATTAAAGTCGGCTAGTGTATCCAGCAATCTGCTTCTTTGCCGGAGCAGCTTCGCTGGTATCGGCTTACCCGATATCTTAGCTAACGTTAAAACAAAGGTATCTGTTGCGGTGAGGCCAGTTATGGAAGGAAAGTTATAATGAGGAATTTCGTAAGATTTTCTTACTGTTTCTCCCGCTTTCTCCATACTCAGCCCAAACGACAAACAGGCCTTAGACATTGCTAAACGTTGAAAATCTTCAAGCAACGTTCCACCCTGAACCACCGGAGCCGCTTCCAGTTCTGCATGCCCATCCAAAGAAATTGATAGATCAGGAATGGTAATAGGCCTAAATCCGAATTCCATCACGATCTCTTTTAGCTCATCGACATCGCCCGGGGTTAGATGACAACCAGGCAGCAACGCGATAGACAGCGCTGGATCCTCGTTAAGGTTAAAGCCTGAGCTAGAGGCGGATTGCTCCTTCGTCTTAGCTGAATGTCCAGCCAACGTCGTAATCAGCGCCTCTACCGTCCGCTGATAGCCTTCTTGCATAGAACCGATATAGTCCGGCGTACTGGCCAGTACAACAGGCAGATCGAGTAAATCCGGTCTTTCTGAGCGCAGGCTAGATAGTGCACTAACCATGTCGTCTCCAAAGGTTTCGGTTAACCCAGTACTCATCACTCCGATAATTTGAGGTTTATATTTATCAGCTGCCACAGCAATTCCTTTCTTAAGATGTTCCCAGCCGCCAAAAATCACCGAGTCTTCTAATAAGGCTGTCGAGTTTAGGGGAATCGGTTCCTTGTAGTGCCTTGAAAGCTGTAACCGGATGAACGAAGAACACCCCTGAGAACCATGGAGTAAGGCTAATAGTCCATTGACGCCGAGGTAGGCCAGAGTCGCCCCGAGGGCAGGACTGTTTTTCTGGGGATTCCCCTGATAATGTCTCGTCTTATCCACATTAGTCGTATTAGTGGAACTAGTATTAGTCATCTTGTTCATCCTCCTTCGGGGGAAATTCCTGTCTTAAAAGCCCCCAAACAGGACTCAGTACCGTACGCGTTAAGGTCTCTGCGAAGGTAACCATCCCCTCATAACCAGCATAAGGTAGTTTTCGACCGTGGTTGATATCCAGAAAAGGGGTTCTTGTTTTATGCGCCAGATATTTTGTTTTTCCTCCGGCAACGATCAGATCCGGTTTCTTCTCCGCAATAATCTTTAAAAAGCCTGCTGAGCTTGTATCTTCGATAATCTGAGCTGAGGGATCCATTAATTCTTTCATGCGCTGGAAATCTTCAGGTGTGGAGTTTTGAGTTCCTCCAGCTAAGATGTTGATCCCTAATTCAGCCAAGGTAGACACCATCGACCAGGTTTTAACCCCGCCCGTAAACAAGATGGCTTGCTTATTCTCCAGTAACTTTTTGTACCCCGCAATGGTCTTACGTGTTTCGTCTTCCTTCTTACGAACATAGACTAAAGTTCTCTCCACCAAATCAGGATCACCTAGCGCTTTTGCAATCTTAATCAGCGTTTCAGAAGTGTCATGAATCCCATAAAACGACCCTTCCATAAAAGGTATACCATAGCGAATTTCCATTTTCCTGACTAGATTAGTTAGACTTTTAGAACAAATCAGCACATTAAGGCTGGCTCTGTGAGCTGAACGTAAGTCATCGAAGTTGGCATCCCCGGTAATGGCCGTATGAAGTGTGATCCCTAAGTTTTTCAAATCCGGTAACACTCCCCAAAGATCTCCAGCGATGTTATACTCTCCGATTAGGTTAATGGAAAGGGGTATTTTCTCGTCAGAATTCTCCCCTGTGCCGATAACCCGATCAAATAAAACTTCTCCCGCAATACGATTTCCAATATTTTTGTCCCCTAAAAAGCCTGGGCAATTAACGGCAATCACCGGAATAGTCAGTTCAGCTTGGGCTTCTTGGCAAATCTTGTCGACGTCATCTCCTATTAACGAGGAAACACAGGTTGCGTAGACAAAGATTGCTTTTGGTTCATGTCTCACCGCGATTTCCAAGATCGACTCTTTGAGCTTAGTCTCTCCGCCGTAGATTACATCATTTTCCATGATGTCTGTGGTCAGTCCCCGTCGGTACAGTTGGGAACCGGAGGAGCGAGCTCCTCGGTTATCCCAAGAGTTGCCAGCACAGGCAATCGGACCATGAACAAGGTGAGCGACATCCGTAATGGGCATGAGTACAACTCTTGCGCCGTCATAAGCGCAACTTCGTTCTGCGCCTTCACCGGGCAGGGCCTTCATGCATAATTTTGGCGAGCCGGCATCGGACATGCATTGTTTATCTTTAAGATCTAATTTTGTAAGATTGGTGAACATGAAGCACCCCTCCGTTCGTTAACGCATCATTTCAAAGTATGCCTCTGGGGAGTTCCTGTCGACATCCTCCAGAAACGTATTGACGATCATGGTAATTATATTAATGACTCCGGAATACCCAATGATTGGATAACGATGGAGATTCACCCGATCCGTGATGGGGAAACCTATTCTGACAAGTGGAATATTAGCGTCACGTACAGCCCACTTACCATGGGAGTCCCCGATTAACATATCTACCGGTTCTGTAACCAGAAGGGAACGGAGATGCCAGAGGTCTTTGCCGGCATAGAGTGTGGCTCTTTGTCCGTAAGGGCTTGACGATAGTAAACTTTCCATGGCTTTTTTAAATAATGGGGTGGAATTTGTGCAAACTATATGGACTGGTTCTCCTCCCATTTCGAGTAGAAACGAGACGACTCCCATTAGGATATCTGGGTCACCAAACAGGGCAAATTTCTTACCATGAATATACTGATGGGAATCCGTCATGGCATCGATAGCACGTCCCCGTTCAATGGTTATTTCCTCTGGAACATCCTTTCCGGTGAACTTGGCAACGGATTCTATGAATTTGTCCGTGCCCGAGATCCCGATAGGCATAGAAAGCGTTTCGATGGGAACTGCCTTACTGGCTAGATATTTACTGGTTGTCGGAGTTGAGTAAGTCTGTAGGAATAAATAACTTGCAGCGTTTAAAGCATCGTTCATTTCTGAAATGGATGTTGCTTTTTGATATAATTGGTAGGTGCCTAAATTAGGAGCATCCACTACATCACTATAGTCGGGTAAAAGCGTATAAGGCGCATCCATCACTTTAAGAAGTCGCTTATATTGACGAAGATTGGCGGGATAAGTGTCAAAACCAGGGACAACGTAGAGTCTGTCGTTGATTTTGTCCTCTTGTCTAGGCGTTGCTAAGCAATCTATGAGGCCTTTGAGCATAGTGTCGTACCCTGTAATATGAGACCCCTTAAAGCTCGGAGTGTTAGCCTGTGCAACCGGAAAATCTTGAGGTATTGCCCCTTGTTCTCTGGCATTACCTAAATAAGCATTGATATCATCCCCAATGACTTCAGCCATACAGCTCGTGAATATCGCGATCACTTTTGGGTTATAAACCGCGTAAGCATTCTTCAAACCTTCAATTAAGTTTGACTGTCCGCCAAATACCGCAGAATCCTCAGTCATAGAATCCGAGACTGCTGCTATAGGTTCCCTGTAATGGCGGGATAAAGTGCTGCGAAAATAGGCAGTGCACCCTTGCGAACCATGAGTAAATGGTAAGCATCCTTCAACCCCTAAGGCACAAAGCAAGGCGCCAAGGGGTTGGCATGCTTTGGCCGGATTGATGACTAACTTTTCACGGGCAAAATTCTTTTCTCGGTATTCTACAGTATTTAGCCAAGCAGTTGTTGCCTTAGTTTTAGTTTCCATGTGTGACATCCTTTCTGCCCAATTTATTTTGTCCGATGGCTAAGTGCCACTAATTTAAAGTGAAGATAAGTGGCACTAAGCCCCTGGATAAGTTCAGCTAAACTTGAGGTAGTCCATCTGGGGTAAGTTTCCTATATCCAAGGGGCTTTGATAGATTTCCAGGTAGGGCTGTTAATGGCCATATCCATATCCCGAGCAAAAATAGGGAATCCTTCGTAGCCATGGTAAGGACCTGAATAGTCCCAGGAATGCATTTGACGGAAGGGGAGACCCATTTTCTCAAAGACATACTTTTCTTTGATCCCCGATCCAACTAAATCAGGCTTTAGCTTCATAACGAACTCTTCAAGCTCAAGAGCTGTCACATCGTCATAAATCAACGTTCCCTCTTTTAAAGCCGGAAGGGTTTTCTCGTAATCCTCTTTATGAGCAAATTCATAACCCGTTCCGATAACCTCCATGCCCAAATCTTCATAAGCTCCTACAATGTGTCTTGGACGCAGGCCACCTACATAAAGCATGACAGTTTTTCCATCCAGGCGTGGGCGGTAGGTCTCGATCACTTTTTGCATCTGTGGTTCATATTTCTCAATCACTTTTAATGCTTTTTCCATAATACTTTCATCAAACTGAGCCGCAATTTTAAGAATTGATTCCTTAATTTTAGTCGGTCCGAAGAAATTGAATTCCATCCAAGGGGTTCCATAAGTGTCTTCCATGTGTTTAGCAATATAATTCATACTTCTGAAACAGTGGATTAAATTAAGCTTGACAAGATGTCCATTCTGAAGCATTTCCATCGTGGAGTCGCCCGTCCAAATATTGACAACTTTTAAACCCATTTCTTCCAGAATCTTTTTGCTGGCCCAAGCATCTCCGCCAATATTATAATCACCGATAATTCCAATATCGTACGGTCCAATTTCTCTAGCTGGACCTTTTCCTAAAAGATGATCACGAATAGCATCATTGGCAATGTGATGGCCCAGGGACTGGCTTATTCCCCTAAACCCTTCACAACGAACCGGGATGACCGGCAGACCGTGTTCCAAGCTCGTGCGGCGAGCAACACTTTCAATGTCGTCTCCAATCAATCCGACAGGACATTCTGAAAGAACAGAAACCCCTTTGGCATTCGGGAAAAGCCCAACAACCTCACTGATTATTTTCTCCAGCTTTTTGTCCCCGCCGTAGATAATATCGCTTTCCTGGAAGTCTGAGGTGAAGAGAAAGGGTACAAAGTTATCAACTCCGATTTCGCCATCTGCCAAGTTCCGGCGGTTACCCCAAGAGTAATAACCACACCCGACGGGTCCATGGGAAATATGCACGACATCCTTGACCGGACCCCAAACAACCCCTTTAGCCCCTGCGTATGCACACCCCCGTGCGGTCATGATACCAGGAACTGTCTTCGCATTGGATTTGACTGCGCAACTGCTACACTCACTATCTTTGACCGCAATATGTTGTCTGCGATTCTTTTTGGCCTTTTCAGGATATACTTCCAGAACGTCTTCCACGACTTTTTTCCTAAAATCAATTGTCTCCTTTATGCTCATAATTCTGTCCCCCCTTATTTCTGCCTAGATTAAAATTACATTTCCATGATTCCATATTCCATCAGTAATTCTTCTAACTCCTCCATGGCGATCGGAGTCGGGATGGTCATCATTTTATTGTCCTCGATTTTTTTGGCCAAGGCTCTATACTCATCAGCCTGAGAGTGAGTGGGGTTATATTGGATAACGGTCTGTTTACGTAATTCAGCGCGTTGTACCTCGTTATCCCGGGGGATGAAGTGAATCAGCTGAGTATTAATTTTTTTAGCCAAGGCTTCCATTAATTCAAGTTCTTTGTCTGTTTGACGACTGTTACAAATCAAACCACCCAGACGTACGGTCCCAGTTGTCGCGTATTTTAAGATTCCTCTCGAAATGTTATTGGCTGCATACATGGCCATCATTTCTCCCGAGGCAACAATGTAGATTTCCTTGGCTTTATTCTCGCGGATCGGCATGGCAAATCCGCCGCAAACTACGTCCCCTAAAACATCGTAGAACACATAATCCGTATCCGCTGTATACGCCCCGTTTTCTTCCAGAAAGTTAATTGCTGTGATTACCCCTCTACCAGCACATCCAACCCCTGGTTCCGGGCCCCCGGATTCAGCACAGCGAACGCCCAAATACCCTTCCACCAAAACATCTTCCAATTCTAAATCTTCGACAGTCCCTCTTTCACGGGCTAAGTCCATTACGGTTGTTTGAGCTTTACTATTCAGGATCAAGCGCGTGGAATCTGCTTTAGGGTCACAGCCCACAATCGTAACTTTCCTCCCCATTTCTGCTAGGGCGACAACCGTGTTTTGAGTTGTGGTAGATTTTCCGATACCACCTTTGCCGTATATTGCAATTTGTCTCATTTTAATCCATCTCCTTTGTTTTACTCTCTAAATAACAGCTTCTTTTCCGGTTTCTCCCGTGCGAACGCGAACAACTTCTTTTAAGGGAAGGACAAAGATTTTACCGTCACCTATGTGCCCTGTCTGATTCGCTTTAATAATCACATCGACTACTTCTTCGACTTGATCATCCTGCACAACAATTGTTAACATCCTTTTTGGAATCCAGTTAAAATTGGTATCATCCGCCAGTTCTTTACTCAACATAGAATTCAATTCCGGATCAACCTCAGCAGCCCATCCACCGATTCCACCTTGTTTCCCACGACCCTCCACACTTTGGATCGTCAGAGCAGGAAACCCAGCGTCTTCAAACGCTTTTTTAGTAACTGGTACTTGATGGCGTCGAATCACCGTCATTATTTCCTTCATTTCTACAACCCCTTTGTCCCTTTACTCACGGTATACGCTTCATCGACTTCGGTCACAAAGACCTTGCCATCGCCCATGGTTCCTGTTTTAGCACTTTCGAGAATTACAGAGATAGCTTGATCCAGCTTTTCATCTTCAATGACCAGGAGAAGAAGGGTTTTAGGAAACTCATCATAAACTACGTCACCGATTCGAATACCCTTTGTCCTACCACGACCAAAGACGTGCATTTTTGTTAGAGATGGCATCCCAGCCTGTGCTAAGGCTTCTGCAACAATCTCCGTTTTATCGGGCCTTACAATTGCTCTAATCATTTTCATAAAGTTCATCCTCCTTAAATTTGGGTTAATTTACGATGGCCATATGGCCGAGTGTCCCTGTAGCCAAGACTCGAACAGGACGTTCGAGGTTAGTGCGCCGCCAAGACGATAAGCGGACGAGCTTATCGCCACACTGCAACCCATTACGCATACTCNNCCTGCAGTGTGGATTGGCAAGGCACCGTGATGGCGAGAAGGGACCTTCCAGAAAGTTATACCTTCCGCTGATAGAACAAAATGCCACCGCATCACCTCCCTTAATTAAGATAAAGAAAAAGACAAAGAGAGCCCTTAATTTTAATAATTAAGGGCTCTCTAAAACACACTTTTCCGCTCCAAATCACTAATCGATTTGGTGCCCGGTTATGAAATTGTACGCTTCTAAAAGTTTTCTATATCACTTTGACACTTTAGTACTCTCTTACTCTAAACACTTTGTACTAAATCCCACAATCATTTGCCACTATTAAGCTTACTCTAATCAAAGATGCATAACTCCCAATCCTACACGAGCGTGCTCTAAGAGGGGATGAAGGGAAGAACGACCATAAATTGCTACCGCCAGCCATTCAGAATCCGTCACTAAACCAACTTTTAAAGCAAAACTGGCATTGCTGTTGGTATGAATAAAAATACTGTTACTAGCTTCTAATGTTGCATGGATCAGTGCATGAATCTTCCGGTCTTCTTTTGGAATAACACCTGTGTTAAACGCGGTTGCCATTACTGAATTCGTGAGCTTTCCGGTATGTTGAAGATTCGCTACCGTTCCACCAATTTCCGTCACACCACAACGAAGGTTAAACGATTCAACAAAGGATTTCTTAAGCTTTTCCTCTTCCTCTCTCGTCTCTGTCAACGCAAGAAGTATTGCTGACCGCTCTAAGGAAGGTCTCACTTTTTCTGTTAAAGGAACTTTCAAAGCATGCCTCCCTCTCCGTTTAGTCAATAGAAAAAGCCGCCAGATTGTCTCTCAGACATCTTAGCGGCTCCATTGCCGAATGTTTAATCACTAGGTGATATTCAACATAGTACCTGATAAATTGCCCTTTGTCAACGCAAATAGAAGGCCCATCTGTTATAATACTGATTAATACATTATACATAAGTCATACATCAGTTCTTGGCTAGTTTACTGATTATCATGCTCCCAGTTTTCGTCGTACCAAACCCATCGCCTGCTCAAACTCTTGCATCCTCAAAAACTTCGCCAGCACTGCAAAGACAATGGCCCCGATGGCCGATCCAGTTACTAATACCGTTAGAGATGCTATCGTACCAATACCAATCACCGAAGTTAGCCACTGCATCCATACCCAGATCACAACCGCCATCAGAAGCGAAGCTACTAAGGATTTCAGACTAGTCCCGAACATAGCCCAACCATCCATTTGACCTATCTTCTTGCGCAGAAGGTAAAACAAGAGAAGCATATTCACAAACGCAGCAATCGTTGTGGCAAAGGCTAAGCCCCCATGAGCCAGCGGACCAATCAATAAATACATGGCTAAAATATTAACAGCCATTGCAATAATTCCTAAGATTACGGGTGTCCAAGTATCCTGAAGAGCATAAAAAGCCCGCGGCAGAATCTGAATCACCGCTTGTGAAGTTATTCCAATCGAAAAATAAAATAAAGGAATCGCCATCATTAAAGTATCATTCGCTGTAAACTGACCATGCTCAAACAAAACCCGAATCAAGGGAAAACGCAAAACGATCATGCCCACCGAAATCGGAAGGGTTATAAAAATTACCATACGAATGCCATTTGATAATGTCTGCCGAAAATCATCCCACTTTTTTAAAGCCGCTTGTTCCGTCAGCGTCGGAAAAGTCGCGACCGCAATAGCTAAAGCAAAGATCCCTACCGGCAACTGGAAAAGACGATAGGAATACCAGACTGCCGTAATACTGCCCGGAAACATCATCGACCCAAAGTTATTATTGACCACCACCTGAATTTGGTTCAGAGAATAACTGAGAATAATAGGTACAGCCAAGGCCCCGATTAGGCGGACACCCGGATGCCGCCAGTCAATGATCGGATAATAACGGATTCCCACTTTCCGCAAAGCCGGAATTTGAACAGCAAAATTAGCGATCGCCCCAAAAACAACCCCAAAGGCAAAGCCAGAAATGCTGTCAGGCTTTGCCGGATTTGCCAGAATCGTCCCAAAAAAGATAACACTCGCATTGTAAAGCACGGTTCCCACTGCAGAGGGCCAAAAAATCTTATAAGAATTTAAAATCCCCATCGTCAATCCGCTTAAGGCCATAAATAAAGGCTGCAGCAAGAGAATTCGAGTCAAGTGGGTGGCTAGAACCATGTTTTCAGGCTCAAATCCTGGAACCACCAGACGAATAAAGTGGGGGGTAAAAAAAAGCCCCACTAAAACAAACACCCCAAGGGTAAGCAAGATCAAATTCACAACAGAGCTGGCAACCCGCCAACCCTCATCCTCATTACCTTTGGCAATATATTCAGAAAAGACAGGAATAAAGGCGGCACTCAAAACTCCGCCCACTAACAACCAATATAACAAATCAGGAAGAACAAACGCCGTATTATAAGCATCCGTTACTCCGCTCTGTCCATAAAAACCCGCCATCAAGGTTTCTCTTAAAAAACCTAAAATCCTAGAAATCAATTGAGCAGCCATTAAAAATCCTGCTGCTTTAACAAGCGTTCGGTTGGTTGATGACATATCGAGTAAACCTCTTCTCCCCATCGCCTTATCTACCACCCGAATTATAGCATTTTTCGCCATGCTAAAAAAGAGAAACCTAAATGAATTAGGGCTAAGACTTCCTCCCTTAACCACTCTGCCAAAATGCAAGACAAGAACCGTCCCTGCACTTGCATACCGTGCCTTTGCGTCAAAGACGCAAACAGTCTTCAAAGAGCTCTCGTCGTCCCCCACCCGGCGACCTCACAGGCCAGAGGAAGTTTCTTAGCTTAATGAGCATGTGAGAGGAATCGCGTCAATGAGCGCAGGCGATAAGGCGTGAAGAAACTCAACGGGACTTGTCCATGGATGGACTGATGTCGCGGTGCCAAGGATGGCAAGGAGCGACGCACATGCAGAAAGCCCAGAGGTTTTGAGTTTTAGCCTTAGCGACAAGGGAATAGCGATGGAACACGATAGTCTCCTGTGGAGAGTATCGCCGAAGCCGTGATCCCAGAAGGAAGACCTAC
>DOPS01000058.1:0-3198 GCA_003512645.1 Desulfosporosinus sp.
ACAGCAATCATGATACTTTCAACAAACACGTTCAATGTCGCTAACCCAGCGGGAGGTTTCATATCAGAGTTTGTTCCGGGCATGGAAAAAGGAAACTTTACACAAGCAGCTGTTGATTCATTTATACCAGGGATTGGCGGCGGTTTTGTAGCAATTGCCTTGGGCTTCTTTACCTTCACAACGGTGTTAGCTTATGCATTCTACACGGATTCTAATGTTGGTTATCTCTTTAGACACAATAGTAACGGCAGCGGTTATAAAATGGCGATCACAGCTTCAAGAATTGGTATTGTAGTTATGGTTTTCATCAGTACAATTATGTCGGCAGACGTGGTTTGGAACTTTGGTTCCGCAGGGGTTGGTGCAATGGCCTGGTTCAATGTTATCGTAATCATACTGCTGACCAAGCCAGGGATTGCTACTCTAAGAGACTACGAAGCACAGAAGAAGCTGGGCGTAGATCCTGTATTCGTTCCAGAGAGAATTGGTATTAAAGGTGCTGAACTCTGGCATAAGATTGTTGCCAGAACTTATGCAAATGAATTGGCGGCACTAAAGGCAAAAGACAAGACAATGAAATAAGACTAACCATATTATAAAATAACCACCTACTATAATGTCGAAACCAACAAGGAAAACTCTAAAGACCATGAAGTACTTTAGTGATCTGCAGATCACAAAGTCCCTCATGGTCTTTCGTTTTTATTCAGTTTTCAAGACCCCCACTTCTATATGTGAGGGTAGGTCTTGAATGCCCTTGAAAACGTAGAACTGCCCATGATTTATCAGGAGTATCGCCGGAAGATCGCAAGAAAAGAGCTGCCGCCATACTAAAGCGTGTAGGTCTAGCCGAAAAAATGAACAACTACCCAAACCAGCTTTCGGGTGGACAGCAACAGCGTGTCGCAATAGCCCGTTCTGTGGTGACTGAACCGTCAATACTGCTTGCAGACGAGCCGACAGGTGCACTTGACCAAAAGACCGGTCAACAGATTATGCAGCTATTTATAGAGCTTAATACTGAAGGAAGAACGATTATTATGATTACCCATGATACCAATATTGCAAGATATTCAAAAAGAATCGTCAATATTCTTGACGGACGTTTAAGCGAGAGGGGGCTGTAAATCTATGCTAAAAGAATCCATGAAAATGGCTTGGAGCAATATTACGCATAATAAAATGCGTTCATTTTTAACGGTACTCGGTGTGCTAATAGGGGTATCCTCAATCATTGCACTTATTACCATAGTACAGGGTGCAACGGGAAGCATAACAAGTCAGATATCATCTCTTGGTGCCGATAAAATCACCATTCAGGCATGGGTACACGATTAAAGCAAGGGTTGAATGAAAGAGATTTAGAGCAGCTCTCAAGGGTTAATTATATCAGTGGGGTTTCGCCGACTGTATCGGGTAAGACTTCACTCGTGTATAATAGAAATGTTAAAACAGGAGTTTCTGTGCAAGGCAAAAATGAGGTTTACTTTAAAAAAGAAAAGGATAATTTGGCAAGAGGCAGAGGGATTAATAGTCCCGTTTATCATTACGGCTTGGACAATTATACTCGCAGTGGGCTTTTCGGCAGCAGTAGGTATGATCTTTGGTTTTGCTCCCGCAAGAAAAGCGAGTAGGTTAAATCCAATAGACGCACTCAGACACGTTTAGATTATAAAGACGATCTTTGTAAAGTACATCTTGAAATAGTGGTTAACGGTCACTCATCATTAATTCATAAAATATCCATATGAAACTAAGGAGAACAAGATAATGTCCGAGAATCAGGAATATTTAGTGCCGTTCCCCGATAAGAGACGCCGCAATCTGCGTGCTGACTGTGAAACCTGTTTCGGTTTGTGCTGTGTTGCGCTGTACTTTTCAGCTTCAGAAGGCTTCCCAATTGACAAAGAGGCTGGTCAGCCTTGCCTCAACCTACAATCAGACTTTCGCTGTTCTGTTCATAAAAGCCTCAAGGAACGGGGTCTTAAAGGTTGCCTTGCTTTTGACTGCTTTGGCGCGGGGCAAAAGGTTTCCCAAGTCAGCTTCGGTAGTCGCGACTGGCGGAAACTACCGGAATCCGCACAGCAAATGTTCGAGGTGTTTCTAATCATGCGGCAAATCCATGAGTTACTCTGGTATCTGACAGAAGCACTGACAATTCAACCGGCCCGTACTATCCATGATGCGCTCAGCGCCATGCTCATCGAGAAAGAATGCCTTACTCACCATAGCCCCGACTATCTCTTGAAGCTGGACGTGGCAGAACACCGAGCAGATGTTAATACTTTGCTCTTAAAGACCAGTGAACTTGTACGAGCTGAAGCTCGTCGCGGGCAGAAAGCTTATTCGGGGCGTCAGAAGACTTTCGCTCGAGGAGCCTGCCTTATCGCTGCTGACCTAAGAGGTGCCGACCTCAATGGGACTGATTTCATCGGGGCTGATTTCCGAGCTGCTGACCTGAGAGGAGCAGATCTTAGCAAGAGTATCTTTCTCACCCAAGCCCAACTCAACGTAGCAAAGGGAGATACTAACACAAAGTTACCCTCGTCACTCACTCCCCCAATGCACTGGGATTAAAACTCCCCCTTTATTCAATAAAAGGCCTAGCGGTAGCGGATAAGGGCGGATCCAGAATCGGTTCGTAATATATCCTATATAAGTATTAGAATACTAAATAATTTGCGAATATCTGCTTTATCAGCTTATTATGATCACTGATTGGCAAATTCCCTTGAGTATTAAGTGCAGAAAAGATGTAAAATAACATAAAGAAGAAAATCATAGGGTTTTTATATATACGTTAAACCGGGGGGGCGTAAGAATGGCTGAAATCTTATTTATCACACCCTTACAGGAACTAGCCAGCCTGGTTAAAGAGGTTAGCCATCAGGACGGTGCACCGGAGATCGACATTAAGGTCGCTCGGATGGAGGATGGGGTTAGACTTGCCTTAGAAGCAGAAAAACAGGGGTATCACGTGCTGGTTAGCCGGGGAGTCACGGCTTGGATGATTAGAGAGTCCGGGGTTTCGCTCCCTGTCATCGATGTACGTATCGGTGGGTTAGACATATTAGAAGCTTATCTGCAGGCTAAAAGTCTCGGCAGCCCTATTGGTATTGTAGATGTGGATGAAATCATCCAAGAGATAGCAAGTTTCGAAGAGCTTATTGGAGAAAGTTTCGTAAAGTATACCTTGGC
>DOPS01000080.1:0-26533 GCA_003512645.1 Desulfosporosinus sp.
TTCGAAAAGTTAGGACTACACAAATAGTGGTTGAGGGCTGTAACCCTTGTGCTGCAAGGGCCTGGAAATTTATGTCGCCAAACTCGGGTTATAACTAAAAAAGCTTGGCTAATGCTAAGCTCCTTAAATAACTTTAAGAACGCAGAAAACTGGTATCAACTAGCTTAAAAAAGTAGGCAGGTGATTCATAGATCATGAATTACCTGCCCATTTGATGATTCTCATAAAATGCTTAAACCCTGAACATATTATGAAATGCCTGTTAGACTAATTTTGTCCCATGGGCGGAGTTGCTGGCGGGACTGGTGGGATCTCTGGAACAGTCGTATCAGGTGGAAGGCCCACTTGGTTCAAAGATTGAAGAAATTCCGGACTGAGTGGGGCTACTTCCGGACTTAATGGCGCTTTTTTGCCACCACTGAACAGTCCAGTAACTTTCCCCCAAACGGTGGTGACCGTCGTCTTCATTGGACCAAGAAAACTCATCACTCCCATAGGTTCCTTAACCTTCAAAAGAATAGGACCTTGTGGAGCTTGCCCAAGCTGAGCTGGATTTTCCACCGAAACCACGACTCGACTATAATGATGGAGCGGAACTGGACTCTGAAAATGTGCCCGATAAACTCCATTTCCGACCTGACGCAACCCCCCTACCAAAAACCCAGTCTTCCCTTTGTCATCCACCAAATAGGCAGCATATACCCCTGTTTGCCCTTGCCTGAGAAACATTTGTGGGGATGGTAAATTAGCGATCAGCAGAAAACTATTGTCCGGAGAGATTGTAGCTACACCGTTGCCATTAATCCCCTCTTGTGCCGCCTGCAATACTAGTTGACGGGTTTGACCCTGATAATTTGCCATACCTTGATTATATCCTTGATCTTGAGGATATCCCCCACTTTGTTGGGTAAAACCTAGGCCCATACCCTGTGCAGGCGGAGGACCCTGCCACTGTGTACCTTGATAATTCGGTTGTTTTGCTCCTATGAAGCCCCCTCTTAGGTTTTGGATTTGTCCGTCTTTTTGGAAAATGCCACTTGCTTTAAGGCCTGAACCTAGTGTATTACGGATCGAACCGGGAGAGTAACCCGGACCTAATTGACCATTAGGTGATCTAGGGAACCCCTGCGGTCCGATGGGATCATAAGGATTATTAGGTGTATCTCCACCGAACTTCACCATGCTCCCCTCCTTTTTCAACTTTCAATGTAACTTAATAACATGATATGATATTAAGAACAGAAGAGTTCTGAAGACAACTCCATGGGTAACGATTAATTAAGGAGGGACACAATGCCAAAAAAGCTCACAGCCCCGCTCTCTGAACCTATTACACGCCGTACCTTTTTTCAAAGAATCGGCGGTTTTATTGCTAGTCATTGGTTACTTACATCAATACCCTTGGCTGGTGCAGGAGTCTTCGGCTGGGCTGGTCACGATACCCTAACCTTAACCCGTCAATACTTCGATCTGTTTTACCCCAACCTGCCAGATGCCTTAGAGGGAAAAACGATCTGCCAACTCAGTGATCTTCATCTAGAGAGCCTGCGGATTCCCCCTGAACACCTTCGTGAGGATGTAATGGCTCAGAAACCGGATCTTATAGTTATCACTGGGGATATAATCTCTTCCCGCACGGATTTAGATAAGCTTAATCCGTATTTGAGCGGACTTACTGCCCCCTATGGAAAATTTGTGGTCATGGGAAATAACGATTATAGCCACCTTTCCCGAACACTTTTCAAGCGATACCTACAGCAATATAAAACTCTAGGATGGACTCACTTGCTCAATGAAGCCTCTTACTTGCCAGACCTTAATCTATGGATTATTGGGGTCGACGATCCAGCCACCGCTCACGACGATGTAGATTTGGCCTATCAAACGTTACCATCTTCCCCAATGACCCAATCGAACCCACCCTTTCGCCTGGTCTTAGCGCATTCCACAGATTGCCTCGATGATGTGGCAAAGTACGGAGCAGAACTTTTTCTGACCGGGCATACCCACGGAGGACAAATCCGCTTACCTGGCTTCAAACCTCTCATCACCAATACTTATCTAGGTGACCTCGGATTCTACGAAGGATACCATGTCATTAACGGCGTTCCCCTTTACATAAACCCCGGGATCGGTGAAAGCCTAATTCCTCTTCGCCTTAACGTTCCCCCTGAAATTACCTTCTTCACCTTACACCGAGGGGACGCCCCTCCGAGACAACAGAAAAACTAGAATGTCTATCACGGAAAAAGTCCCACAACCACTCAAGTTAAGGACTTTTTCCTTTTTGCTTTATTCAAGACGGTGCACATGATGTGCCGTCACCCAAACTATCGTTACCCATGCAAGTCAGGAACCATCCCCACTTGCACGCAACCTGTACGTATTTTCCGTCTCTCCGTTCCCGGACCCACAAGCCAGGGACGCAGTGTCACACGAGNNAGCAGAAAAGCAAACTTCCGTTCAAGCGACCGACCCCAGATAAGGGACAGTGCACAGGGATGTGCACTGCCGCCAACCGAGCCAAGGATGGCGAGTCTGGCACGATAGTCTCCAGTGGAGNNGTCGTAAGCACCGAGCGCTGTGTGACACAAGTCCCTCAAGTCCCTGCTAAATACTAAACGTATGGTTGCCGATGCGTTTGATAACTGTGCGGTTCTTAATCCATTTGTCTGTGGCGAGGCGTGGATTGTAGTAAAATATTGCCCCGTTGGTAGGATCCAGTCCCGATAGGGCTGCTTCTGCTGCTTTGTAAGCCTGATCGTCTGGGTCTAAATGAATCTGCCGATCATCGACTGCTGTGAATGCCCCAGACTGGTAAACAATACTTGGTATAGTTTTTGGAAAACGAGGATCTTTTAAGCGGTTAAGTACAACAGCCCCGACAGCTACTTGTCCTAAGAAATCTTCTCCCCGAGCTTCCCCATAGATGACACGGGATAATAGTTCAACTTCCTCTTTAGTGACAAAGCGTCCCAATCCTCGAGAATGAATCTGATTTTCGGTCGCCATCTTTGAAACCGAATTGGTCATAAAGTTTGTGCGGTTATCCACAACATCATGGAGCGTGCTCTTCTGGGTCTGATCGATTGATTCTGTGTTTTGGTTCACAATTATATCGTAGGTTTTAATCTCTGACTCAATCAGTACTGAAGGAGATTTGCTCAAACTAGCTGTCTTGTAACCTTGTTTATACACTGTGGCAACGGTTGGAATATTCCGCAAAACAGTCACCCACCATGGCGTATTGATTACTTTCTCAGGTATACTTTCTTTTGTTAAAATTGCCGCGACTTGCTCTGAAGATTCAGTCACACTAGTCGCAGGATCTTCAGATTTGTTCTTAGCTTCTCCGTTCGGAACCCATAAAGATTGTCCTTCTCTGATTTGATTGGGACTTCTCACTTGGTTAAGCGTTACCAGTTCCTTTACTGTCGTTTGATACTTTTGGGCCAGATGCCAAAGGGTATCTCCCCGCCGGATCACAATTTGTGTAGTGGCTATTAAATTACTATCGAACTTGTTATTATTTCCATTAGAAATTGGTTCGTTCTCCAGTCCTAGTACAGGATAAATACTGGCCTGCCACAGAAACAAGCACATCACCCCACATAGGAATATCGCTGAGGATTTCCGACATCGCCGGTGTGGTAATAAAATATAAATCACCTCTTAAATTTATAGACTATTTCTAGTCTTTCCCAATTGAGGTGAGTTTTATAACAACACGGCATTAAATGCTTAATAGAGGTCCAATGCTGTAGTCTTTTTTGTCATATCCTACTAAATCGCACATATGATGATACAGACTAAGCAAAGATAAAATTAGTCTCATCTTTTGCTTTGTCAAGCATAGTAAGTGAGGTGAGGCTAATTAATATGAGAGAATTATGTAGAAGCATATTCTTGTCGTTTTGCCCCCCCGAAGAACCCCCGCTAAGCGAGGCAGAACGCCTACTTGCAGAAATCGAAGCAACAAAAGAAAAAATGAACCATGCTTGGAACCGCTTTGACTACGCAGCACCGGAATACGTCGAAATTGCCGTGCTTGAACTTCTAATAGTAGAAACACAATATGGGCTTCTTAATAAACGCTATCGCTTATTACTTGGCGTTAAAGGAGAATCTCCATTTTATTTGCCATCTGCTGTTAAAGCATTATCTTATTCTATGGCTAGCAGTCGTCTAAACCATGCGTTTTATGGGTCTCTTTCTAATTCGACTTCCGAAACGCCCTCATTTGATTCGATCACTCCTCAATTAGTGGCACAAAATCCATATCAATCCTAGGACTTGTTCATCATTTTGGTCATTGAGACTGCAGATAAAGATACCACTCTAAAATTAAAAATAGCTCCGTCAAAACTGACGGAGCTATTTATGGTATTGCAAAATGAAACTCACTATTATTGGCAAAGGCCAAACCGCATCCACTATGATAATATCCTCCCACCTTTAATTGAATACAACTTTTTCGGAGGGGCTTTTTCTTTCAGCGGATCTTTTAGAGCATCACATCGCTCGTTTGATACGTGACCAAGGTCTGCCCCGCAATATGGGCACTCCCAGTTTTCCCCACTGTAAGAGGAATAGGATCTCCCTCTACAATCAGGGCAAATTCTCATGTTCATAAATGTCCCCTTTCCTTTGTACCATAAAATCCCATTAGTAATTTTAATATTTTCACATTTACATAATATTCCATACTTTGTTATTATACTATGAACTACAAGCTATAGAACCTAAAGTGTTCGACTATTTACCACGATTTACCACAGTATCTATTTGCTATCTTCATATTAAACCTATATCTTGTAAAGAATACGCAAAAAGCAGCCGGATCTTGCCGACTGCCTTTTGCTCAATTTAAAGTATTAAGGATGACTTTCTTAAAAGGTCCTTCTTATTGGAGCCCCTTTAACACCACATCCACAATGGCATGATGGTCAACTTCATCTTGAGGTCGATGATCCATCAAAACTCTTTTCTTGGAGAATAAATCGAGGGTTCCAACAATACAGTAGGTAGCTAGTTCTTCATCGAGATCCGCACGAATCTCTCCGTTTAATTTAGCTGCCTGAACCATCTCCGTGTATTGCTTTAGGATGGCCATGTGTTCTGCAAAGAGTTGACCACGGATTTCTTTGGAAAGGGTATTAACCTGCATAACGATTTGCACGATATCCATATGGCTGTTCAGGAACTCAAAATTATAACGTGAGCAGTTTCTAAGCCTTTCCTCAATCGTTTCACCCTGTTCCATATTCTCCTTCAGCCCAATACGAAACTCTTGTATGCTGAATTTGAGTATTTCTTCAAATAAGCGTTCCTTACTTTCAAAGTACTCGTAAATTGTGCCTTTACCTATACCTGCCTCTTTAGCGATATATTCCATCTTTGCGCCGTCGAAGCCATATTCAGAAAAAACCCGAATTGCTGCTTTTATTATGTCTGTCTGTTTTTCTTCTCGCGACGCCAGTCGAAATCATCTCCTTATACCGATCGCGTTGGATTCAACGCTTGTTTCTAACCTCGAAGTTCGATCCTCAAAGCTCGCCTTTATACTGAATGGGTTATAGTCGATTTAGTTAGTTGTTTTTCCTTTTTTCGTTTCCTTGAATCTCGAATATCTTCAAAAATCGTATAAATAACTGGTACCAGCAACAGAGTTGACATTGTAGAGAGCGCGAGTCCAAAAATAACGACCACTGCCATCGGTGCCATGGATTCTGAGCCTTCCCCAATTCCTAAGGCCATCGGCATAAGACCAAGAATGGTTGCCAGCGTGGTCATTAGAATGGGTCGCAAACGAATCGGCCCGGCATTTTCAATAGCCTCTTCCCGCTCCTCTCCCCGTTCTCGGCGTTTAATAATATAATCTACCAAGACAATAGCATTACTCACGGCAATACCTACTAAGAGAATCAAGCCGATAAAGGAAGGAACGCTTAAGGTTGTTCGGGTAATAAATAAGCCCAGCATTCCCCCGGAAAATCCCATGGGTAAGGATAAAATGATCGTAAACGGGTGTAGCAAGGATTCGAACTGGGCTGCCAAAATCATGTATACGAGCAAAATTGCCAGTATTAAGGCGAGACCTAAATCCGCAAAGGATTCCATAAGTTCTTTATTCTCACCTAACACTTCATACGTATACCCATCAGGGATCTGATACTCTTTTATCTTAGTTTCAATATCCATCGTGATGCTTCGTAAATCCCGGTTGATGATCTGACTCGTAACATGGACTACACGGGTCTGTCCAGTACGCTCAATCTTCACCGGACCTCGTCCCATCTCAATTTCGGCCACTTGACTAAGGGGAACGGTGATCCCAGAAAGTGTGGGAACCGGAGTCTGTCCTAAATTCTCAAGACTCGTTTTAAAGGTCTCATCCCCACTCAGTACGACATCGATTTCTGATCCTTCATACCGATAGGTTGTCGCGGTTGTTCCGGAAATGGTACCCTTGACAGCCTGAGAAATCTGTGCAGCCGATAAACCATATTGGGCAGCAGTCTGACGATTAACTTTTACCACTACCTCTGGAACCCCTTCTGTCATGCTCGATTTCACTTCACGAGTTCCTTCAACTGACGCAACGATTTTCTGGATCTCCATTCCTATCGTTTTAAGTTCATCGAGTTCCTCACCTTTGAGAGCAATGTCAATCGGAGTTGTGGAACCACCCATTTGCATATTATCCGTAATCGTCACTTTTATTTCGGCGCCCGGAATGTCTTTCGTCAAAGAACGAATCTCATCGCCCACCTGCTCAACACCTCGTTGTCGGGCAGCTAAAGCTACGAGTTGGACACTGATTGAGCTGGTATTAGCCGTATCCCCCCCGAGTGAAAATCCCCCGTTGGTCCCAATTTGGGTGAAGACCGTTTCGATCTCTGGGATTGTCTCCAGCTTCTTCTCAATTTGATTAACCGTGGCTTCGGTGTCCTGAAGTTTTGCCCCATCCGGCAGAGTCGTGTTAATCGTTAATTGACCAACATCTGACGCAGGCATGAATTCAGCCCCTAAGCTGAAAGCGGATGCACTGGAGAGAATAAAAACCGCCGTCGCAATAGCCATTACGGTCTTGCGATGATGCAATGCATAGTGCAAAAACCTTTTATAGGTCGCTTCAACCCGCCCAAAGATCCTATCAAAACCGCGGCTAAAGCGGTCCACAAGCCCTTTGACTCCGGTCCGACCTTCTGGAATAACTTCCGTCTTCATAAGCTTGGCAGAAAGCGTCGGAACTAAGGTTAGCGAAACGAGAAGCGAGGCCAGAAGAGAAATGGCGAACGTCATCGCTAATTCTCTAAAAATCGTAGCCACAATTCCTTGAACAAAGACGATTGGGAGAAAAACTGCAACTGTAGTCAACGTGGAGGCAAAAACTGCCATCCCGACCTCAGACACTCCTTTGATAGCAGCATCAATTTTTGAGTATCCTTCCTTGCGATGACGATGAATGTTTTCCAAGGCCACGATATTATCATCCACCAAGCGTCCCATCGCCAGGGTCAGTCCCCCAAGGGTCATCATATTTA
Source organism: Desulfosporosinus sp. (assembly GCA_003512645.1). Taxonomy (GTDB): domain Bacteria; phylum Bacillota; class Desulfitobacteriia; order Desulfitobacteriales; family Desulfitobacteriaceae; genus Desulfosporosinus. The sequence continues at coordinate 7,548 of DOPS01000080.1, forward strand.
TCGTGATTCCTGCAAAATAAAGGACTGCAAAAGTCGCCATCATGGCAATCGGAATCGCCGTTGCAGTGATAAAGGTTGTTCGAATATTATGGAAGAAAAGGAACACCACAAATACGGCTAAGATCCCGCCCATAATAGCTTCGTTTTTGACAGTTTCTATAGATTGCTTAATGTCATTAGACTGATCCATTACTGTCTTGATTTGCAAATCAGGATATTCTTTAGTAAATTCATCGACAGCGGCTTTGACCCCATCTGCTACTTTTACAGTATTCGTCCCCGATTGTTTTTGAATAGCGATACTTACACTTTTTTCGCCATTCGCTTTAGTAATCGCGTTGACGTCTTTATGCCCTAAGCCTACCTCCGCAATATCCTTTAATCTGATCTGCCCTCCACCAGGTAGAGAAATCATTAGGTCTTTGATTTCATCCACAGATTCAAACTCGCCGGTTGTCCGGATCGTGAGTTCATGTGTTCCCTTTTGAACCTGTCCTCCTGGGGCGTTAAGATTTTCAGCACGAATGAGTTGGGCTAAGGAATTTATGGTCAGGCCATATCCATTCATTTTCTCCAGATGGGTTTTGATTTCGATCTGGTCTTCATACCCACCAATAACCGAAACAGAAGCGGCTCCAGACACACGCTCGAGCTGAGGTTTGAGCTTATCCTCTGCAACTGACTGCAGCTTAGCAAGGTCCGCATCATGTCCACTCAGAGTCAATATAACAACCGGTATCGCCCCTAAGTCAAGTTTCATGACCATCGGAGCTCCAGCTTCAGATGGCAAACGGCTCTTGATCTGATCAACCTTCTCCCTCATTTGGAGAGTCGCAAAGTCCATATCCGTGCCAGTCTTAAACTGGGCAATAACAACTGAGCTTCCCTCGGATGTTGTCGAAGTCACCGTATCAATATTTCCTACGGTAGAAATGGCTCCTTCCAAGGGGTTAGTGATGAGTTTCTCTATTTCCTGGGGACCCACTCCAGAATACTGGGTCACTACGATTGAAACAGGAATTTCAATGTTCGGCATAAGATCGATGGGGAGTCGGGTCAAAGAAATACCACCCAAGAGAATGATTATGAGCATTGTCATAATGATTGTGACTGGGCGCTTAACCGAAACTTCCGCTAGCTTCAAGACTTTTCCCCTCCCACAACCTTCACCTTGTGGCCTACATCAACTAACGTTTGTCCCTTTACAATCACCTGATCACCTTGGTCTAAGCCTTGAAGGATTTCTATGTCCACACCCGTATCAAGACCCGTAGCAACCTCTTTCGCTACGGCTTTATCTTCTTGAACTACATAAACAATAGTCTTCTCGTTTTTGAGGACGACAGCCTCACTTTTAACCGCCATAACATCTGCCTTCTCATCAGTCGTCAGTTCGACTTTAGCAAACATACCTGGTTTGATCAAACCGTCGGGATTCTCCAAGGTGATTTTAAGTGGATAAAGGTGAGTTTTAGAGTCGGAAGCAGGGCTGATATGTTCAATTTTTCCGACTAAACTATTCTCAGAGACTGAAGGGACTGTGACCTTGACTCCTTGACCTTTTGTCAGGCGGTTCACTAAATTTTCTGCAACACTTAGCGAACTAAAGACGCTACTAGTATTGGTGAGACTCACCGCCGCCTGGGCACTCGTAGCCATGTTCCCAACTTGAACATTCACCTGAGAGACGATACCGCTCACAGGGGCAGTCACGGTTGCATTATCTAAAGCCTCGCGCGCCTGGGCGAGCTGAACTTCAACTAACTTCAGACTGCTGTCTGAAGCCTGCACACTCCATTGTTCAAGCTGACCAGCAAAGGTCGATTCTAATTCCTTTAGACCCAACTCCGCTTGGTCAAGTTGAACCTTCGAGGCTGCGCCTGCATCAAAGAGGGCCTTAGTATTTGCCAGGGTTTGTTGAGCATTAGCAATCTTTTCTGCCGCGAGAACCTTTGTTCGCTCCAAGGAGGTTTTAGCGTAATCCCACTGATCTTTACTATTTTGATAGCGGGCCTCAGCTAATTGATAGGTATTGCTCATATCCGTGGTGTCGAGGGTAAAGAGTACCTCTCCCTCATGAACGGTATCCCCGACCTTCACGTTAACGGACTGCACCTTACCCGGAACCTTCGGAACGACCGAGACATCAGTATCCGAAGAAACCTTTCCACTCAGAACAGCAGTATTGATGAGCGTCTTCTTGCCGGCCACTTCTACTTCCACTGGTATGTATTTTTCTTCTACCGCTGTTGCGGGTTTGTCTGCACTGCAGCCAGCAGCTATGCTGAGCCCCGTCAGCACCACGAATAAGATCATGATCTTGCTAGTTATCCCTTTTACCTTTTTCAATTCCCTTTTCCCCCACATATTAATAGTTTTATGTACGACCATTACCGCGGTTTTAACTCTACGTCAGAACCGACTGTTCGGTCACCTTTTATTTATACATCATATTTCCCTAGAAATCAATCCTTTAAGCTTATGCTTAAACAAAAATAAAAGCAGGCAACCCCATATGTAACACTCTCTTAGTTGCTCTATACAGTACTTAATACTTCGACGTTTTTTATCGGCAATATGATAGAATACATTAAGTACAATATAACGAAAGGAATGATCCTATGCAGCGAAACAAAAGGCTCAGCAGAATACTAACCTCGGCACTATCGCTATAGCTGCCCTCGTTGGAGGCCTTGCTGGGGCCGTAGTCGGCCTCATGTTTGCCCCAAAAAGCGGAAAAGAACTGCGTCAAGACGTTGCGTCCTATAATACCGGAGCGCTCAAACAACAGAGCAATCGCCCCAAAATAGTCCTGAAATGGATCCTCAGATAATTGTACAAACGGAGCTCCCTCTTCAAGAAGAGTGAATTTGTTCTGGAACTCCCCCTTATTAAGTGGGAGTCTTCGAAGTGGAAGAAAAAAGAGAAAGCCCGAACCGCAACTTTTGCTGTTCAGGGCTTCTTTATTTCCGGCTGCGAATCTCTTTCCAAAGCTCGATCACTTGTTTGGCTGCCAACAGGAAGACTGTAACAAGACGCAATGGATTCTTTCTTAACTCTTCTAGACTGACAGCAACCTCATTTACCGTTCCGCCCACTTGTTCACTAGTCTGTCTCACAAGGGTGGTAACTGCTTGCGCATCAGCAAGCATATAAGGCAAATGAGTATTGATCTCCTTCATGGTTTGGCTTGCCTGATCCGTGAGCTTCCGAACCGATCGAACCCAAAGCATCACCTCGATGCCGATCACCCCTAAAATAATGGTACCCACAAGAGCACACACTTCATAAATCATGATCTATCCCCCAATCTGATGTCCTATGGCCTTGCCCCTAAATCCTTGATAGCTAAACCATAGTCTAAATCACGAGGATTCATCAAGTTCCCCGCCCTTACCAAGTCATTAATCCTAAAGGACTGAATCCGAGAAGTGCCAGTGCCCACAGCGTCTTCATCCCTTTGAATCGTCTGCGCAACCGCCAAGCCCCCTTCTTGAAGCACCTGGCCTGATACACCCTTGATAGTGGGATGGATGATCAGCCAATAGGTCGTATCCGGGGTTAAAGCTCCTTGCGGAATGACTTGCACATCGGAAGGACCCAAGGGTTCAAACGCTGCAAGCGTCCTCTCCCCTGTCTCGCTGTTAATCAGCTCTATGCTTGTATTGTCCACGCTCTGCCAATCGACCAACCCAGAAAAGTGTACTGTAAACTTCTTGTCGAGCGGAATCTCCCATAATTCGCTGACCATGCGGTAACTTGGATAATAATATGGATAATTAAAACCCGATGGTAAGGCACTCGGTGAAGCAACTCCCATTAGTTCTTGCCAAGCTTCCCAATAATCGTCCGTTCTACCCAATTCAAGAGCAACAGCCGTATCGTTTAACATTAATTCTGCTACCTTAAGTGAATCTGCCTGCTGGATCTCTACATCGGGGCTAACTCCTACGATGTTGATATCATGTCCCAGAGGCGAGAAAAAGCGATCGACGGTCATTTTAAGCACTCCACCACTCTCAAGATGGAACATGCTCTGAACCGTCCCTTTCCCATAGGTCGTTGTCCCTACGAGTGACGCCTTTTGATGGTCTTTGACCGCAGCAGCGAGGATTTCGGAGGCGCTGGCACTGTTTTCATTTGTCAGGAAAATGACGGGTTGAGTAAACCGCAAATCAGGATCTGATACCTTAAACTGAGAAAATTCCCCTGTTCGGTCTTTAATTTGCACTGAGACTTCTGAGCCTATAAAATAGCCCGCAAGGTCAAGGGCTGAACTTAAGTATCCTCCCCCATTATCTCTTAAATCCACAATCCACCCGTTGACCTTTTCACTTCTTAACTGATTGACGATCATTTCAAATTCTTTAGTCGTATCACTACCAAAGGAATTTAGATCTAGATAGCCTATATGCCCACTTAAGACTTCTCCTGTCACTGTAGGACTAATAATGGCTCGGCGTATAACGGTTAACTCCCATGTTTCCTCTCCCTGAATTACACCGATCTTAACTGCACTACCCTCTAGTCCACGAAGTAAGTTCACAGCCTCTTCTGAGGAAAGTCCAACCAAGGATTGCCCATCTGCTCGTATAATCACGTTTCCTGGTTTTAACCCGACCTCTTCCGCTGGTGAACCGGAAATAACAGATAACACCTTTACCCCTTCTGGAACTATCTCAATATTAATCCCGATCCCAGAAAAGCGCATATCTATGCTCTCAATAAAACCCTGGTATTCCTCCGGTGATAAATACATCGTGTAGGGATCTCCAAGCCGTTTCAGCATCTCATCTACGGTCGGAGCGTTTAATACATCAGCTGAGACCGGATCCACATATTGGTCTTTAAGTAGCAAACGAATTTCTTTCAAAACTCCAACGTCGGAGGCCAAAACCAGAGCTGAATTATTTAGTATTAATATCAGGACGAGCACAATGTTTAAAAAAATGTGACCCACTACTTTTGTCCTTAAAAATTTTGCATGCATGTTTGTGTAATCTCCCCTCCAAAGTTTCAAACCCCGCTCTGGATTATAGATTCGACACATTACTGGATTTACCTTCGACCATGCTTAAAGTTCTTTCCAAGCCAATAAAAATACCCTCTATAGTTGTCTCGACTAAAGAGGGCATTTTTATTGGCTAAACGTTATTTTGCTATTATATTTCATTATATCGCCTTCCGTGTTGTAATTACGTCACTTATAGCATTTATCGTACCTTCCACATAGCTTACCGAATACTATAGATTATCAATCTCCGCCCTATGCACTTGGTTGTTATGTTCTATAGCCTTAACAACCAAATATATCTCATCTTGTCTCGACTCTAAGCTATCCATTCTTGATTCCATTCTTGACTCTAACCCAACGAGTTTATTGAGTATGAGCCCGAGCATTTCTTTGATCTCTTTCTCCATCGTCTCACCACCTCTCTTGCAAAATTATACCATCCCAGAGCAACCCCAGCAAGATAAATAAACAGAACTCGTTCAACTAATGCTGAACATCGAGACTTCGGTGACGAAAGCTTCCAGTGGATGGTTTCGCCGAGCCGCATATCCCAAAAGGAATACTTCGCGGCGAAGGAGGACTCTACCTCCACCAAAGCATACTAAGGAACACCCACTTATAGAAGTGGAACGTCGATAAAAAAGGAAAAGGCCACCAACGACCTTTTCCCAAATACAATAAGTATTAACCGTTTCTCTTATTATCCCTACCCCTTTGAGCACCGGCAGCGCCACCACGAACATCGTTACCTTTTCTCCTTGACCAAGTATCCGTCTTTTGTCCGTAGCCATCCCGGTTGAAATTCCCCTGAGGTCTGGCATTTCCCATGCCTCTTGGATTTCCCATGCTTCTCCCCCGCATGGGTGCTGCTTCCGTGAGACGAACTTCGACAGCTTCTGGTTCCTTCGTGATTATTTTCAACGCTGCGCATAAAAGGGTCACTGAATCGTTTTCGGCAAGCAACTCTTCAGCTACACCTTTATACTTCTCGATATCTTCCTCAGCGATTACTCTCAGAATTTCAGTCATAGTTAAGCGTTGCTGTCCTTGTACTGCCTCAACGATACTCGGTATTGGTTTACGAACAATTCGGCGTTTAATGACTTGTTCGATAAGTCTCAGCATGCCAATTTCTCGCGGTGTGACTAACGTAATCGCTAAGCCAGATTTCCCTGCTCTTCCAGTACGCCCAACTCGATGAACATAACTTTCCGGATCTTGTGGAATATCAAAGTTAAAGACGTGAGTCACTCCGCTAATATCAAGCCCCCGAGCTGCAACATCTGTCGCGACCAATACTTCGATGGTTCCGTCTTTAAACTGCCTCAAGACACTATCTCTCTTGCTCTGAGTCAAGTCACCGTGAATTCCCTCCGCAGAGTATCCCCGCTTCCCTAAAGCCTCCGAAAGTTCATCGACTCGTCGCTTAGTTCGGGCGAAGACAATCGACAAATCTGGAGATTGAATATCTAAAATCCTTGATAAGACATCGAATTTAAGTCGTTCGGTTACTTCTACATAATGTTGCTCTACATCAGCAACTGTTACCCCTGTCGCCTTAATACTAATCAGCTCAGGTTCTTTCATAAAGCGCTGGGCAATATTTTGTATCTGACGAGGCATGGTAGCTGAAAAGAGTAGGGTCTGACGCTCCTCTGGAACCTCCTTCAAGATTGTCTCAATGTCTTCTAAAAAGCCCATATTCAACATCTCATCAGCTTCGTCCAGAATAACAATTTTAATATCACTAAGGCGGATGGTCCTCCTTCTCATATGATCCATTAAGCGTCCGGGAGTTGCCACAATGATGTGAGGTTTCTTCTTTAGAGCCCTGATCTGCCAGTCGATCCCTTGTCCACCGTAAATAGGCAAGGAATGTATGCGTTTATACTGTCCGATCTTATTCAATTCCTCTGCAACCTGAACTGCTAACTCCCGTGTTGGAGCCAATATTATGCCTTGAATAAGTTCGCTCTGCTCCATAATCCTCTCAATTAAAGGAATTCCATAGGCAGCCGTTTTTCCGGTTCCAGTTTGGGCCTGCCCGATCAGATCCTTGCCCAGTAAAGCTACAGGGATCGTTTTCTCTTGGATAGGGGTTGTTTCTTCAAACCCCATGTTAATAATCGATCGAATAATTGGTTCGCTTAATCCTAGGTCTGTAAATGTCGCCAATGCTTTCATTCTCCTTTTTATTTGTTATACTCTTTAAGTTTTCCAAATGCGTCCCTATCTATAACTGCGCTAAAAAAAATCTTAATTTATAAATAACCGCCGAAACAGAACATCCGCGATAGCGCGTGAGTTTCGCCAACGAAGGAAAGACGCTTGTGGCACCAATTATATATTGTACCATACTTATCCATGCATGGATAGTCGTTGTATGCAATTTTTCGGTTTATCTCTTGCTTATCTCTTGCTTATCTTCTACTTATCTTATACTTACTTTACCTTGTCACTTCTAATTTGAGACATATATAAAAGGACCTCCGCGTCCGGAGATCCCAATTGCGCAAGTCAATGGTTCAAGGACCTTATGACTTACAAAATAAAATTAGCACTAAACTTTCTTAATGTCAAGCCGAATCGATTTCCTACGCAAAGAGCACCCTTTACAAGAACATTCGATTATGTACGAGAATTCTTGTTAAATCTCCTTTTAGAACTTAGATACTTCCAGTTAAACCCGTAGATTAGGTAAGATTAGTACCCTGTATAAATCCCCCGTTCGTTATTATCTTTGGCAAAGTTTCGTGCATACTTCATAATACCATCTTGAGAAACTGCATATAACCTGTTTCGGGTAATTTATTCCGATTGATCGGTATACTGGTGGGTGCAGATACTAAATCACTTTTACTAACACTTATAGCTTTTACCCCCGAAGCCTTGCCAGAAATTAAAAAATTCTTGGCGACAATTCTAGGTAACTCCTATTCAAGTTCATTAACTTGTAAAGTTCTGCTTTAGGGATGGGTGCTTTAAGGGATTCTCCTGAACTCTCCTTAAATAATAAAGGACCCCCGCTTCCGGAGGTCCTGATTGTGCAAATCAATGTTCCGCCCAAATTTGTATAAGCGGTATTAACTATTCTTTTTGGAAGTGTTCGTTATAACGGAGATTCCCTCCAGTAACCAGTCATAGGCGGTCAAAGATTTCACTAGATCAGTTTCTGCGGTTATTACCTTCCTTACTAGGGCATCATAGTTAGTTTTACTAACATTGAACGCTACAAGCGGTATCATCCCTAGGTTATACCTCAGTTGCTGATGGTCCCATTTTACTCTTTCTGTTTTGAACTTTATTTTCTCTCTTTCAAGGGATTCTTGCTTTGTCTTAACATCTTTAAACGCTAAATCAAAGTCCATTTTCACCTGGCGGGTTTGCGAATCTCTATCTTCCGCTTCTTCTTGTACCCGTACCATATAGCTATTAGCTATCGCAGTCTCTATGTCTTCATCGTAGTCCATTTTATTAATTAGTTCAAAATCGGGCGCCGGAACTTCCTCGATAATTAAATTCGTGTCAAACTCTTGGCCAAAAAACAAGTTGAGGGATCCCTTCAAGGTATCCTGTGTATCTTTTAACGATTTTATCGTTACATCAAGTTCACGTAATTGGAGTTCAACGTCCTTGTAATCTGTCGGAGTTATTATCCCTAATTCTTCCTGAAGCTTCATGATTTTGACTTGGTTTTCAACGTTAGCCCTATTAGCTCTCAGCGCTTCCGTTTGAAGCCCCAGCTCCTGATAACTCAAGAACATTTGCTGGGTTCCCCATACGACCTGTTTATTACCCATACTAATTTGGAGATAAGATTTCCACATATCGTCCTTCCGGGCGCTCAAAGAAGCCTTTTGGGCCGTAAGATTACCAAGTTGAGCTTGATAAAGCATATATAGATTGTAGTTAACATACTTAAGCGTATCTGACAGATCCTGTGGATTTGATAGAACTGGATTAATCGGTTTGGAAACACCTTTTAACAATTCTTCATCTGTGAAATAGCCACTTAACTCCCCTATTGTTGCCTTTAATTTCGATTCTGTTCCCTCGATTAGTTTTAAGCTGTCGTTAATATCCCGTGCATCTGACAGTTTCTTATTATTAGCTCTTACGGTCGGGTTAAAAGCCTCAATTTTCTCTTCAATATTTATGTAACTAAGTCTGTTTATATTAACATCACTTGTATCAGCCATTGCGTTAACTGGAACTGAAGAAATAATCATGAGGCTTACGAGAACCGAGGACCAAAGTTTTTTCATAATTTCTCCCCCTAGATTTTTAATAATTCATAATAACCCACGGACAATAACAATCTATAGTCTATTAGGAGGCTTTGGTAAGCAAAAACTGACCGTTCGGTCACCTTCTATTTATATATTATTTCTCTCCAGAAATCAATCCTTTTTTAGCTTATACTTTTGCTATTGGGTTTACTTTATCACGTGAGAAAGGAAGACCTTTTATTGTCTTTTTGAAGCCTATAGATTGACAATATCCGGGAAGTACCCGAAAACTAACTTCGGAGTACTTTTTCGACCCGAGCACTCGAAGTCTTTAGCAACTGTGGTCTGGAATTCCAAGTGGAGTAGGGTATCGTCTTCTAGGAGGAAGACAAAATCGACTCTCTTCTCTTTGGCTTCGACTACAGGCAAGACCGTGGGCATGATGTCCACAATTTTAGCCGTCCTAAGCTCGAATGCCCCAAGGATCTTGTTCCTAAACATCTCCGCAGTGGCCTTCATGATAATATCGTATTATACCCGCTGATCCCTGCCTCCAATGAGTATTACCTATCCCTTTTAAATATTATACTACGACTAATGCTGCTAAACTACTTAAACGGTGGATAATAGCGGCTCGAAAAAACCTTCTGACTTCGGAGGCCTTTTCCGACCCGAGCACTTGCGGCTAGTAACACGAAAATGAGGTGCACAACGTTCGGTAGCCTGTCTTTAGACTGGAAGAGAGCCGAGCCCGAGCATGATTTCGCTTATGAAGCGTTCCTCTTTTGCCATCGTTACATCAGCCCACTGCAAAACCCCTGCTGGACTTTGGCGTTTTTTCTTATTAATTTTGGATGCCCAGTCAATGTAGCTACGATACTTAATTCCCTTGGCTTCACACCATTCCTTTGCCGTAATACCACTAGCACGGCATTCGGCAACCAGTGCTTTTTTTCACTCTTATCCACTACAACAATACCTCCATGTAAGGTTTTTATGGGGATATTGTCTCATGAATGAATTGGGTTGACTATGCACCTGAAGATTAAGCACTTACGAGCATGTTGACCATGCACGCTTATATTAAGCGCATACAAAGTTTTATATCGAGTTTCAGCCTGAAGAAAGGACGAGAGCCGACCCACCCGAAGGCGAATCGGCTCTCTATTACCACGTTAGTCGAAACCACGGGAGAAAAGAATTTGTCTCTTCTCTCACGCACAAATTACTTAGTAGCTGTTACAATCGTACCTTCAGTTACTTTGTTGAGAAGTGAAGAGTCATCTGAGACATCGATAGTTACATCAGCACTTGAAGCAATTTGAACGGTAACTGTTTGATTTACGTTGATAGCACTTGCCAATGTCAATGTGATTTCTTTGTCACCTGCATTTACAGCAACATTGTCATTTGCAGCCACTTTTACACCAGCAACTTTAATGATGAAGTCATCGTAAATATTAGCATTAGATGCGGCAATTGCTGCTAAACCTTCGTTGAACTTAACAGTGATTGTACTAGTAGTAGTAGCACCATCAGCTACAACTAGTTTAGCTGATGCAAGTACAGGCTTAACATTGTCTACAAATCCAGCAGTTACAAGTTGAATTTGAGCTTCAGCGGATGTCATTACAACCTTACCAGCATCAGAAGTAACGTTCTTGCTAATTGAGAATAGCTTGGTGCCATCTACTGCAACAGTACCAGAAGGCAACGTCATTTTAACTGTAGTCTTTCCAGCATCTTCAAAGCCGATTGAAGTTCCAGCGGGCATTGCAGCACCATCTAAGGTATAGTTAGCAAGGTCGATTGCTGTTGATGTCATTTTTTCACCGTAGTTAATTCTGACTACGTTGTTTGCGACAAGAACTTCATTAGCATCAAGGACAGCGTCTGGACTAACTGCAACAACTAAAGCAGTACCAGAAACGGCTTTGTGTGAAGCAGTTGTTGTAGCAGCAGCATTTTTGTTGCTTGAAGTGTCTTTAACTGCACCAGCATCAAGTGTTACAGTGTAATTTCCATCAGTTAAAGCAGATCCAATCTGGATATCTACCTTTTTGCTGTCACTACCATTCACAGCTACACCAGCTACAGTTACATAGACACCATCTTTTACTACAGTAAATTTACTAGCATCTACAGTACCAATAGTTTCGTTGAATTTAACTACGAGGTAGTAAAGTGGACCAGCATCGGTACGTGTAACGTTTAATGCTTCAGAAACAACATATGGAGCAGAAGCATCTTTAGTTAAAGTCACACTACCGTTGTACTCAGTGCCTAAGAGTACTGCAGCGTCTTTATATCCTTTAACTTGAACAGAAATCGTTACATTATTCTCGCCATCAGCATACAATGGGTTATCTACATCAGCAGGAGTAATGTCAACAAGAACTGTATTACCAGATGTATCATCAGGGTCTACACTATATCCGCCAACTCTTGCTCCAGGGAATACATATGCGCCCTTCTTAACTACTACTTCAGTATCAGTAAGAGTTTGTACGTTTTCACTGAAGATAATCTTAAAGGTATCAGAATCTTTAGCAGCTAGACCAACTACATAAGGTGCAGTTGTGTCGGTGCCTACAGTGTAAGATGCAGTTCCCATAACAAGCGTTTTAGCACTTGCTCTTTGAGCATCTGTTACATTGTAAACTACTACACTATGGTCGCCAGCTTTTATAAAGTCTCCACTGATAACAGCAGATTCCATGTAGTATTTACCTGTTGTAGTAGAAACAGAGTCGACTGCAACTGTTACGCCGTCAACCTTGATAGAAGCACCAGCTTGAATAACTGGCTCATTGAAAGTAATTCTTACTTTGTTATTGCTACGTAGTTCAGCCTTAACAACAGCAGGAACTACACTATCAGTAAAGATTTTGAAAGAATCGCTATATTCTGTAACTGTTTGGTAAGTTGCTTCATCAATTACGTCTTCAATATTAACTTTGTAGGAGTCACCGTTAGCCATTGCACTTGTAAGTCTAACGATTGCACTCTTTTTGTCATCTTGGAGTACAACTTCTGCAATACCTGCAGCCTGGGTGGCAGCATCAGAGGACTTGAACTCATAGTAAGAAACTGTCTCAGCAGAAGTTTCATTGACTACCTTATTGAAAGAAACAAGAATTTCTTTTGCGTTAATAGCACTTACCGATGTAACTGCCAATGTTGCAGGTGCTTGATAAGCAACTCCAGCAAGCGTACTAGCAGGAACAACCGCTGTACCACCGAGAGCAGTAACAACGCTGCTAGCAGTTAGTTTGCTATTTACAAAAGTAGCTGCAGCAGTAGCTGCTCCGTCTGTGAGAACAATAGCGGACTTAGTTTTAGCTGCAAGCGGTGCACCAGCGAGAGCATCAATACCAGTTGAGCCGTTAGCCACGAAGACACTGCTAAATGTCAGGGAAGATGCGAAGTCTTGGATGACTTGGTTATTTGTGTCATAAGCTGTGTTTCCAGCATGGCGAGTTGCGCTTGGAAGTGTTGCTTTTACTGCATCACTGATGACGCCCGTACCACCGATAACATCACTGGCTGTGATACCAGGATTAGCAGCTAAGTAAGCAGCTACGCTTGCAGGAAGTGCGTCTTTGTTAGTTAAGAGGATTGGTTGATTGGCCGCAGAGGCAATTGAAGCAATAGAGAGTGCATCTTGAACTTGTGCTCCGGTAGCTACTGCAACCTTAGTAACTCCAACCATTTTCTTAGCAATATTCACTGATGTCTCGAATTTGTCAACTCCGCCGAGGGGAACAACTGTAATTCCCATGGCTGCTAATTCATCAAGAACACTTTGTTTGATAACGGCAGTTCCGCTGGTTACATATACTGTCTTAACAGCAAGTTTTGTGAGTTCAGCTTTGGTGTCAGCGTCAAGTGTGTTACCACCGTCTGTAAGAAGGATAGGAGCTTTCAAGTAGGAAGCAAGGGGTCCAGCAGTTAAAGCATCAACCATAGCATAAGATGCTGAGGAGGCAAGAATTGCTGTACCTGTCCAACCTGTTTGGTCAGCGATTGCTACTGCAGTTTGTGCCGCAGTATTACCTGCTAAGCGAGTTGGGACTGTAGTTGTAGCAAATGCATTAAAAGGTACCATTGACAGTGCCATGCCTGCGATAGCTAGGGTGGCTAAGGCTTTTTTAGTTTTTTTCATGTAGTAATATATCTCCTCTCGTCTTTTGGATCTCTGTTTGTCTGTGGGATTGAACTATCTCCTTTTTTTCACAGGACGTCTTTAGTCGCCCCTCACCCCCTTAAAATGTGTAGCACAATCTTTAGACATTGCGCAATATCTAAAAGCATTCTACAGGATAAACCGGGAGCGTCCCCCCAAGGATGTAGGTCATCCCTCCTGTAGCGTACCATTTAGAACGCGTAAAAAATGAAGAAACCACAAAAAAGGTCTATATTAGCTATATCTATTCTTCATCATAGCCAATATTCCTGCTTGTTGTCCGATATTTTTTATAGTTTTCTTTGTTTTTTCGGACAAGTTTTCATCGTTACTAGATTAGTGTACACTAAAACCTATTAGTTTTCCAGCCTCTAAGCTAAAATATACTCAAATCATAACTCCCTTTATTGTAAGTATTACCCTGTGTTACTCAACCCATATTTTTAAGGTCTGTACAATCTCTTCTGGTAACGCGGCCGTTCCCCCAAAAACCTCAATATGCTTTCCGGTCCAAGACTTTAAAAGTGTTTCTAAACTTAAAGGAATAGCTGTCTTTGTTGGGACTAAGACCACCCTTGATCCATAAAATGCTGCCCGAACAGCCCCCGTTAAGGCGTCAGGGTAATTCTCTCCGGTCGCAAATTCCAGCTTGGCGGTTGTCGGAGGGAACGCTTGCAAGACGGCGGCCGCGGTGTCGTAAGCGGTCAATCCGCTAATCCGACGAGGATTAGGGAGGCGGTCCATGACCTTAGACCCGACCACAGCTGTTCCTCCGATCACTAGGGTCTCGGTTACATTTAGGCTGTCTAAAGCGGTTTGCGCATCAGCGGATAAATCTTTTGGTTCGGTTAGTAGAATCGGTACCCCTTGCCTTGCTGCCCACGAGGAGATGACTAAGACATCCTGAAAGTGTCGCACGCTGGCGATGACAGCCTTTCCTTTAGTCCCTAGTTCCATGGCAATCGCCCGAGCGGTTCCTGCTGCCGTATAACCGTAGAGACGTTTTACCTCATACTTCTGTCGAAGTTCAGATTCGATCGTCGAAGACAGTGCTGCCGTACCCCCTAATAGATAGATCGTCTTCGGGGCCAGTCGTTGCAGCTCTGTTCGAACCTCCTCCGTGAGCCCTGAGCTTTGCGAAAGTAAGATCGGGGCTTGAAGTTTATAGGCGAGTGGTGCTCCCGCCAAAGCATCAGGGAATTGATTGACTTGGGCTAAAATAACGGTGTCTGCTCCAGTTGTAAAGGTAGCTTGGGAGATCTGCACTGCTGTCCCTTCAGCCGTAATTCCAGCAAAGCGATTGCTTTGTGCTTCTATTACTTTGTCTGTTCCTATTACATAGATTCCCGGGGTATAAAGGCCAAGCCTTGCTTCGCCACTGATGATTTCTCCACCTAAGGAGATCCAGCGCGAGCCGCTCCAGCGATAAAGGGTTGCACCAGAGTCAACTCCAAGCAAGGGATCATTCCATTTTAAAGAGAGCATTTTCTGGGGGGTTGCACTTCCCCAGTCAACCTGAAACAATGGGGTTAAAACGGTGGCACTGTTCGGCAAATTAGTGGGAGTTGCCGTGGTTTCTAAGGTTACGTTCGTTGGCTTGTCAAACGCTAGAGGAGGGATGGTTAAGCTCAGCTGGGTAGACCCTGATGCCGCTTGGACAATTCCTCCTATTACATTAATCACTGCTGGGGATGTCACGGTATCGAGTGTTTGTTTGGCGATGGTCAAGGCGAGTTTGGCATCCACAAGTCCATGCCCATACTGATTGTCCCTTCCCGAGATGCCTAAATCATGGGTTCCTTGTAGAAGTGCCTGAATCACTTGCTCCCTGGACCAATCTAGGTGTTGGCTCCAGATTAAGGCCGCTTCTCCTGCCACAAACGGAGCAGCCATGGAGGTTCCGCTCGCATAGACGTAACCTGTTCCACTCGCTTGACTCCAGGCAGCCGTCGGGATCGAATCTCCCGGTGCTGCTAGATCGATCTCAGTGCCTATGGTTGAGTAATTTGTGACTTTGCTTGCTTTGTCGGTCGCTGAGACTGCTAGGACGAGAGGATCTGAGGCCGGGTAGCTCACGCCAGGGTTTCCCTGGGACTCAGAATCATAATTCCCACTCGCCGCGATTAACAAGCACCCCTTCTTAGAGGCATAGGTGATTGCTTGTTTTAAAATAGCTGAGGCGACCGAACCGTTTTCCGAACCTAGGCTTAAATTAATAATCTTGGCCCCATGATCTGCCGCCCAGATAATTCCGTCGGCAATCGCATCGTCATATCCAATCCCTTTAGAGTTCATGGCCTTGATCGGCATAATCTTGGCCTGATAAGCTACTCCGATAATACCCACACGATTTCCTTCGGCAGCCGCGACTCCTGAGACTTGGGTTCCGTGTCCATTGTTATCTTGGTTAGCCCCCGCTACCTCGCTTCCTGTGATCGCATTATACCCGGGAACCAAATTATTGATTAAGTCCGGATGTGTGAGAGCGACACCCGTATCGACAACGGCAATCGTCACCCCTTGCCCCGTCGCCCCCATTTCCCAAGCGCCTAGGACATTCCCATTGACCAAAGACCATTGTTCTCGGAAAAGAGGATCCCTCGGTACAGTTCCTGTTTGGTTTTGTATTGTCCGGCGATAGTTTTCCTCGGCCCCTAAGATCCCAGGCGTAATGTTTAAAGCCGCTATGACTTCTTGCAGATTTCTATTTCCCGCGACTTCGAGAGTTGCATAATTTAAGGGTCCTCGGCGTACAACCTCTATCCCGAAGTCTTCAGCCACCTGATCGACGTTGGTCCCCACTTCTAAAGAGAGAACGACTTGTTGGGATTCTGATTGACTTATCTGCTCTTGGAATTTCCCGGGCTGCCCAATAGCAGACAGTGGGACGGTCCCTAAATTAAGAAGCATCATAGTTACAGTCCCTATCGTTAAAAGCATAAATTTGCATTTCATCCTATATCTTCGAAGCACCTCTATCACATCTCTTTCCTATAATAAGCACTGATTATTCTCTTATTCGACATTTTATGACTCGTTCCTTTATTGACCTTGTTTTTCGCATTGTTATATATTGGATATCCTTATTCCTCTGTAAAAGAAAGGATTTTATCTTAATCGATCGAATATTAGCTATGCGCTCAGTTTGTCTGTGCTTCCCCTAAAGACTCTAGTCTTAGATCAAACACATAAAAAGAGGTGAGGCAAATGAACTTTTTCACAAAAAAAACCGTGGGTCTTCTATGCGGTTTCATGATTACTCTAAGCAGTACTGTTTTCCACCCGCTTTTAGTGCAAGCTGCACCCACTGAATCCGTCACTGACCGCATTTTCGGGAATACACTGTATGATACCGCCGTGGAGATTTCTAAGCAAGGCTGGGATAATGCTCCTATCGTCGTACTGGCGACCGGTCGGAATTTTCCCGATGCCTTGACTGGAACCGTCCTTGCTCAAAAAATCAAGGGTCCCCTTTTGCTAACTGAGTCGGGTCGCTTGAACCCTGTCGTTTCAGCTGAGCTTAAACGCCTCGGTACGCAAGAAGTCTTTCTGCTCGGTGGTACAGCTGCTTTAAACGAGGGGATTGAACAATCGCTCAAAGACCAGGGAATCTTACCGAAGCGCCTGTTTGGCTGGGATCAATATGGGACGGCTGCAGCCATTGCCAAGGTAGCAGCCCCGAGTTCTAAGCAAGCCTTTTTAGTCAATGGCGAGCGTTTTCCGGATGCCTTAAGTATCTCCTCTTATGCAGCCGCTCAGGGTATACCAATCCTCCTCACGCGGTCCGATGTGCTGCCGCCGGAAACGGCTGAGATCCTCGGTGAACTTGGCATTTCGCAAGTGACCTTGATTGGCGGCAAGGCTGTGATTAAAGACATCATTGAAGACCAACTCAGTAAATTGCCTAACCCTGTTAAAGTGACGACACGATACGCTGGATACGATCAATATGAAACGAATACGGTGGTTTTAAATCAATTACCCTTTGATACCTCCACTGTCTATGTTGCAACGGGAGAAAATTTCCCGGATGCCTTAGCCGGTGCTGCCCTGGCAGCGAAGAGCAACGCACCGATTCTGTTGCTTCCTAGTCAACAATTAGGCAACTCTACTACTGCTTATCTCAATCAAAAACGAACCTCTGGCTCAGCCTTTATGATTTTTGGGGGGTGGGGAGTGATTAATTACAAATTAGAAAGTATTATTCGCACCGGGGTCCCTCGACCAAGAATTTCCCTTCAATATACCCAGGGCGGTTTTACTGGAATAAAAGGAATGCTTAGTCAGGTCCAGTCCATTCCCTCACCGGCTACGGATTACGCAGATATTATTGCACCGAGCTGGTATTACCTGGATGATACCGCCGATGGTAATGTTACCGGAGGGTGGGATGCCACTTCTGACAACTATGCCAAATTCACAACCTCCGTGCATGCTCGTAATTTAAAAGTCCTGCCGGTCATCCAGTCATCTTGGGACAGCCCCAAAGCCGTTGATACCGTCATGGCTTCAGAAACCGCCCGAGCTAGACTGATCAGTGAAATTATGGAGCGAATTGATAGCATCAACGCTGACGGTATTGTGATCGATTTTGAATTTATGAGTAATTCCACTGGGCCAAATCTCACTCAATTCATGAAAGAACTTTACGCCCAACTTCATCCTTTAAATAAGTTGGTGGTCCAAGCTGTTATGCCTCGAACTGGCGCTGAAGCCTGGCTCGAAGAGTTTAACTACCCTGCCCTTGCCCAGCATGTTGATTACTTGCACATTATGACGTATGACTACAGCCACGGGGCCCCAGGGCCCATTGCTCCGCTGAACTGGAGCAGTAAGGTCTTGGACTATGCACGGGGACAAGGAGTAGACATGCATAAGATTCTGCTCGGTATCCCTTACTACGGAGTCGACTGGTGGACTATTGACTCGCCAGGGGCTGCTCCAAGCTATAAGCGACGAGCAGGTAGTATGACAGATCTGTTGGCGTTATCCACGGGCTCCGTACAACGCGACGCCTCGCAAATCCCTTATTTTAATTACTCAGATGCGCTTGGTTCCCATACGGTCTATTATGATGACGCACAAAGTTGGAATGCCAAAATGGCCTTGCTTAATCAGTATGGGCTTGCAGGAGTCGGAGCGTGGTCCCTGTACTGGACGGTGGACCCGGTAACCTCCAACGCGATCTACCCGATCTTAAGGCAGCATCTACGGTAGGAAGGGGAACAAGGAGACGGTTCTCTTGCTTCCATTGGAAAACAATAAGGCCGTTCACTGACTTAATTATCAGTGAGCGGCTTTTTTTAACTCATTAGCTTTGTCTCAATGGAGAGTAGTTCACGACATACTAATTCCTTTGAATTTCAGAATCCCTCGGCAGACACCTAAAGCTGCTTTACTTTGGAAATCTGGCGATCCTAAGAGTTTTTCTTCTGCCAGGTTAGAAATGAAACCAACTTCTACCAAGACTGCCGGCATCGTTGTATTTTTAGTTACTCAACTTTCGCAGTTGACAAATTGAAGACTAGGCCGTGTTAAAACACAGCCTCTTCCTAAT
>DOPS01000079.1:0-12142 GCA_003512645.1 Desulfosporosinus sp.
ATCGTCCCATTATGAGCTAGCTCGAACATGCCGATCTTGCCTTCTCGACGGGCCCCCGTAAACGCTCCCGACTCATATCCAAAGAGTTCCGATTCTAACAAATGCTCTGGTATTGCCCCGCAATTTAGTTTTATAAAAGGACCATCGGCGCGGTTGCTCTGAGTATGAAGAAGCTTCCCTATACCTTCCTTGCCGACACCTGATTCTCCGAATAAAAGCACGGTAGAATCGACCTTAGCTACTCGCCTAATTAATTCGAATACGCGTTCCATCTCAGGACCAGTGCCTATCATTCCCCCTGTCTCCTGACGATTACGCAATTCGGATAGCTCCTGGTGGTACTGTTCACTTAAACGTTTAGCATCAATTAGTTCCTGTCGGAGTTGATTAAGGCTGGTCATATCTCTAAGGTTTATTACAACCCTCATAAGCTTTCCTTTTTCATCGAAAACAGGACTACCTGTGACAAGCAAACTATGATTATGCTTATTTTCCATAATTGTAACCGGTTTCCTGCGTTGCAGAACTAAGTCAACGAGTGAATGAGCATAGGTAATCTCTTCAATTTCCTGAATTGCTCTGCCAATCAAATTCTGAGCATTACCGAGACTCAATTTTTCAAAGGTATGGTTATACCTTAGCACTACGCCAGTCGAATCGGTAACGAATAAACCATCTGAGGAGGACTGAATGATTGAATCGAGTTCACTATTTAGCTCCTTAACTGTGGCCAATTCCTGTGATACCGATTCGATCTCTGAGATATCTTGAAATACACCAACAGCTCCAGTAATCCTACCGTCCTGGATTACTGGATCTCTATTCATGATATAAGTCCCCCTACCCACTCGAAACTTTTGGGAATACTCCGATTTTCCCGTTTCTAGCGTCTCCATAAGACCAAGAGGCACTAAGACATCTAAGACATGGCGACCAATGGCTCTTTCACGAGAAACCCTAGTAAATCGTTCAGCTGCCCTATTAAATGAATTTATCATCCCATCGCTATTGATCACTACAATACCATTATGCGCAGAGCTTAGTACCGCTTCCAGTTCTTTCACCTGGAATTCGGCTTCTTGATATAAAGCAACCGCCAGGTCCGCACGGCTTAGAACTCCAACGATCTGCCCATCCTCTTCAATGACCACAGCCAAATTAAATTGGTAAGCCCATGCCTCACCTAGACGCAGAGACGGCTTAATAACCACTGGATCACGTTCCACCGCCTCAAGGCAACTCAGTTGTGCAGATGAACTGTTATTATCGATTACTCTCTCGACAAGGGTCTTCATTGTAACTATCCCTATCAAATTACCGGTTTTACCCACCACAGGCCAGCCAGAAGAATTAGCTTCGATAAGCCTTTGTAATGCCTCCAAACAAGAATTGTTCTCGCTAAGACAAACAGGAATCTGGGTCATGACCTCTTCCACCCACATCATAACTGTACCCTAGTCTCCAAATTTTTTTCTAATCTTTGCTGGAGATACAAGTCTTCCACCTCTTTCTTAAAGGGTTATTCGAGTTTATTTACGCAAAAGTAGCAAATAAGACCTTATTATGAGGAAAGTGTTGACTAGTTTTCAAAATCATATCTTGACAAACGGGGTCATTACATGGCATGATACTTCTATATATAATTAACTGAATATTCAAATTGGACAGACTAGTCTGAAATATAATCTTGTGCAAACCTTTTTTGCTGATGTCACCAACCAATATATTTTTCGGAGAAGCTAAAGAAAACTTTGCTAGCGCCCACGAAGACACTGACTTCGCACGTATTAGTCATCTTGAAGACACTGTCTTCGCACGAATTAGTTATTCTGACAGCGCTGGCTTTGGATGGAAGAAATGAGGGATCAGCTTGAAGCTTCGTGCCATACTGGTAGATGACGAATGCTCCGACAGTCAAGAACTTCGCAACCTACTCCAGCCCTTTGAGAATGTTCAAGTCGTCAGCAAGGCTGCAAATGCCTTAGAAGCCCGAGAGTTAATCTTGAATCTAGATGATTCTACTTACAACACAGCTCACGAAGAATACGCGTTTGCCTTAAATGCTTTAGAGCATCTACTTAAACCTATTCACCCTAAACGACTGGAAGAAGCGCTATTGAAAGTGCGCCAATTAAAAGGTAACCTAACTGGGCCAAAGAGTAATCCGCCCCCTATTAAACGTGAAACTATTCCACCTAAGCCTTTAGAAGTTGTACCAGTTGAACTTAGAGGTAAAATTATACTATTACACCAGGACGAAATAATCTATGTCTATACCGATAAAGATAAGGTCTACATAAAAAGCTTAAAGGAGTCTTACCTGACCCGTTTTACCTTACGCGAGTTGGAATTACGTTTAAACTCCACTCTTTTTTTTCGCTCTCATCGTTGTTATTTAGTGAACATTCAACGCATGCGAGAACTCATTCCATATTTTAATGGAACTTACACCATAGTAGTCGATGATCTTGAACGTAGCGAAATCCCAATGAGCCGGACCAAATCCCGAATACTCAAAGAGATGTTAGGTCTTTAGAGTCGTATTTATGAAAAACCGAGGCTACGCCTCGGTCTTTATATTAAACCATGGAAATCCAAACCCAAACGTTGTACAAAACCTTATCTGAACAAGTCTTACATATATAATAAAAGCCACAGGCTTTGTACAGCTGGTGGTTTTATTTTATTGTATACTATCTCAAGAAGGTTATCAAGAGATTATCTTACGCACTGACCTTGGCCATTTCCTGTACTCAGAAAAAATTCTTGCTTTGTTCTGTCAGGCTTAGATCTCAAAGCTGAAAGCATATAAAAAAACACCTTTCCGTTTGCTCAATGATAGTTCGAAACACGAAGCTTTCCTTGAGCAAATCTTGAAAGGTGCGTATAAGTAGCCGACAGTATCTTATTTCGATAATGCTTGTTTTTTAAGCTTCTCATTCATTTGACAAGCAACGCGGAACAGATCTATACCCGTTAATCCTATTGAATCTAAGGTTTTATGATAAATATGGATGAGTTTTTGCAAAAGGTCTGTTTTTGATTTATCCTCCCGCAAACGCTTCATTTCAGCAGTCACTTCTTCTATTAGTTCCTTTGTGATAGCGACTCCTGACTCCGTAAGTTCTTTTTGCATCCCCAGTAAACCATGTTCAATAATTTGGCCGCCAGAGTGTTTACCGTAAACGAAAGAGGTCTTCTGTCCTACTAATTCAGATGGAATAGCCTCATAAATACGCCGATCAATGAGTACACCCGCCGTGTGTATACCGCTTTCGTGCGTGAAAACATGGGGTCCGATAATTGGGCAATGTGCCTGGATTGGCATACAGGCGTATTTTTCAACCAGGCGGTACAACTCCTGCAGCTTTTCGTATTTGAAACCAGGAATTTCGATGCCATAGAGCAATTTCAAGGAAACCACTACTTCGTGGAGAGGTGCGTTTCCCGCCCGTTCACCGTAGCCTGCTACCGTAGTGCAGAAAGCCTTCGCACCATACTTAATTGCTGTGATAGTATTGATTGTGCCAAACCCAAAATCATTGTGGAAGTGTACCAATAAAGGTACCTCAGGCATTGCCTGGACTATCTCTTCTGTATATTTGGCAGTTGCCTCCGGAGTCAAAACCCCTACTGTATCTGGCCAGGAAGGTCTCGTGCCACCTGCAGCAAGCCCCCGACGGAACAGTTCAATACAATAATCAACATCCGCTCGCGAACCATCTTCTCCACCGAACTCGATATGAGTTACCCCTTTGGATCGAGCGTAACGGATTGCTTCCTCCATCATCTTCAGGTTGGCTTCTTTGTACCATTCGATTGGCCGATCTTCATGTTCGGCGTCAGAAATACCCTCCCTATGAAGTAGGGTTTTACCAATTTTATATTTATTGTGTAGATTGGATGCCGTCGTAAAGATGAAAAAAGTTACTTCTTCTGGGGAGATATTTATCCCGTTCAGAACCTCAAGGGTTGCGTCAATATCTCCTTTATGCGAACGACACATTACCACAATTTCAAGATCGGCGCGTAATTCACCACGACGCTTGGCTTCCATAATCAAGCGCAAAGCCTCTTGTTCCGTAGCTGATACTCCGGGGAACCCCACGTCGATAATGTGAACTCCAATATCGCTTAAAGCCTTAGTAATCTCAAGCTTTTGTTCAGGGGTATAGGCCACACCAGGCATTTGCTCTCCGTCGCGAAGGGTGGAGTCGTAGATACGAAGTTCACCAGGATCTGGAAATTTAATATCTTTCGTAAACTCCAACGGACTATGCAGTAGTTGTTCAATAGGCTCACGCAACATAACCCTACCCCCTCGTTAATATTTCGATGACAAAATCACCGATTTGACTGGTAGAAAGTCCTGAATCTGCGCCCAAGGAGGGAACCTTGCCAGACATCAACAAATTTTGGAGGGCTTTGTCAATTTTGACAGAGGCTTCTGTTTCTCCAATATAGTCCAAAAGCATAGCCATAGCAGCAATCGCGGCCATTGGATTAGCGACATTAAGACCCGCATATTTTGGAG
Source organism: Desulfosporosinus sp. (assembly GCA_003512645.1). GTDB lineage: Bacteria > Bacillota > Desulfitobacteriia > Desulfitobacteriales > Desulfitobacteriaceae > Desulfosporosinus. The sequence continues at coordinate 4,535 of DOPS01000079.1, forward strand.
CAGAACCATGAATCGGTTCAAACATGGAAACCTTACCTGGATGGATATTCCCTGAAGCAGCTATACCGAGTCCACCTTGGATCATCGCGCCAATATCTGTGATAATATCACCGAATAAATTACTGGTAACGCCCACATCAAACCATTCTGGATTTTTAACCATCCACATACAAGCAGCATCTATATAGGCGTGTTCCCTTTGAATATCAGGATATTCTGCACCGACTTCTTCGAAGGTTCTAGTCCAAAGATCCATAGCTCGTATCGCATTCGCCTTATCGATTAAGGTTACCTTTTTCTTTTTATTGCGTTTTCTGGCTAATTCAAAAGCATAACGAATAGCCCTTTCGCACCCTTTACGGGTGAACACCATTTCGGCTATGGCGACTTCATCTGGAGTGCCCTTCTTAAAGATTCCACCTAAACCAGAATAGGCATCTTCTGTATTCTCACGAATAATAACCATATCAATATCTTCTGGCTTTTTGCCTTTAAGAGGACAAAATTGCTCTGCGTACAGTTTGATCGGGCGCAGATTAATATAGAGATCTAATCCAAAACGCATTCCCATGATAATGGGGCGCTCGATAAAGCCTGGCTCTACTCGTGGATCACCTAGGGCTCCAAGGTAAAGTGCATCCATCGTTTTGTATTCATCTAATATTGATTCTGGCATGGTCTCTCCGGTTTTCAGATAGTGATTGGTCGAATATGGATAATGAGTCAATTCATAGGAAAACCCCTGTTGTCGAGCTACAACTTCCAAAACCCTAAGTCCTTCGGCGACAACCTCTGGGCCTACTCCATCCCCACCAATAACTCCAAATCGAAAGTTGCGTGGATTGTCTTTATTCATCTTTAGCTCCCCCCAATCGTTCACCTGCATAGGCCACAAGCCCACCGGCATCCATAATCTTCTGCATAAAAGCGGGAAATGGAGCTGCTTGGAACGTTATTCCCGTCGTGAGATTGGTTACTTTTCCGGTCAGCGGGTCTATACTGATTTGCTGACCTTTTTCAAAGTCTTTAGCCACGTCCGAAATTTCAAAAATAGGTAGTCCAATATTTATACAATTTCTATAGAAGATCCGAGCAAATGTTGGGGCAACTACGGCCGCCACTCCGGCAGCTTTTAAGGTCAGAGGCGCCACTTCTCGAGATGAACCACAACCAAAGTTATTGTCAGCTACGATCACATCTCCGGGTCTAAATGTTTTGACAAAGTTTGGATCTAAGTCCTCTAACACATACTTCGCTAATTCTGCAGGATCAGATATATTACAATAACGGCCTGCTATGATCAGATCGGTATCAATATCCCGACCTAACTTCCAGACTTCTCCTTCAATCATCGTCGTTTCCCCTCCGTTCTTAGCGATTATTCTAGTTGACCAGGGTCTGCTAATCTGCCACTTAAGGCTGAGGCTGCTGCTACAGCTGGGCTAGCTAGGTATATCTCACTAGTGACATGACCCATACGGCCGACAAAGTTGCGATTGGTGGTGGATACACAACGCTCCCAATCAGCTAAAATACCCATATGTCCTCCTACACAAGGACCACAGGTTGGGGTAGAAACAACGCATTCTGCTTGAATAAAGGTCTCCAATAGTCCTTCCTTCATCGCATCAAGGTAGACTTTTTGGGTACCTGGGATGATGATGCAGCGTACTCGCGGATGGATTTTTTTCCCTTTTAGAAGTCCGGCGGCGATACGCAGGTCTTCAATCCGTCCGTTGGTACAGGAGCCGATCACCGCTTGATCGATAGATACTTCACCCACTTGAGAGATAGGTTTTGTGTTCGAAGGTAAATGTGGGAAGGCAACTTGGGGCTCGATATCGGCCATATCAAAAACGATGGTTTGAGCAAAGTTAGCATCTGGATCACTTGTATAAACCGTATAAGGTTGATTGGTGGCTGCTTTGACATAGGCCTCAGTTTTAGCATCTACCGCAAAAATACCATTTTTTGCGCCTGCTTCAATCACCATATTAGCCATTGTCAATCGTTCTGCTACGCTGAGTTCCTCTATGGCCTCTCCGCAGAATTCTAAAGCACTATAGATAGCCCCATCCACACCTAAACGTCCAATCATGTAGAGAATCATATCTTTACCAGAAACCCAAGGTCTTTTCTTCCCTTTAAATTCAATCTTGATCGTGGGTGGAACCTTTAGCCAAACTTCTCCTAAGGCCCACGCCACAGCGATATCAGTTGATCCTACTCCGGTAGCGACCATACCTAACGCTCCATAGGTACAAGTATGAGAATCTCCACCAATGACCAGTTGGCCCGGGCGTACCAAGCCTTGTTCTGGAAGTAGGACGTGTTCAATACCCATTCGGCCTACTTCGTAGTACAAGGTGTTATGTGCTAGAGCAAACTCTCGGACCTTTTTGGCAACTCTGGCGGATTGAATATCTTTATTGGGGGTAAAGTGATCCGGGATGATGACAAGTTTTTGAGGATCAAAGACGTTCTTAGCCCCTTTAATTTTGCCAAACTCTTCGATAGCTACGATAGCTGATAGTTCATTGGCCAAGACTAAGTCCACTTTAGCGTTAATGATCTGACCGGGACGTACTTCGCTTAACCCAGCGTGAGCGGCTAGAATTTTTTCTGTCATAGTCATAGACATAGTGAGCTTCACCACCTCTTGATTTCACATTTCTTTTATCCGCATTAAGACTTCCACTTCGATAAGTGAGTTTTCATTTCAAAGGTCTGCTTCACCAAGTATTCGGTTTAGTTATTGTGTTCTCGAAGGTCCACTACTCGCTTAGCTTTACCTTCACTACGCAGCAAAGTCTTGGGAGCAACAACTTTAATCCGGGCATTGAGGCCTAGTACTTGCTGTAATTCAGCACCTATGTGTTCTTGTACCTTTTTCATGGCCTCATCCCCTTGGGCATGTAATTCATGGGTACATTCCACGAGGACTTCCAGGTCATCCATATAGCTTGCTCCGCGGTCCACAACGATGACATATTGGGGTTCCAGTCCCTTAATCGTTAAAATCACACTTTCAATCTGAGAAGGGAAAACGTTGACGCCTCGAATTATTAACATATCGTCAGTACGTCCAGTGATACGCTTCATACGAGCTGTAGTGCGCCCGCAGGCACAGCTTGACCTATCGATAATGGTTCGATCTCTTGTTCTATAGCGCAGGACTGGGAAAGCTTCTTTCGTAAGGGAGGTCAGGACCATTTCACCTAAGCTCCCAAGTGGTAGAGACTCTCCTGTATCTGGATCGACGGTCTCTACTATGAAATGATCTTCGGAAATGTGCAATCCATCGTGATAGGGGCATTCAAACGATACTCCTGGGCCCATCATTTCGGTAAGCCCGTAGATATCGAAGGCCTCAATGTTGAGTTTTTCTTCGATTTCACGTTTCATTTCCATCGTCCAAGGTTCAGCCCCAAAAAAGCCTACTTTAAGTTTAAGATCCCGCGGTGGATCGACACCCATTTCCTTGGCTTGTTCAGCCAGTACTAAGGCATAGGATGGGGTAGCCATCAGGACTGTTGCCCCAAAATCTTGCCAAAGCATTACTTGGCGTTTAGTAAGCCCTCCAGATACTGGAATGACTACTGCTCCAACACGTTCCGCTCCATAGTGAGCTCCCATGCCACCAGTGAAGAGTCCATAACCATAAGAGTTGTGCACAATATCGGCATTGGTAACTCCACCAGAAGTGTACACTCGAGCCATCAATTCAGACCAACTATTGATGTCGTTGGCTGTATAGCCCACCACGATCGGTTTACCGGTGGTGCCACTTGAAGCGTGCATGCGAACGATCTTAGCGATTGGTTCGGCGAACATTTTAAAAGGATAATTATCGCGAAGGTCATTTTTGGTGGTAAAGGGTAATTTAGTAATATCTTTAAGACTTTTGATATCTTCGGGTTTAACTCCTAAAGCGTCCATTTTCTCTTGATAGGCCGGTACTTTAGTGTAACAACGCTGGACTGTTGCTTGGAGTCTTTGCAGTTGTAACTCTTCCAGTTTCGGGCGCGGCATAGTCTCATGTTCGTGGTCCCAGATTAAGCATTGTTTAGCGTCAGGCGCAGGTTTTTCCACCGTCTGAACCCTCCTTAACTACTCTTAGTGTCTCAGTCTTCACTTGATGTGAGAAACTAGTCTTTCGCTATGGCTGCTTGAGCCCTTGCTTGGGCCATTTCTTTGCCTGCTTTAAAGGCCTGTAGGTTGATATCGACAAGTTTTGGCGGAATACGTTTCCGAATAACTCTTTCCCAAGCTTGCTGGGAAAGATCCAAGTGAGCGGAAAGAGCCCCCAGAATGATTAGACTGCTGACTTTAGGATTGCCTAGGGCTTTAGCTTGGGATGTAGCCAGAATTTCTTGGATTTGAAAGCCTTTACTTTGAACAAATTCCATGATTCCAGTAGGATAAGGTTGATATTCGCCCATCTGACCAGGCATGACTTCAATGTCATTAATCAGCATCAGACCCCCAGGTTTGAGATAATGTCCGTAACGTACTGCTTCAAGCCTTTCAAAGGCTACTAAGATATCCCCAGTACCGGTGCGGACGGTGGGTGAGTAAACTTGGTCACCGAAGCGTAGATGACTGACCACGCTCCCTCCTCGTTGGGCTACCCCATGTACTTCTGTTTGTTTAACTTGGGCATATTCCTCAGCAGCAACTAATGCAAGAACTTCACTGGCCAGAAGTACGCCTTGCCCTCCGACGCCACAGAGGAGTACGTTCGTTACCTTTGACATTTTCATTCCCCCCTTAAGTGAATGGCGTCAAATTTACAGGCTTGGGCACATAAAGAACAGCCTGTGCAGGATACATCATCAATGAGTGCTTGTTCTCCAGGCAATACTGCTGGGCAACCGATACGTTGACAAGCCCCGCATTGATTACATTTATCCAGGTCTATGACATAGGGTGTTTTGGGTCTTTGCTTTTCGCCACGAGCGAAGATACATGGTCTGTTTGTGATGACAACAGAGGGTCCTTCATGGTCGAGAGCCTCTTTAATGGCTTGGTTCATTGCTTTTTGATCAAAAGGATCGGCCACTTTTACATGTTGAACGCCCAGGGCATGAACGAGGTTAACTAAGTCTAGTTTGGGGACCGCTTTCCTTTGAAGGGTGAGTCCTGTCGCAGGATGTTCTTGGTGACCCGTCATACCCGTGGTGCTATTATCCAGAATGACAATGGTAGTGTTGCCGCCGTTGTAAACAACGTCAATAAGGGACGGGATTCCACCATGAATGAAGGTCGCATCTCCAATGACTGCTGCAACTTTATTCATTCCTCCAAGTTCAAAGCCAAAGGCGTTACCAATGGAGGTTCCCATGGCAAAGGAAGTATGCATTGCCCCTAAGGGTGGTAAGGCGCCTAGTGTGTAACAGCCAATATCTCCAGTGACTAAGGCCCCTGATTTTTTGAGGGCCAGGTAGGCTCCTCGATGGGGACAGCCTGCGCAAAGTTGTGGGGGGCGGCTGATGATATTAAATTCTTTGGAAAAGTCCTTGACAGGTTGTTCGTTGAATAAGCATTTACCTAAAACATCTGGGCTGAATTCCCCGGTGCGGGGGAAGATATCTTTGCCGCTGATATTAGTGACTCCCCAAGCTCGGACTTGGTCTTCGATGAAAGAATCCAGTTCTTCAATAATGTAGACTTTATCGTATTGGGCACAGAAATTGAGGATCATTTGCTTTGGTAAGGGATAGGTGATCGCTAGTTTAAGTACGCTAGCCTCTGGAAGTAGTTCTTTAGTATAAGTGTAGGAGGCCCCACTAGTGATAACCCCTATTTTACTGTTCCCTTCCTCGATACGAGTGTAGGAATAAGTCTCAACAAACGCGCTAATTGCTTCGAATTTAGCATCCAGTTTGGCTTTAAGCGCTTTAGCAAAAATGGGCACTACCCAGTTAGGTACGTCTTTAACAAAGCCTTTAGTTTCCCCTACTTCACTACGTTCGCCCAGAGTTACCATCCCTTTACTGTGTGAAACCCTCATGGATGTCCTGAAAAGCACGGGGGTCGAGAATTTCTCGCTCAGTTCGTAAGCGAGTTTTAGATAATCTTTGGCTTCTTGAGGATCACTTGGTTCGATCATAGGTATTTGTGCTAATCTAGCAAAATAGCGATTGTCTTGTTCATTTTGGGACGAATACATCCCTGGGTCATCGGCTGAGATGACTACAAATCCACCAATTGTTCCAGAAAACGGGAATACCATGAAAGAATCTGCTGCAACGTTAAGTCCGACGTATTTCATCGAGCATAAAGCACGTTTGCCAGACATGGCCACTCCCATAGCTTCATCAAAGGCTACTTTTTCGTTCGCTCCCCACTGAGCTTTGATTTCAGGATATTGGGATATAACTTCAAGTATTTCTGTGCTGGGGGTACCAGGATAACCCGATGCGAAATAGACTCCTGCCTCATAAGCTCCTCGGGCGATGGCATTGTTGCCTGCCATAAGCATCCGTTGGCCGGCATCTTGCGTCATTTTTCTTTAACCTCCTCATTGGCTTAAATCTAGCCAAATTATCCCTTTTAGATAATTCTAATATATCAAAATATTCAATCTTTTTACATAGTCGAGCCATGAACTGTACTTAATTTAGGTTCTACGGTTAATAACCCACTGTTAACGAAAACTGAATTACCCGTGAACGGTTGTTTTGGAGGGTGATCAGTATACAAGGTGGTGTATCTTCAATAATCAACCTACTAGTCTCTTTACAGCTTTCTATTTTGTGGGTTAAAATACTATAAGAACTTGTTTTTAAAATGTTCGGAAAAATTATGCTACATTTCCACTAAAAGGGGGGGACAAGAAAAGGCATGAAAACATTAATGACAGGTAATGATGCAATTGCTCGGGGTGTCTACGAATATGGTATCAGCGTTGCTGCAGCCTATCCTGGCACACCAAGCACAGAAATCCTCGAAAATATTGTTAAATACCCAGAAGTTTATTGTCAGTGGTCGCCTAATGAAAAGGTAGCCATGGAAGTAGGCATTGGCGCAGCTATTGCAGGTGCTCGTGCCATTGTTACCATGAAAATGGTAGGTGTCAATGTAGCTGCCGATCCACTTTTCACTGTAGCTTATACCGGCACGCGAGCTGGCTTAGTCTTAATATCAGCCGATGATCCAGGAATGCACTCTTCACAAAATGAACAGGACAATAGGCTATACGCGGCTTTTGCCAAGATACCTCTGTTAGAACCCTCGAACTCCCAAGAGGCTAAAGACATGGTTGGCTTGGCTATGGAAATTTCTGAAGCCTTTGATACCCCAGTCATGTTACGAATCACAACTCGGATAGCACATTCCCAAAGTTTAGTAGAACTTAAGGAGCCGATGGAACGAGTTGTCAAACCTTATGAGAAGGACCCGCGCAAGTACGTTATGCTACCTGGACACGGGCGGGCTCGCCGCTTAATCGTTGAAGAGCGAATGCAGAAACTAGCCACCTATTCGGAAACTGTGGCAGTCAACTATATGGAGATGAAGGATCCGACCGTCGGTGTCATCACCTCTGGCATCTCCTATCAATATGTCAAAGAGGCCCTGCCTCAGGCTTCCATCCTCAAATTAGGT
>DOPS01000337.1:0-7847 GCA_003512645.1 Desulfosporosinus sp.
TCTGGCGCGCTATGAAAGAAAAGCGTGAGGGCAAAACAGAAGCCTGAGGCCAGAAGCAGAGGTTAGAAATCAAAGGTTGAGGCGCGTAGTTCGAGATAATATGATGAATATATCAAAAAAAGTGGCAGCCTAAACTAAGAAAAATATACCCTAAGTATGAAATCTCTTCATACATTTTTATAACACTTGCTTTTTGTTTTCTTATCTTCCGAGAAAAGCTGGTGTTTTTTATTTTGAGAATCAATTCTCGTTGATCTTTGGCAAAGCTGGCCAAAAACCTCGGCGAATTTGGGAGGAATGTATTCCTACATTATGTAGATAAGTAAAAATTTGTGGACAAGGAACCCATTATGAATTATGATTTGCTCAGTAGTATACTTAAATGGGATACGTAAAACATTGGATTTTATAAAGGGGCTAGAATGAGCAGAGGCACCGTCTTTTAAAGACCAGGGTTAAAGGAGAAGGAGATGAATCTATGAAAGTAATTCACACTGATGAAATCATTGCAGCTGTGGAACGGCTTTGCATTGAGGCCAATTATTTCCTTGGGGAAGATGTACTCAAGGCCTTAGATAGATGTAGGGCACTTGAGGAAAGTCCGCTAGGAAAGAATACCTTTACTCGGTTGATTGAAAATGCTGCGATTGCTAGAAAAGAACGAGTACCTATCTGCCAGGACACTGGTATGGCTGTTATCTTTGTTGAGCTGGGTCAGGGGATGCATGTAGAGGGTATGGACCTTACTGAAGCAATTAACGAAGGTGTACGCCGAGGTTATGTCAATGGGTTTTTACGTAAATCTATTGTCCAAGACCCTACTTTTAACCGGATTAATACGAAGGATAATACGCCAGCCGTCATTCATTATGATATTGTACCAGGTGATCTTTTAAAGATAACCGTAGCCCCTAAGGGTTTTGGTAGTGAAAATATGGGTGATATCAAAATGCTAAAAGCTTCCGAAGGTATAGAAGGAATCATTAAATTTGTGGTTGATACAGTAGATCGTGCTGGGGGGAATCCCTGTCCGCCTATAATTATAGGTGTGGGAGTAGGCGGCAATATGGAGAAGGTAGCAATACTTGCTAAAAAATCACTTCTAAGAACCGTTGGAGAACATAATCTTGATCCGAATTGGAGTAAAGTTGAAGACGAAATTCTTGAACGAGTAAATAAACTTGGAATTGGCCCTCAGGGTTTAGGTGGAACTCAAACAGCAATGGCAGTATTTATTGAAACCTATCCCACTCATATTGCCGGTATGCCGGTTGCTGTGAATATAAACTGTCACGCGGCGCGCCATAAATATATTGAAATGAGTGGTAGAGAGACCATAGTAACTGAGGGGAATCAGATTATTCAGACTCCCTTGACTAAGGAAAAGGTTGCAGATTTAAAGGCCGGTGATTCTGTGTTAATAAGCGGAACTATCTACACGGGTAGGGATGCGGCACACAAAAAGATAGTGGAAGCTATTGATCGTGGGGAGGAATTGCCCTTTGATATCAAAGATCAAATCATTTATTATATGGGACCAAGCCCGGGGAAACCAGGTCAAGTTATAGGTTCTGCAGGTCCGACTACGAGTTATCGTATGGATTCTTATGCGCCAAAACTAATCGCTAACGGTTTAACAGGGATGTTGGGGAAAGGAATTCGATCAGCCGAAGTTATTAAGTCAATGATAGAACATGGCGCTGTTTATTTTGTAACTACGGGTGGGGCAGGAGCCTTTTTATCAAAGTGTATCAAGTCGGTGGAGGTTATTGCTTATCCTGAACTTGGTCCGGAAAAGATAAGCAAACTTATAGTAGAAGATTTGCCAGCTATCGTAGCTATCGATGCCAGTGGCAATGATATATATGAAATGGGCAAAGCTAAGTACCGTAGGTAATATTATTTGCTAAAGAAGCTAGATAAATCTAATAAGATAGAATTAAGACGAACGTTGGATTATCAACTATGCGTCTTTTTTTTATTGCAAAAGTTTTAAATAAATTAAAACCTATTTTAAACTTGTATTACATAATTTTCAAAAAGGCACTTGCTATTGATTGTGACTTATCATACTATTAAAAAAAGTCATAATATTCAATTTTAACTATTTTTTCCCCTAAAAATGATGGTTTCCATGAGTTACAGACGGCAGACTCTCTTTAAAAAGTCGGTCGTAGAAGCATTATTGGGTGTTCTGGAGCGGTATTAGTATCCTATAGCTACTTTCGCAGCTGGGCATTCCTGAAAAGTAGTTTTTAGAAAGAGGTCCATACCTAGGAATAACTGTGAAGGGTTTAAGGAGGAATAATTTTTGAGAATCAAAGTTAAAGACTTCATGACGACTAATGTTATTAAACTGCAATGGGGCGATTCAATTCAGAAAGCTATCAACATTATGGTGCAATATCGTATTGACGGTATGCCAGTTGTTGATAATTACAACAAACTAGTAGGCATATTTACGAAGACCCATGCTTTAAGGGCTATAGGATTGGACGAGAAGGTTACTGTTGGTGAACTAATGAAGCAAGATGTAATCACGGTTAGAGAAGATGCACAACCTGAGGAAGCCTTACAGCTTCCGGTTGGAAGACTACCAGTGGTTGATTATAATGGAGAGCTTGTGGGTATTATCACAAGAACCGACATAATGAAGGCGTTCCAGCGGCAACTAGAGTATGCGGTAGAAGAACATAATGCAATTATCAATTCAGGGCATAATGCGATAATTGCGGTTGACAAAAATGGGAAAATTATAGTCATTAATAAGTCTGCCGAAAGGCTGATAGGGGTACCACTGGAAGAAGTTATTGGTAAATCAATCGAGGATTTAATTCCTGAATTGAATTTAACCAACGTGATGCATACGGGGGTTGCTGAGCTAGTTCGGAAAATTGTTATTGGTCAGAAGGTGTTATTGGTTAATAAGAACCCTATTATTAGCAGAGGTGAAGTCATTGGCTCAGTGGGTATATTTCAGGATATTTCTGAGCTGGAACATATTTCTCATGAACTTAAGACTGTTCAGGAAATTAATAAAGAGTTAAACACAATCCTTGATTTTTCCGCCGATGGTTTTGTTATCGCCAACGGTCAAGGGATTGTCCTTAGAGACAATAAATCTAGCCGTAAAATGCTTGGTATCCAAGAAGTAAGCATAGTCGGGCGGCATGTCAACTGGCTTATTGAAAGTGGCTATACCTTTGAGTCGGTGACACTAAAAGTGTTGGAAAAGAAGGGACCGATAACCATCTTTCAGCACCTTAGTTCGGGCCGTGAAATCGTTCATACTGGCACACCAATTATGGATGAGAATGGCGTTATTACACGGGTAGTCGTGAATTTGCGTGATTTATCGGAACTGAACTTTTTACGGGAGCAACTTAGAGAGGCTCAAACATTATCCGTCAAATACTTTAATGAACTGGATAAGTTCCGCAAGGAACAAATGAGTTCGGACATCATAATTCGAAGTGCCGTCATGGCGGAGAAGATTGAAACCGTTATCAAGGTAGCCCAAGTGGATTCTACAGTTCTGATCTTAGGTGAGTCTGGAGTAGGCAAAGAGCCGATTGCTGGCATCGTGCATAAAGCGAGTAACCGGGCTAATAATCCCTTTATTAAATTAAATTGTGCTTCCATTCCAGCCAATCTCATAGAAGCAGAGCTTTTTGGGTACGAAGGCGGGTCGTATACTGGTGCAAACAAGGAAGGTCGTCCAGGCCTGTTTGAAATTGCCAACAGCGGAACACTGTTTCTAGACGAGATCGGGGAGTTGCCTTTTGATATGCAATCCAAACTGTTAAGAGTTTTACAAGAAAGGGAAATATACCGGGTAGGGGGACGAAAATCCATCAAATTGGATGTACGCATTGTCGCAGCAACCAACAGAGACTTGGAGCATATGGTTAGGGTCGGTAAGTTTCGTTCAGATTTATTTTACCGCCTTAATGTGATATCAATCTGGATTCCGCCTTTAAGGGATAGAAAAGAAGACATTCCACCACTCATTCATTATTTCTTAGAGAAATATAACAAAAAATATAATAAACATAAAAATGTTTCTCCTCAATTAGTGGAAAGATTTATCTACTGCCAATGGCAGGGCAATATCAGGGAACTGGAGAACACAATCGAAAGAATGGTAGTTCTGAGTCACGGGGACCTCATAGATACGGATTTTCTAACTGAAGGGGAACGCAGCCTACCGTTAACGGAACCCACAAGTATGAATCTGAAGGACATTTTGGATCAGACTGAGAGAAACTTAATTCAGCGAGTTTATGAAGAATGTAAAAGTACTCGAAAAGCTGCCAAGATATTAGGTATAGACCAATCGACGATCGTTAAGAAAATGAAAAAGTACTCCGAGACTGATTCTTTACGTAATCAGTGATGGTAATTGGCATCGACGATATTTACTAACAGGAGTCCATAGTTTTTTATTAATGTATAAAAAATGATGAAGAAGCGCATCAGTGTTTATTTGAAAATTCAGAAATTTGGGCATATTCAAACCTTTTATAAGGTTGGCACATTATTTGCATTGTAATTGGTAAAATAACACACTTCATCACCTAGTAAACGTTATTTTTGGCGCTTATGGAGGTGGTATTGTACTGCAGCTATTGTAGTACAACAATTTAAATGAGGGGAGGTACATTTATGGCAAATTGTTCACAATGTAAGTCCTTCTTTGAAATTCCGGAAGGCGCTGATGATTTTACACCCGGCAAAGGTGATTGTGTGCGTCAAGAGCAGGATGCAAAAGGTAAATGGTATGAATCCAAACCAGTAATGGGCGATACAGCGAGCGACAAATGTCCAAAATTTGCTCAGAAGAACTAAGAATTAGGAGGAGGGGATAAGGAATGGCAACCAGACATCAACCGATAGAATATAAAGGGAAAGTCATTGATTTTCCTTTTGATAATCCGGCGGAAGAAACTATCCCAGATTCAGAAGTTCATGAACATTTAGCTAATCCAACGACTGAGCGGACTAAAAGACTGAAGGCCAGATGTCGTTGGAAGCACTCCGCTGGTGGTGAGTTTGTTGAAGGAGACGTAAAAGCAGGAATTGAACGGATGCGCTTAATTACTGAGGCTTATAAAACAAACACAGGAAAGCCACACGTTATTCGAAGAGCCAATCTATTATCGAATCTTCTCAATAATTGTACAGTAATTGTCCAAGAAGATGAACTCATCGTCGGCTTTAATGCCGAGAATCCTAACTATGTTCCGCTATATCCTGAGCAGTCCTATATGGCTTGCATGGATTATATTTTAGACCCAAAAATTGCTCCCCAGCCGGTAGAAGAAGCCAGAGAATTGGCTGAGTATTGGATCGAGCATTCTCTTCAAAAGAAATGTGAAACATATTTTACACAACATGAGCTTGAAGTTATGTACTCCATGAGTACCTTAGAAACACCTGGTTTTGCGACTGGCTTTAACAGTGTTGTTCCTCCGTATGAAACAGTAATAGAAGATGGACTGTTAAAGAGAATCGAGTTAGCAGAGCGACACATCGAGGCTGCTAAGGAAGTACTAGGATCAGAAAACTGGGATGCTCCTGCAAGACTAAAACTACTTCCCCAAATTGATCTCTGGCAAGCTATGATTATTGCCTCCAAGGCAGCAATTTCATGGGCCAGGAGACATGGTCGACTCTGTAGGATTATCGCAGAAAACTTTGAAACCAATCCCCAACGTAAAGAAGAGCTGCTAATGATGGCTGAGATTTGCCAGCGGGTTCCGGCTGAACCGTGCCAAGGGTTGCGGGATGGCATGCAGGCTAAATGGTTCACATTCCTGATATGTCATGCTCTCGAACGTTACAGCAGCGGCTACGCGCATAAACCCGATAAACTGTTTTGGCCGCTTTATAAGGCTAGTGTAATAGATAAGAGTTTCCAGGCCATGAGCCATGAAGACGCTGTAGAGCTCTTCGAATGTGAACGTCTAAAAATCTCCGAGAATGCCCCTGGAAAGTCTAGAGGCTATCGTGAAGTTTTCCCTGGATCAAACGATCTATTCATTTTTACGTTGGGCGGTCTGGAGAGAGATGGTTCTGACGGGTGTAATGACTGTACAGACGCTATTTTAGAAGCTGCTCGAAATATCCGAACAACTGAGCCTTCCATTGTTTTCCGTTGGAACCCTAAGGGTCGACTTAAAACTAAAAATCTAGTCTTTCAATGTGTTAGAGATGGATTGGGCTACCCGTCAATTAAACATGACATCATAGGTACTCAACAGATGGTGTATTATTCCCAGTTTAGCCAAAACAAGAACGGTGCTACTTTAGAAGAAGCACATGATTGGGCTAATGTGCTTTGTATGTCTCCAGGGCTTGTCGGAAGGAGAAAGACCCAGAAATCCAGGAGTGAAGGCGGTGGGTCCATCTTCCCGGCGAAGATCATGGAAGTTACCCTTAATAACGGGTTTGACTGGAGCTTCACCGGCATGCAATTGGGACCACAAACTGGTAATGTTGAAGACTTCAAGACCTTTGAGGATTTATGGGAAGCCTTCCGTAAACAGTATCGTTGGGGCATGGACTTGATGATCAGGGCTAAGGATGTCTCCAGGTACTGGGAAACTAAAATTCTCGAGAACCCGTTTATCTCAGCAATAGATGACGGCTGTATGGAACTGGGTAGAGAATCGATGGAATTGTCCGAGCAACCCAATGGTTGGCATAACCCCATTACGACCATCGTTGCGGCAAACTCCCTGATTGCCATTAAGAAGCTAATTTTTGATGATAAAAAATATACCTTCCTGGAACTGAAGAAAGCTATGCATAGTAACTGGGAAGGGTATGAAGAAATGCGTAAGGACTTCCTGAATGCTCCGAAATGGGGTAATGACGACCCGTACGCAGATGACATTGTTAAGGCTTTCTATGAAGATATTATTTCCGGTGAAATGAGAAAGATTGTTAACTACTCCGGTGGTCCTGTGCTTCCAACCGGCCAGGCGATAGGTTTGTATATGGAGATTGGTTCTCGTACAGGTCCTACCCCTGATGGTCGGTACGGAGGAGAAGCATGTGATGACGGTGGTATCTCACCTTATATGGGAACCGATAAGAAAGGACCCACCGCTGTACTGCGTTCTGTATCCAAAGTAAATGCGGCTACCCAAAAGGCTAATCTTTTGAACCAGCGTTTGTCAGCCCCCATTATGCGGAGCAGTAAAGGCTTTAAGATCTGGCTGGCCTATATGAATACGTGGAACGATTTAAATATTGATCATATCCAGTTCAACGTCGTAAGCAATGAGGAAATGCAAGCTGCTCAGCAAGAACCGGAGAAACATGGCGATTTAATAGTCCGTGTTGCTGGTTTCAGTGCCCGCTTTGTTGATTTATCAACCTATGCTCAAAATACCATTATGGCTCGCCATGAACAAGACTTTGAAGCGAAGGATTTTGATTATCTAGGTCTTGATCTGTAATTAAGTTAAATAGGTACAGGGGAGTGCTGGGGTGCTAGTACTCCCTTGCTCAAACACTGTGTTGCCTTTATTTATCCAATCGTAAGACTCCCACTTCTACAAGTGGGAGTGGTACCCCCGGCTCCGCTTCGGTGGGGGTAGAGTCCATCCTACGGCGCGAATGTATTCGTCAGTTGTCTGCGCCTTCGGCGTAAGTCTCCACTGGAGACTTACGTCACCGAAGACTCGATGTTCAACTTTAGTTGAACGAGTTCACTAAACTATAGGTAGGAGTGAGAAATGTATGGCAGGTAGTTATGATATGGTTATTGAGATGGGGACCACCAAGGCCTGTTCGAGTTGTAAATGGGGTAACGCTGACTTCGTTAACCCTTTAAGGGG
>DOPS01000336.1:0-3131 GCA_003512645.1 Desulfosporosinus sp.
GACTCCCACTTCTACAAGTGGGAGTGGTACCCCCGGCTCCGCTTCGGTGGGGGTAGAGTCCCCCACCGAAGACTCGATGTTCAACTTTAGTTGAACGAGTTCACTGATATTACTTTCCTTCAAACACGGGTTTGCGTTTTTCTAAAAAGGCCGTACATCCTTCTTTTTGATCTTGGGTACTACAGGTTAGACCGAAAACTTCTGCTTCGTAGGCTTGTGCGCTGTCTAAGTCCATATTCATGCCCCGCTGAATTGCACTTTTACTGAGCTGTACAGCTGCAGGTGCTCGTCCTGCGATACGATTGGCAAGCTTTAGTGCTTCTTCCTTGAGGGTCTCTAATGGATAGATTCGATTGACTAAGCCTATTCGATATGCTTCGTTGGCATCAATGATATCTCCGCTAAAGAGTAATTCACTGGCGATTCCTGTGCCGACTAAGCGAGGTAAGCGCTGGGTGCCCCCAAATCCGGCGGTCAGCCCTAAGGTAACTTCTGGTTGGCCAAACTTAGCATTTTCACTGGCAATCCTCAGATCGCAGGCCATGGCTAGCTCGCACCCTCCCCCTAAGGCAAATCCGTTGATGGCAGCGATTACGGGCTGGGGCATCAGCTCAAGTTTGCGGAAGGTAGCATGCCCTAATTGGGCAAACCGCCTACCTTCTAAGGCGTTAAAGTCTTTCATCTGGGATATGTCGGCTCCTGCTACAAAGGCCTTTTCTCCACTGCCTGTGAGGACTACGACTTTGACACTGGAATCCCTCCCCAACTCATCGAGCACGGTGGACAGTTCCGATAATGTGTCACTATTGAGAGCATTTAGGGCTTTGGGTCGATTGATGGTCAGAATGGCGACTGCACCGTTCTGTTCGAGTAATAGGTTTGTATACTCCACTTATATCCTCCTCTTTGATCCTGTCTCTGTCTCGTGACTTGGACCTTCTTAATGGACAGGATCTTTTTTTATTCACCGTAATTGTAAAAGCCTCGTCCAGATTTACGTCCCAACCAACCCGCTTTAACGTATTTACGAAGTAACGGGCAGGGTCGATACTTATCGCCGAGACCTTCATGGAGAACTTCTGTAATAGATAGCACAGTGTCCAGTCCGATTAAATCTGCTAAAGCCAATGGCCCCATGGGGTGATTCATGCCTAATTTCATGACATTATCAATCGCTTCAACTGTAGCTATGCCCTCGTATAGGGTAAAAATGGCTTCATTAAGCATGGGAATTAAGATACGATTCGCGACAAATCCGGGAGCATCATTAACTTCCACAGGTGTTTTGCCCATTGCCAGGCTTAAGGTCTCAACCGTTTTATAGACTTCGTCGCTGGTGGCCAAACCACGAATCACCTCGACAAGCTTCATCACAGGAACGGGATTCATAAAATGCATTCCAATCACTCGATCCGGACGTTTAGTAAATGCTGCTATCTCAGTGATCGGCAATGAGGAGGTATTGGTCGAAAGTATCGTGTGCTCAGGGCAAATGGCGTCGAGTTGAGAGAACACTTGGGCTTTGATGGCCATATTCTCTACCGCGGCTTCGATGACTAAATCGACCACAGCGGCATCTTGCAAGGAGGTCGATTTTGTGATACGACTTAAGATGATTTCCATATCCTCCGCCGTCAATTTTCCTTTTTCGACACTGCGCTTGAGATTTTTCTGGATTATGCCGAAACCCCTCATGATAAATTCATCCTTAATGTCATTTAAAATCACAGAGTAGCCTGCTTGAGCGGCGACTTGGGCGATTCCGCCCCCCATTTGTCCCGCACCTATAACCATAATTGTTTTCATAACTTATTCCTCCATTTTCGTCTCTCATTTTCTCAAATGCTTCGCAATAACAACCCTCTGAATCTGGTTAGTTCCCTCGTAAATTTGGGTGATCTTGGCATCCCGCATATAGCGTTCAACTTTATACTCTTTACAATACCCATACCCCCCGAAAATTTGCACAGCATCGGCCGTCACCTTGACTGCGGTATCACTGGCAAACATTTTAGCCATCGAGGCTTGTTTAGCATAGGGAAGCCCGGCCATTCGAAGTGAAGCCGCCTGATAAACTAGTAGCTTCGACGCTTCAATTTGAGTTGCCATATCGGCAAGCATGAATTGAATCCCTTGAAAGTTGCCAATGGGTTGTTTAAACTGTATTCGTTCTTGTGAATAAGCGAGTGCTGCTTCAAACGCCGCCTCGGCGATTCCCAAGGCTTGGGCACCAATTCCGATCCGTCCACCATCCAGTAGAGACATCGCAACTTTGAAGCCTTGCCCTTCTGCTCCCAGAAGGTTTCCCACTGGCACCCTAGCGTCTTCAAAGATCAATTCACAAGTTGCGGAGCCATTCAGTCCCATCTTCTCTTCCTTTTTCCCAACTTTAAAGCCAGGCGTATCTTTATCCACCAGAAAAGCAGTGACCCCATGGGGCCCTTTTGCTCGATCTGTGGAGGCCATAACTAAATATACATCTGCATAACCGGCGTTGGTGATAAAGCGTTTTGTTCCATTCAGGATGTAATGGTCTCCTTGACGTACTGCCATGGTTTTTAAGCTCGACGCATCTGAGCCAGCATTGGCCTCTGTTAACGCAAACGCCCCGATAAATTGTCCACTAGCCAGCTTAGGCAAATAGTATTGTTTTTGCATTTCTGTCCCAAAATAAAGAATAGGGAACGTTCCCACTGATGTATGAACTGCTAAAATCACCGCTGTCGAAGCGCATCCCTTAGCAATTTCTTCGATCGCTATAATATAGGACAAGAAGTCTGAGCCAGCACCGCCGTATTCCTCAGGGATAGGAATTCCCATGAGTCCGAGTTCACCCATCTTCCGAAGGGTCTCTAAAGGATACTCATGCGTCTCATCGGTTAGCATTGCTACCGGAATGATTTCATCTTGGACAAAATCTCGGACCATCTTCTGCATCATCAGTTGGTCCTGGTTCAACTGAAAGTCCATCCAGTTTTTCCTCCTTCGATTTCTACACCTTTGCCCTTTTAAGCTCCGTATATCTCAAGCATGATAGCATCGCCCTGCGCTGCTCCACTACAGATTGCAGCAATCCCAATTCCTCCACCACGACGACGCAACTCATAAATCAAGGTCATAATAACTCTCGC
>DOPS01000336.1:3182-4194 GCA_003512645.1 Desulfosporosinus sp.
GTCATTCCTTTTTGTTTGAGAAGTTTATTAATTGCCAAGCCCGGCGTTGTGGCGATATAGGCTGGTTCTTGGGCTACGCTGGCATGCCCAAGAATTGTTGCCAGTGGCTTTTTACCCATTTCACGGGCCTTTTCCTCACTCATCAGGACCATCGCCCCTGCCCCATCATTAACACCCGGTGCATTTCCTGCTGTAACTGTTCCATCTTTGACAAAAATAGGTGGTAATGAGTTGAGCTTTGCCAGAGTGGTATCCCGACGCGGCCCTTCATCGACTGTAAACCAAAGAGAGTCTCCTTTTCTCTGTGGGATTTCCAATGGAGCGATCTCCTCGGCAAACTTGCCCTCTTCGATGGCCTTAGACGCTAATTGTTGAGAACGAAACGCAAAGGCATCCTGATCTTCACGTGAAACTCCATACTCTTTGGCCACTGTCGAACCGTGAACAGCCATATGAACATTATGAAAAGCGCACCACAATCCATCATTGACCATCAAGTCCAGAAGACTATCATTTCCCATCCGATAACCAAAGCGGGCTTTTTTTAAGGCAAACGGAGCATTTGACATGCTCTCCATTCCTCCAGCAATAATGACATCGGCATCTCCAGCACGGATGATAGTTTCGCCTAAGCTTACTGCGCGCATCCCTGAGGCACAAACTTTATTGATTGTCTCGGAGGTGACCTCCACAGGAAGTCCTGCTTTAATACTCGCTTGACGCGAGGGCACTTGCCCTACCCCACCTTGGATAACCATCCCCATTAGGACATTATCGATAATGTCCCCGGGAAGGTCTGCTCGTTTAAGAGCCTCCCGAATTACATGTGCTCCCAAGTCAACCGCGGCAATATCCTTAAGACTCCCGCCCATCGTGCCAAAAGGGGTCCTTGCGGCACTCACAATCACTGCTCTGGTCATTAAATCTCTCCTTCACTTCTATATTCCTAAAGTAAGTTCATATTTTTAGCAGCTTCCGTTAGCTCGCCGCGGAAATCTGGGTGAGCAATAGC
>DOPS01000340.1:0-8250 GCA_003512645.1 Desulfosporosinus sp.
GTCTTAGTCTATTTTTCTTATACACCACTTGATGACACAATTTTAGTCCCTCTCTATAAACAACTAGAGGAAATCGGTCATACTCAAAGAATTGACCTAATTCTGCATAGTTATGGAGGGTCCGTGGATACTCCTTATAAGGTTGTCATGCTAATCCGTGAGTTTTGCGAAGAGTTCGCTGTGATAGTTCCGTTTGTTGCAAAATCAGCGGCTTCAATGCTTGTCCTTGGAGCAGATGAAGTCGTTATGGGACCTATCTCCGAACTTGGACCGATTGATCCTCTTGTCAAACATCCAGTTTATAAGGATGTGTTGATACCGGTTCAGGCGGTTTGGCATTGTCTGGATTATTTAAAACGGTCTATCAGCAACTGTGCTGATTTGGAAGTGGCAGCTTTACTTGTGACGCCACTGTTAAACATGCTTGATCCTTTGCTCATTGGAGACTATGAAAAAACCATCAAGGCATCCCGGCAATATGCGGAAACTTTATTATCACGCTATATGTTGAAAGATCTTCCAGAACAAGTTCAGAAAGTAACTCAAGCATTAACTGAGGGATACTTTTCGCATGGATATCCAATCGGTCGTCGGGAGGCCAAAGACCTGGGATTAAACGTAACTGAAGCACAAGGCGAACTTTGGGAAATCATCTGGAAATTGTATCTTGGATATGAACAACTTTTCCAGGAAAAAGAAAGTAAGCACCTTTACTAAACAAAGGTTAATAGATGATCATAAGCCTATTCAGAGACATGTGTATCATTTGTCAGATCTAGAAAGTTTCCATTAAAAAGATGTTGCGTGTTGTCCTGCAATACGATAGGATAAACATAGACAGATTTGCTAATTCTATAAAGTATACATTATTTTATGGAATTGGTTGTTAATGATGGAGGTGGACAATTTTGCTAACAACGTTTGGATTAATTACACCTATGACGGCAGGTATTGTTCTTGTCCTTGCTTTAGTAATTTTCGGACCAGGAAAGTTGCCGGAATTAGGAAAAGCACTGGGTAAAGGGATCAAAGAATTCAAATCTTCCAGTGAGGGAGATAAAACCGAAGACATAAAAGAAGTTAAATCAGAAAAGTGAGAGATATACAAAGACGGAGCTATTTAGCTCCGTCTTTGTATTAAGACTATATTAGAGGATATACTTTTTAATCAATTCCGAGACACCCACTTCTATAAGTGGGAGTTCCTTATTCTGCTTCGGTGGGGGTAGAGTCCCCCACCGAAGTCTCGATGTTTAGCTTTAGCTGAACGAGTTCACTATCAAACCTGTAACGAATTAAACTTGTCCTTAACTTTTTGAACGTCTTGAGCTTGAGCATCACTGGTAGGATACCAACCTTTTTGATTCATCAAATTATAAATATTTTCATGAATACTATGTTCTTCATTGAGGATATCTTTAAGGTTTTGCCTTAAATTAGAGCAGGTTGATTCAGTGATAAAAGTATTTATCGTGGAAGTATGGTGTTTCTCGGACGTAAGCAGGTCAGTTACAATTTCTTGTTCCGTTAAGATAGATTGCATTGTCATATATAATCCCTTCCTTTCAAAATTATTGGTGTGAATTTAGATAATTAAGCAAGGTATCATAATGCTTTCGATGTTGCCCAGAAATGTTTGATAGTTGTGAACTTATTGCTTGGTCTTGAACCGATTGTGCGGCTTGGGCAAACTTATGCACAAGTAGTGCCTCCGCCCCGATTTGGTCGTTTAAGATGGCTAAATTCTTCGCAGTTAACTCAGATTTTGAATTATTCATGCTAATTCTCCTTTCAGTCTATTTAACATATATAGAATTGCCGGAATGAGGATATAGTATGTATGGATGTTTTTTGAAAGGGATTGAAGGATGCCTAATTTAAACCATAGAACCATTAGTCCAGTAACGTTGATTTATCAGTATGTCTCGAAGGTTTTTCCCTTGGTCAAACATGAACTTGAAGGTTGGCAACGTTTAGCCGCTCAGTTACCTGATGCCCGCTTGAGTAGGCAAGCAACGGAGAGTATCCGCACCAAAGCATTTCATTGCCAAGGAGGAAGTATTTATGCACTTTACCCTGGCGTGGATTTGGAAGCCACTATTCAATTCATTGTTGCTTATCAAACCATGAGTGATTATCTTGATAATTTAGTCGACAGCCTTGAGATTCAAGATGAAAAAGCATTTGCTCAACTGCACTTAGCCATGCATGAAGCCTTAAACCCACAAGCAGCTCCATCAGATTACTACGAGTATTATCCTTATCGAGAAGATGGAGGGTATCTAGTACGGTTGGTTACAACCTGTCAGAATAGCCTAAAAGGCCTTCCCTCCTATGACATAGTTCAAGAGGAAGGGATAGGCCTCGCTAAGCTTTACTCGTGCTTACAGACCTATAAACACTTAGCGATTGAAGAACGAGAATCGAAAATGTTAGCCTGGATCAGGCCAAACTTATTGAGCGATTCGAAGATAACAGCCTGGGAATTTGCTGCGGCATCAGGGTCGACCCTAGGGATTTTCTGTCTATATGCTGCCGCTTTCGATCCGCAATTATCAGTAACCCAAGGAAAGGAAATAAAGCAAGCCTACTTTCCATGGATTTGCGGTCTTCACATATTAATGGACTATTTTATCGATCTGCGCGAAGATAAAGAGACGAATCAATTGAATTTTGTAGCTTATTATGAACATAACGAAATGCTCCAGGAGCGGCTGCAACTCTTTGTTAATAATTCCTTTACTCAAGCGGAAAAGCTTGAGTATCCAAAGTTTCACCGCATCGTTGTTCAAGGCCTCTTAGCCATGTATCTGTCTGATGAAAAAGGCAGCGACAGAGAAATACGGTCCATAAGTAAACAACTAATCAAGGATAGTGGATGGGAAGTAAATCTGCTCTTCGGGTTATGCCGTCTTTTAAGAAAAGGGAAGGCATTATAGTATAAGGCAAGGAACCCTTTGGCTTGAAGCAGTGAACGGAGACCTGCAGCTTGGGCATAACAAGAGAGAGCCCTCCAATGGTTAGAATAACTCATCCAACCATTGGAGGGCATTTCTGTAAGCATAAGCGAGCAAAAATTATGTTTGACGGCCTAAAATGGAATCGGCCAATTCAGTTAAGGTTGATTTATAGGGACTTAAGGGGATTGTAGTAAGGCAAGCTTTAGCATGATCGATACATTGGGTAGCAGTCGCCTGAGCCTGTTCTAGACATCCAGTACGAATAAGAGCTTCCTTAATACTTTGAGTGCCTTGTGCAGATACTTTACGAGTACTCAGAATTTCTTTGAGCCAATTCCCATAGATAGGATTATCTAAAAGATAAAGCAAGGGAAGCGTTACGTTTCCATTCATGATATCCGCTCCAACCGGTTTGCCTAGGGAACTTGAATCTCCACTAATATCCAGGATGTCATCAGTTATCTGATAGGCATAGCCAAGGTTTAGTCCGTAGTCTCTCATTAAGACAATTTCTGCTGAATCAGCACCAGCCAGGTAGGCGCCGGACTGACAACAAGCTGCCAAAAGAATGCCCGTTTTATTGGCGATGCGATTAAAATAGTGTTGTATTCCTGCTAGACTTGAGAATTGATCATTCGCTTGATTAACTTCTCCGTGACACATGGCTTGAATTGCTTCGACAAGGTAAGTCATACTGTTTAGTAGTCGGTGAGTCGTTAGAATATTAAAGGCTTCAGCAAAGAGGTAATCTCCGGTAAGTATTGCTGCATGGTTTCCATATAAAGAATTTACGGTTGGCTTCCCACGTCGAGTAGCAGATTCATCAATTACATCGTCATGAATCAAAGAAGCCATGTGAATGAGTTCTGCCGCAACAGCTGCTTGGATCATCGCTGGATTTAAGGGAGCAAAACACAGACCACTATAAAGGGTAAGGAGCGGGCGGATCCGTTTGCCTCCAGAATGCAATAAGCTAACGCAGGTTTCTTTAATTAAGCCATCGGCTTTTTCGAGCACGATCTGTAGCTGATCCTCCACGAAGAGCAATTCCGTATACGGTTGCATGGGGATTAATGGGTCCGGGTTGGTATAAAGTTGTTGAATACTCATAACATCGCCTCTGTCCTCTATCAAAAATTAGTTTAGCTTTAATATTATGTCGTAAAGAACATGATTGGATACCTATGGTTAGAAAAGTTTTCCAACCCAATCTACAATATATGCGAGTAATAATAGTTCTATAGGGAAATCTATAATGTTGGAAGGAATCTCAAATGAGACTTAAAACTAACATAGAGGAGGCAATAAGTAATGAGTAATGAAAATAACAAGGAGCATGCTTCCCAACTAAACCGCCAGCCTTGGGAGCCTGCAGGGGTAGTGAGCGTTGTGAATGATGATAGTACACCTAAGTATGGCAAAGATGGGCGCAAAAACGCTAAGGGAGGAATGCTTTCATTAGAGGTGGATGAAGTATTTCATAATAAGCAGATTATGGAAGGGAGCCAAGATCAATTCCACACTAAATGATTAAACGAAAACCCAGCTCGTGACCAACAACAGGGCACGAGCCGGGTTTTCCATAGGATTCTTTATCAGGACCTAGATAATCTATGAGGTGATCGTGAATGACTAAATATAGCGTATGGAAGGACCTAATCAAACCAACTATCTATGCCTACCTGCTGGCGTGTGCTATCCCAGGTGGGATTGCAGGAGTTTATTGGCTATATAGTAAGTACTTTTAATTTATGAAGAGAAGAGCTTAGAGTTACAGACTGGCTTTTGATACTGGCAGTTCCTGCTTTCTTAACTTAAATATCAACGTCAATATTCCAATCGAAGACATTGTTAAGATTCCACTGATTAAAAAGGCATTTTCCGCGCCAAGCCTACCAGCTACAAAGCCAGCAAACATATTTCCTATGGGGGTTGAACCAGCAAATACTAAAGAATAGACGCTCATTACTCGACCACGATACTCGTCTTTGGAGGTGATTTGCAGAGTTGAGTTGGCATTTGTAGTAAACCATATAGTAGCTACGCCTGCTAAAAGCAAAAGAATTGCAGTGTAATAATATGTTTTGGTGAAGCTAATTAAAATAAACATGATCGAGACCATCAGAGTACTAAAAATAAGAATCTTAGAATGGGGACCAATTTTACTCTTCATGGACACCATTATAGCCCCTAATAATGATCCGACCCCAAGAGTTGACATCAATAAACCATAGACCTGTTCCCTTTGATGAAGCACATCCTTTGTGAATACCGGAAGAAGGATATTAAAGTTAAAGACGAATAAACCGATGACTAGAACCATGAGGATTGTCCGAAGCAAAGAGGGTTCTTGCGAGATATAGCTTAATCCGTCCTTGATTTCCTTTAACATGGTGTTAGAGGCTTTTTTTCTAACATAAGGACTCACCTTGATCTTAAGTAAGCTAATTAGGACTGCTATATAGCTTACTCCGTTTAGGAAAAAGCACCAACCCGCGCCAAAAGACGCCATAATTAAAGCGCCGATTGCCGGACCAATGATTCTTGCCAGATTAAACGTTGCAGAATTCAAGGCGATCGCACTCAGCAAATCGTGTTTGCCAGCCATTTCAAATGTAAAGGCTTGTCGAGTAGGTAGATCGATCGTATTACAACAACCTAAAATAAAGGCTAGCAGTAGAATATATTCATACTTCACAGTGTGTGTGAAAACCAGTAACGAGAGAGTAAAGGCTAAAATCATCGAAATAAGCTGTGTCAATAGGAGTATAGTTCGCTTCGGATAGTTGTCAATAATTACACCAGCAAATAAAGAAAAGAACGTGATTGGTAAAAATTGGGTAGCTCCCAATAGCCCTAAAAGTAAGGGTGAGCCGGTAAGAGAATAGACAAGCCAGGTCTGCCCGATGTTTTGCATCCAGGTACCAATCAAGGAGACGCATTGACCAAGCCAATATATTCGAAAGTTATCATGAGTTAAGGCGGGAAAACGGAGCCTAACCACGTCGTTAAGATAGGTAATAATATTCATTAGATAACACCTTTTTTCATTGAGGTTAAGTGATTATGTCTCAGTGTTATTATACCTATTAAGTATATCACAATCTTAAGACCCCCTTACAGAAGAGGATTTAAGAAACTATCTCGAACTTGATTATAGGATTTGGTTAAAAGATATCTAATTGAGAAAAATTTAATTAAGTGTATTGCAATATCTAATGATGAAAAGCAGCTTTTTTTATTATATATATATTTGAATTTTCAGACATTATCTGGAGTGATATCATAAACGTCGCTTATATTGCACCTTCTTGAGAATGTTGTATTTATTAAATCACATATAAATACAATGCAACCTTATTGTACCATACTAAAATTTAATAGATGCCATATTGACGTTCTATGCTCATGATGATAACCTTCAATTATAGATAATAAGAAAGCTCTCATTTTCTGTAGTTGCTATGTAGGGTGTAGAAAATTAAACCTATGTA
Organism: Desulfosporosinus sp.; assembly: GCA_003512645.1. GTDB lineage: Bacteria > Bacillota > Desulfitobacteriia > Desulfitobacteriales > Desulfitobacteriaceae > Desulfosporosinus. Next base: position 6,455 of record DOPS01000340.1, read on the forward strand.
ATTATAATATAGAGCGCCGCCCATGTGTTTCGATTCATTAATTGATGATGAATAGGAGGTTTACTAAATGGAGAGTATCTTAGCAGGACTCATTAAATTTCGAACTCAAGATTACGAAGAACATAAAAATTTGTTTTGTAGACTGAAGAATCGCCAGGAACCCCATACCTTATTTATTGCATGTTCAGATTCAAGGGTAGTTCCTGAATTAATTACCAAATCCCTACCTGGAGAATTATTCGTAGTCAGAAATATCGCGAATATTATTCCTAAATATCATCAAGTACCCGAGGATTTAATGGTTTCAGCAACAACTGCCGCCATAGAATATGCGGTCCAGGTGCTAAAAGTAAAAAGTATCATTGTCTGTGGTCACTCAAATTGTGGCGGATGCGCATCTATTTATCTACCAGATACAGTGCTTGATAATATTCCTAATGTTAAGAAGTGGTTAGAGCTAGCTGAAAATGTTAAGACAAGGGTATTAGACGAGCTGGATAGTAAAGATGATCAAATGAAGAGGGAATGGCTTACAGAGCAGATGAACATTGTTGAACAGATAAAGCATTTGTTAACATATCCCTTTATTGTCGAAAAATTTAACAAGAAAGAGCTTGATATTGTAGGTATGTACTATACGATTGAAACAGGAGAAGTCTTTATTTACAATGCTGTAAAAGGATTATTTGAACTAGTAAACTAGAATTTAGCCTTAAATTTAAGTTCATAAAATTTATAGTTAAAATATTAAGAAGCCATTACCTTTCAGTAATGGCTTCTTAATATTTTTGCCTAACAGTATAGGGTTAGTTTAAGGACTTAACATACTCAGCAACAGCTGTTGATTGCATCTCTTCCCAAGTTTGAAATTGAGTAGTTTGCTTTACAAATGCATCAAACTTCTCATCGAGAAGAGCCATAAATTCTTCTAAGCTGTTCACATTGAATTCTCCGCAGACGAGCAGCTCGCTAAAATTAGCAAATTGAGTGTGCTTTGCCATAAAAGAAGGTGTAAACAGATCTTTAAAGCTTACCATAGTAACAGGCTTTTCATTCTCATTGGCACGTTTTTCAAGGTTTTCGGCTAAGCTTTCTAAGTCGGATTTCGTCAGGTCAGACATATATTCACCACCTTTCCGTGACGTTCTGGCACAGCGCAAGTTTGCAGTTGTCAATTATGAGGGGCATAATAAGTTTGCTTGAGCACCAAAACTATTATATTACAAAGTCAGATATAGTAAAGAAAAAAATCAACAAAGTCGAAAACAAAGAAGCGGTGGCTAGTGCCGCCGCTTCTTGAAATAGATAATGCAAATAGCCTCGATCAAGGTAGGCTATCGTAGTGCTTATTCAGAGTCCTTCTTGAACGATTGTTCTTCATTCCAAAACGTACCACCAGGACTAAATGCCTCAGTGCTAAGTATTTCCAATTCTCCTTCACGAAGCGCAGTGTTAAAGAATTGCTCAATGGTAATACCCAATTTTAAACATACATGATTAAACCGTTTACGTTCTTCATCCGTGACTGGAATCACAAGATATTGAGTCTTCAAAATTAAATCACCTCAGATAGATAATTCGCTAAATCTAACGAAAAACCTTCAACAGGGCATGAGTATTTTTAATGGAAACACACCTCTAAAATAGAGACCAATTTTTCAGACACGTCAGTAAGTCTCCCTTTTCCTCGTGTTCATGACAGTTGCAAATTGTGAATTTAATAAATTTTTACATGGTTACCCTTGAATATTTACAACTTGTTGCCGTAAAGCTCCTAGTTTCAACTATGGGGATAT
>DOPS01000339.1:0-13506 GCA_003512645.1 Desulfosporosinus sp.
TTTGCTTTTTTGAAACAGACTCTACTAAGCTTAAACAAGCTCTACTCGAATTTCAGTCCGAACTAAGACATCTTGGAGTAAATGGGTCCTGGAAATCACAAGACAGTCTTCATATAACCTTAGAATTTTTAGGGGAATTAGACCGTACTGCGATTCCTGTACTGACCGAAACACTTACCAAAGTAGCAAGGAACTATAGCCCTTTTGATTTAAACCTCGGTGGAGTAGGTGGATTTCCCTCTCTTAAACGGCCTCATACCCTATGGACCGCATTAAATGGTGGTTTAACGGAACTAAATCAGCTAAGGGATAATCTGCATCTTGAACTCAAAAGAAAGGGCTTTAAGTTGGAGGAACGCCAATTTAAGCCTCATATAACGCTGGTCTCTCGTCCCAAACTCGATAATATCGATCTTTCAGTTGTTCATACAAAGCAACTAGGCGAGTTTAGGGTTGCAGAGGTTGTTTTATTTGAGAGCAGGGCTATAGGTGGAAAAAGAGTCTACATTGATCTATATAGAGCTGACTTAGAAACATCAGGATTCTTAAATTGAACGATACCTTAGGGCTACAATTTCCTACCACTTCTCGCTAATAATTGCCCCGCATGTATTTCTTTGAGCGTTCCATCATCTAGGGCTACTTTGCCATTAACAATTGTATACTTTACCCCTCTGGTCATTGAAAATGGGCTGCTATAATCGATTTCCTCATTGGAGGGATAGGTATAATTGTCTACATCAAGGATTGTGATGTCGGCGGCTTTTCCCTTGGCGAGCAGACCTCGATCACTCAAGCTAAAGTGTTGTGCCGGTAAAGACGTTATCCTGCGCACAATCTCTTCTAATCTCACCCTGTTTTGCCTGCATAAGCTAAAATATATCGGGAATGCGCCTTTTCGGAATAATTCATACTGAGCATAGGGGTCGTCGACATCCCCAGATACCCTATCGGATCCAACCATGACAAGTGGATTATGAGCGATATTATCCGCGTAAGGTGATCCCGGGAAATCTTGCCTGTTGAGTCCCCCCTGACAGAAGGTCAAGTTAGGACGATCATTTTCTAAGAGATTGAGGATTAGATCATCGATATTCAGCTTTCTCTCAAAAGCAATTTCCTTTAAGGCCCGATTTTCCAGGAGAGGATCATCCGTATTGATAACCAAGAGCTTTTCTTTGAAGCGGATCTTTTTTAATAGTTTTCTTCGTCCCTCAGCAGTTAGTGTGCCCTCTTGTGAAAACACATACTGGAATAGGCGGTCCTTTCTCCTATAGTGTCCGCTGCTCTTAGGGATAGTATCGACAGCAATTTCTAAGCCACGTTCCCGGGCAGACAGTATTTCATCAAAAGCCTCTGGACAATTCGGTGTCAGATGGGACACCTGAACTCTTATGTCGGCAGCTTCGCCAATGTTTATAGCTTCCTGAACTGCTTCCAGAATACCAAGATAGCTTCTAATGTGGGTGGTATAGAGCCCGTCGTACGTTTGGACTACCTTAGCAAGTTTAATGATTTCATCAGTATCCGCATATTTGCTAGGGCTATAGGTTAAGCCAGTTGATAGGCCTAAGGCCCCTTGTTCCATGCCTTCCTCAATCAGACGGACGAGTGTGCTTTGTTCTTTAACAGTCGGTTTTCTGTTTTTTGCATCTCCCATTACACTCCATCTTAAAGTGCCATGTCCTAAGAGAAATCCCAGGTTGATATTTGTACCTTTGTTTTTGATTACGTCAAAATACTCTGAGAAATTTGTCCAGACAGGTACGTCTCGTTGATTTCTCTCTTTTATCTTGACTGAAATAAGTCCTTTTTTAGCCATATACTCATAGATATTATCCGAAGAATAGGGAGTTATGGAATGTCCACAGTTCCCGTTAACCGTCGTTGTAACCCCTTGACGTAAAAATTCCTCAAACTTACCACTTGTTAAAACGGTCAGCTCTTCATGTACATGGGGATCAATAAACCCTGGACAAACCGTCAATCCGAAAGCATCTATGATTAAATCCGCTTGGCATTCAATTTTTGCAGAGATTTCTATGATCTTTCCTTGGGTTACAGCGAGATCAGCATAGAATCCCGGTTTCCCTGTACCATCAATGATGAAACCATTTCTTATTAAGAGATCACAATACATTAATCTAGCCACCTTTTAAAAGAGAAACAGAGGAAGGGGTGTTCCAAATTTCTTTTTGCAATTCACGAGATATATGAATCGAGACCTGCTAGAGGTCTCTTTTGTTTTTTTCTGTTTTTTACCCTTCAGATATGAGCAGCCTCCATTGCAAGAGCTATTTTAGATCGCAATCTCTTAACTACTCATTATTTCCATGATAATACTTCCACAATTCTTGTCAAGGTTAATTCGATGCACGAAGACAATCGACATAGACACTCTTGGCTATCTTGGCATCTAGCTATCTATAGCAATGCATAGATAGCAAACATCCTGAATTGGCTAATGTTTATAACCACTGTCACTAGGCTTGTCACCGTTTGTCCACCTTTTCATATAATGCAAAAAGGACAAACGGAGGTAATTGTTAAATGGACAAAAAAAGCAAGGAATCCTTAATAGCTCTGCCACAAGTTATTGGGGTTGGGCAGGGTTTCAAGGAAATTGGGGGAGTCACAACGGGGCAAAAAGCAATTTTGGTCTTGGTGAATAGAAAAGTACCTTTGGATCAATTAAAGAAGCATCAAATAGTTCCCGAAACAATGGACGGCTTAATAACTGATGTAATTGAAGTCGGTAACATGAAGGCTTATTCTGTTGAAAATCCTGCAGTTATTTTGCTGGACTACACTGAGCGTATGAGACCAGCCCATCCAGGTGTAAGTATTGGACACTATCGTACTACGGCAGGAACCTTTGGAGCCGTCGTATATGATAAAAAGAATGGACAAGCACTTATTCTCTCGAATAACCACGTCCTCGCTAACTCCTCAAATGGAAGAGATTTAAGAGCAAAGATAGGAGATTCAATCCTTCAGCCAGGCGCTATTGATAGTGGACGTGCCTCGGAAAACGTAATCGCCCGTTTGAAAAAGTATGTCGCTTTAAATGATTACCCCAGAATAAACAATGTGGATTGTGCTTTGGCGCAACCCTTAAATGATTCATGGATTGCCCCGGAGATACTTGGAATTGGGAAAGTACAAGCGGCTGTTGTCGCTCAAGTAGGTATGAATGTTAGAAAGACCGGCCGTACAACGGGTCTAACCACTGGTACTATTAGAGCAGTCAATGTAACAATCAATATCGGGTATGGAAGTCGTAGAACTTTGAGGTTTGAGAATCAGATTTTGACTACTAATATGTCTTCGGGAGGGGATAGCGGATCCTTAGTAATGGAAGAAAATAATAAGGCTGTGGGCCTTTTGTTTGCAGGCTCCGATCAAGCAACATTATTAAATCCAATTCAAAAGGTTTTAGATATATTGAATGTCTCATTATAAAGGAAAGCCCACCTTTAACAAGTGGGCTTATTTGGTTTAAAAACCATTAAATTACAGGACGAAAATAATAACTCCAAGCAGGAAAAGCGAAACAGGGTGCCCTGTCCCCCTGTTTCGCTAGAAAATTATGAGGGAGAGTAGTGCTCCGGCGATGATAATCCAGAGGGTATCTATTTTAGTGAATCGCTGTACTCCAAAAGCTGCTAGGGCGATGCCGAAAGTTGGTAGGTCAAGGATTGAACTTCTTGTCAATTTGAAGATCACGGCCCAGAGGGTGCCGATAAAAGCGGCTACAATCCCAGTAATGACCATCTTGATGATATCGATCTTACCCGCCCGGTTATAAAGGTCAGAAATGAGATTGACTACGGCAAAAGCAGGCAAATACATATTTGCCATAGCTAGGGCTGCCCCGAATAATCCTGCCACTTTGTAGCCGATAAAGGCGGAAATTATGGTTACTGGACCGGGGGTTAGTAAGCTCAGGGCTAAAGCAATTCCGAATTCTTGATCCGTCAAAAAGTGATATTGATTGACCATTGCATCCTGGATAAATGGGAGCATAGCGTAGCCGCTCCCAAAGGTCAGTCCACCGATGCTAAATAAGGTATTACCCAATTGTCGAAAGGTGGGATTGCTAAAATTAATCCCTAAATTAATGATGAGCAGCACTGCCAGCATGATTAGCATGATGAGGTATTTTTTCTTACTGAATTCAAACCGGACTGCGGAAGCAGGCTTCTGTAAGGTCTTGTTCGTAACCCAAAATCGTCGATTCATGATGGCTTGCCAACTGGAAAACTTTGTTGTCAAGAAGGTAAACACTAGGCTGACTCCTCCAGCAAAAAGAAGCAGAGACAGGATATTAACCTTTAAGAAGAAAATCATCAGAAACCCACCGACCGCTAAGATGTTGAGCTGTGGGGAGTTTACCCCTCTTTTCCAGAGATCAATAATGGTATTGAAGACTAGGCCTACTACTAAAGCTCCTACTCCCTTAAATAACGAGGTTACAGCGGGGATATCGTTATAATTCAGATAGAGGTGGGTAAGCACGACCATAAGTACAAAACAAGGAATAATGAAAAAAATGCTAGCCACTAAGGCCCCTGGAAAACCCCTCAGGAAATAGCCTATATAGGTGTTTAGATTTACAGCGGGTGCGCCTGGCAAAAGTTGAGATAGAGCGACTCCGTTTAGATATTCTTCATCCGTCATCCAGTGTTTCTTGTCTACCAGGGATTTTTTGGCTTCTCCTAAAGCAGCTAAACTAAAAGACACAAGTCCGATATGAAATACGGTTTTAGCAATTTCCCAAAGGCTCACCTTCCTAGGTGGTTCTGACTCTAGAGGTTGGCTTTCTGTTTTGAGTTCCATAACCTAGCCCCCTAATTAATAGTCTTGTTTCAGGGTTTTCAAGCATTACAAAGTGGGGAAAACTGATAGCAATGCAAATTTACTCAGCAGGGGATTAAGCCATATTCCTCTAGAATCGAATCTCCCTCCGGACCTGTGAGCAGATCAATAAAGGATTGAGCGTGTTCGGATAAGTGGCTGTTTCTGGATTTGCCGATTGCGAATTCTATAGGTTTACCATGAATGATGATGTTTTTGCCTGGAATTTTACTTTCTACGGATACTGCTGCTTGGTCATAATAATTGGCATACGCCGGGTTAGAGAGATTAATTTTTGAGGGTAGGGTTATGTAGGGCAGCTCTAATTGTTTGGCTTGTGAGGAATACAGAAAAGCGTAATCAACCTTACCTTTTAATAAATCACTGGCCAGATTTAATGATTTCGGGTATGTCTCGTAAGGAAAACAGGCTGCTTCCATCTCTGTTGAGAGATCTGGCCGCTGATAGAATTTTTCGGCCAATTGCCAAACCATAAGGGCTCGATAACCGCAGGGATCCAGATGATGGTTAGAATGAGAGAAGCGGACTTGTGATTGAAGTAACATATCAATCCAGTTGTCGGGGGTGATTTCGTTGCTTCCTTTAGAAAACCCGGTATAACCGATGACGATCTGATCAGCCGCAAAAATAAAGTAGTTTTCGACTAAATCCGGGACCAACAGTTCTGCAAAGAGTGCTTGGTCAGCGAGAGCAATGACGTCATAGTGTTCTCCAGATAACAACCGCTTGGCACCTTCCCTCGAACCTACCCCTTTTAGCTCGGATTTGAGATTCGGGTTCATCCTAGTATAGAGGTCAAGGCAGGTTTCCATCACGCGCTGTAAAGCGCCAGCATGGATAAGTCTGAGAGCATTCGACGAAGTATTCAAGATTTGTTCACCTCGTTTTCCCCTTTAGCTAAAGAATCTTCATACTGCTTGTAGGCTTGTAGGAATTTTTGGAGCTTAGTTTTTTGAAGTGTTAGAAATTGGGACCATAAATCTAGAGACTGTTTTCCTAAGGGGGTTAATTCATAGAGTCTCCTACCTGGGCCTGCTTCACCGATCTCCCAATGGGATTGGATCAACCCGTCCTTATCCATGCGTCTTAGATTACGATAAACTGTGGCAGTATCGGCTTCTCCACTTTTAAAGTCTGAATCATTGAGGCGTTGAATTAACTCGTAGCCGTGAGAAGGTTTTTGTCCTAAGAGAAGAAGTAGTTCCGCTTGAATAGTACGCTCCATAGAAATCATGGGATCGAGTTTACTTAGTAGATCTTCACTCATAGTGTACACCTCAGCTATTATCAATGTGCATATAGGTTTACTTAGCATTTATTCTACTCCGGGAACGTATTTCGGTCAATGGGTTCTGACAACGTAGTATTTTCAAGTTATTCGGGGAACACTTTTATTGGTAAAGGATTTATCGCTAGAGGAGAGATGCCCATAATGTCTGAAGATCTGAAAACACTTAAAGACCACTACGAACTGGCGATTATTGGCTGTGGGCCGGCAGGGATGGCTGCAGCACTGAATGCTAAAATTCGAAAACGTGATTTCATACTTCTTGGCACGGAATTCTGTAGCCCCAAGCTCTCCAAAGCTCCGCGAATCGATAATTGGCTAGGATTTCCCCAAATAAGTGGGGAAGAATTGCGGCAACGGTTTTTAGAACATCTTAAGGAAATGGAAATCAAGATTGTTCCGTTTAAAGTAACCAATATATATCCAGGGCCCCCTTATACGCTACTTGGTAAAGACGAATCCTTTGAGGCGGATGCGGTAGTTCTAGCTACGGGTGTTTCAGTGGATAAGCTATTTCCAGGAGAAACAGAATTATTGGGTCGTGGAGTGGGTTACTGTGCAACGTGCGACGGTCCTTTATATAAGAATAAACAAGTCGCATTCATTTCCTACAGTCAAGAAGGGGAAGATGAAGCTAATTTCATGGTCGATATCTGTGCTAAAGTATATTACATACCCTATTACAGCGACGTTTTGAGGCTTCATCCACGAATTGAAGTGAAAAAGGGTAAAGTAAAGGAAATAATCGGAGACAGCAGCGTAAAACAGATCGTTCTTGAAGGGGAACAAATCCCAGTAGACGGTGTGTTTATCCTGAGAGAAACTCTACCAGCAGAGCAGCTGGTATCTGGTTTGGAAATGGAGGAGGGGGCTATTAAGGTTAACCACAAATTAGAGACGAGTTTGCCGGGGCTATTTGCAGCAGGAGATTGTTCAGGTCCACCTTATCAATTATTTAAAGCGGCAGGAGAAGGTGGAACAGCTGCCTTGCAGGCTGTAAAATATCTGGATAACCTAAAGTGAACTCGGCTATTTCCCAAATAGAAGCCTGCAATTACTAATAACAGTAAAATGCAGGCTTCTTCATTAGAGGGTACGTGTTGCTTCACGTTGTCGCATCAGAGCAGCAAGTAGGATATCATCACAGAGCTTGGACAGCAGCTAAATTGAAACAACCTGCAATCACTTGTTGAGTTCAGAAAATAGGTGTTTGCCTTTACTCAGTACTTCCTTAACTATTTGGGCTGCCTTTCGGTAACTGTCAATCAGATCGGATGCCTTGGTTTTTGGAGATAATTCTGAGGTTTGATGGGTGAAATCAAGCGTATTAATAATGATGTCGCTTGAAGACTGTTCTAAGTCGGACAGTTGTTCCGTAGTAATCAAATCATTATCCGTCCGATTTTTGTTAAATAGTAAAGAAGCCAATTGTTTCTTTATCATAGGATTTCGTCCTCCTTTATTAAATCAAAACAAAAATGTTACAAAATGTTATCTCTATTAGAATATGTAGAAAACTGGAAAATGCTTATAGCGATGGCTAGTCTGTTCATTGGTTATGCTGAGGGAAGAAGGGAATAAAAAAAACAAGGGTAGGAAAGAATCCTGCCCTTGTTTAAGCTGATTTGGGACACGTACCTAATCTTACTGATCGGGATTAGTACCTACAGGGTATAATCAACTTGTGTTCCTTCTGAATCGATCCCTAAGGCAAACGCCTGAGCACGAACTTCATGCTTTTTAAAAACTTGAAGTGCTTTCTGAGCAATAGCCTGTTCAAATTCCGGTTCTGTCAGTGCCAATAGTGTTGGTCCTGAACCACTAAGGGCTGCTCCAAAGGCACCTGCTTGCAGGGTTATTTCTAAAGTTTCGAGTAAGCCTGGAATGAGTGCGGCGCGTTGATTTTGGTGAAGCGTGTCACGCATTCCTTCTTTTAAGAGGGAATAATCTTGACGAATAAAGGCCTCGGTAATTAGCGCAACATGAGAAATATTAAAGACGGCATCCTTGCGAGGAACTTCAGGGGATAATATAGCTCGAGCTTTATTCGTACTGAGGTGGGTATCAGGAATAATCACAACCGCTCTTAAATTTGGCGATTGGGCTAGGACTCTTGGAAGAACGCCACTTTCCGTGGGGACAGACAGTGTCACACCACCATATAAGGCAGGAGTAACATTATCAGGGTGCCCTTCTAGGGTATTAGCGACTTGTAGCAATTCGTACTGGGAGTATGGGGATCCAGCTAAGGTGTTGGCGGCAACAAGTCCTCCGACAATGGCAGCAGAACTGCTTCCTAAGCCCCGCGCAGGGGGAATGTGATTTTCAAAGGTTAGAGCGACTGTGGGAGTGGGGAAGTGGACGAGGTCCCAAAAATGAAGCATGGTTCGCCAGACTAGATTGCTTTCATCGGCAGGAATCTCATCTCTATAAGACCCAGTCAAAGTAATCTGAAACGGTCGGTTTGGTTCTACTGTCATTGTATTATATAGTTGAAGAGCCAGCCCCAAACAGTCAAATCCAGGTCCGAGATTAGCGGAGGTGGCCGGTATCTTTACACGAAACATTCTTTTCCTCCCTAATTTAGTAAGAATTTGATCCAATCGTGAGACTCCCACTTCTACAAGTGGGAGTGGTACCCCCGGCTCTGCTTCGGTGGGGGTAGAGTCCCCCACCGAAGACTCGATGTTCAACTTTAGTTGAACGAGTTCACTTAGGCCTTTGCCCCATGATCCCCATTTTCAAAGCGAATAACATTGTGGATATTAAGGACCTTGCTATAGGCTTTGACAGAATCTAAGGCTTCTTGAAGGGCCCCTTCACGACAGGGATGAGTCACGAGGACAATTTCAGCCTGATGTTCATCGCGTGGCTTTTGAATGATCGAGGCGAAGCTGATATTTGCTTCAGCAAAAAGAAGGGCAAGAGTGGCCAGAACTCGAGGCTCGTCTTTGACAAGTAAGCGGATGTAGAAGGCCGTATAGAAATCGGAGACGGCTTTGAGTGCGAGGTCCAGATAGCAAGTACAATTGATGGCAGAAGTGGAGTTGGATTCAATATTGCGCGCTATACGCATAATGTCAGAGACAATTGCACTTCCTGTGGGAAGAGAACCAGCGCCTCGACCATAAAACATGGTTTCTCCGACGGCATCTCCTACTACGTAAATAGCGTTGAAAACACCGCCTACTGAGGCAAGAGGATGGGTAAGTGGCAAGATCGCCGGATGGACACGCACTTCGATTCCCTCAGTTTGGTGTTTGGCTATGGCTAAAAGTTTTATGGTACAACCGAGCTCAGCGGCATAAGCCAGATCTTCACGGGTGATTTTGGAGATCCCTTCCACAAAGACGTCCTTAAGGGCAACCCGCGAATTAAAAGCGATTGAAGAAAGGATGGCAAGCTTTCGCGCAGCATCTAGGCCATCAACATCGGAGGAAGGATCGGATTCAGCATACCCCAATTGCTGGGCTTCTGCTAGGACTTCGGCATACTCACGGCCCTGTTCGGCCATTGCTGTAAGAATGTAATTTGTCGTTCCATTAATAATCCCCAAGACATGGGTAATGCGGTTTGCGGCAAGGGATTCTTTCATGGCTGCGATAATCGGAATTCCGCCGCCGACACTTGCTTCGAAATAGAGGTCCTTTCCGGCGGCATTAGCAGCGTCAAGAAGTTCATGCCCATGAAGCGCGATTAAGTCTTTATTCGCGGTGACGACATTTTTCCCGTTGCGTAAAGCTTCTAATACAAAAGTACGCGCTGGTTCGATGCCTCCCATGACTTCGACAATGATATCGATTTCAGGGTCCTGTAGAATTTCTGCAGGTTGATCCGTGATTAGAATGTCACCGCTAAGCTCGCGTGCTCGTTGGAGATCACGCTCAAGGATGCCTTTGATTTTTACCTCGCAATGGGTTCGAGTCTGAATATCCGTAGCATTTTGTTGTAATATGCGTACGACTCCAGTCCCTACAGTACCCAAGCCCAAAATTCCTATTTGAATTGGCAAGTCAAGACAACTCCTCTCAAAAAAACATATGTATCTGCATAGTGGACATTATACGCGTTCGCTCTAGCTTTGACAAGGAAATTCTTAAGGAAATTCGTAACATTTATTGTAAATAGGGTTGACACTGAGGAAGGTATTCTGTATCATATACACAACGTTCTCAATATAAATGTGATATAACAGCAAAGGAAGTGTGCCTAGGGTTCCGGGGGCAACCTGTCTGGTCCGAGCGGTACAGAATCCAGATTGGATTTACACCGTGGGTAGAAAAAACCCAAGCGGAAAGTTCCACGTTTCTAGGGGGGACTTAGCTTAGGGTTTTTATTTGTTCGCGATTTTAAGGAGGGCTAATTAAATGGGACTGCTTATTTACTTGAATGGTTCATTTGTTCCTGAAGAAGACGCAAAAGTATCGGTGTTTGATCATGGGTTTTTGTATGGAGACGGTATTTTTGAAGGGATTCGCGCGTACCATGGCCGAGTGTTTAAATTAGAAGAACACTTGAAACGCCTCTATGAATCTGCTAAGTCCATTCAATTGACGATTGGCATTAGTAAGGAAGAAATGCAAGAGGTTGTCTTGGAATCGTTACGCAGGAATGGTTTGAAAGATGCCTATATTCGCCTTGTGGTATCACGAGGTAAGGGAGACCTAGGACTTGACCCTAATAAATGTCCAAAGGCTTCTATTATTTGCATTGCTGCGCAAATTAAGCTCTTTGAGCAAAGCATGTATGAGCAAGGGTTAGAAGTAAAGACTGTGGCTATTCGTCGAAACAATCCAGATTCCTTGAACCCGAGGATTAAATCCCTTAATTATCTTAACAATATACTGGCTAAACTAGAGAGTATACAGGCTGGTGTGATTGAAGCGATTATGCTCACTCAAGACGGATATGTGGCTGAGGGAACGGCTGATAACATTTTTATCTATCGTAATAACGTCTTAATGACTCCTCCCCTTTCGGCAGGTATACTTGAAGGCATCACCCGAAACTCTGTGATGGACCTTGCTCGTGAACTGGGTATGAACGTGAAGGAAGAATTATTCACTCGACATGACTTGTATACAGCTGATGAATGTTTTCTTACCGGTACCGCAGCCGAATTGATCCCAGTGATCAAAGTAGACGGGCGTGAGATCGGGGATGGGGTTCCTGGTCCGGAGTTTAAACAGCTTCTGGAGGCCTTTAGGGCTCTTACCCACATCAATGGTCCTGAAATTTACAGCACGTAGAAGCAAAAGCTAAGGGAGGGAAAGAGTATGAGTGAAGTAAAAACAGGCTTAAAAGGGGCAACCATCTTATTGAATGCTTTGCAGCAAGAAGGGGTTGACGTTATTTTTGGTTATCCGGGCGGGGTATTACTTCCATTATATGATGCCCTTTTGGATAGTCCTATACGACATGTCCTAGCGCGGCATGAACAAGGGGTCGTGTATGCAGCGGATGGTTATTCCCGGGTCAGTGGGAAAGTTGGAGTTTGTTTAGCCACATCTGGACCTGGAGCGACGAATGTAGTGACGGGTATTGCCAATGCCTACTCTGACTCGATTCCCTTAGTGGTTTTGACGGGGCAGGTTTCTACGGGTTCAATTGGCTCGGATTCCTTTCAAGAGGTGGATATCATAGGGATTACCATGCCCATTACTAAGCATTCATATTTAGTGAAGGATCCACGGGATTTACCGAGAATTGTCAAAGAGGCCTTTTATATTGCCCGAACGGGTCGACCGGGACCCGTGCTCATCGATCTTCCTAAGGATGTTTTAGCCCAAGAAAACGTGGTTCCCTATTCTAATGAGATGAAGTTAAGAGGGTACAAAATCTTTGGTCAAGCCAATAACGGTAAAATAGAAGAAGTGGCTAAGGCCCTGTCTGAATCTTGCAAGCCTGTGCTTTATGCAGGGGGTGGTGTTGTAACTGCGGGAGCGGAAGACGTCTTAAGGCAACTCGCTGAAAAAACCGCCGCGCCAGTGGTCACGACCCTGATGGGAATTGGAAGCCTTCCTTTAGGACATCCTAATTTATTGGGAATGGTCGGAATGCACGGAACAGTGACCGCGAACTATGCTGTGGATGATTGTGATTTGCTGATTGCGGTGGGCGTACGCTTTGATGACCGTGTAACAAGTGGTATGGGGCATCGCTTTGCGACCAAAGCAAAGGTTATTCATATTGATATTGATCCGGTAGAAATCAGTAAAGTCGTAAAAACGGATATCAAAATCGTTGGGGATGCCCGTCAAGTTCTGGAAGAGATTTTAGAAGCAATGCCGGGGTTCGCTGCCCCCGAGGTTGCTGATTGGTGGACCCAGTTGCGTAACTGGAAGGTCAATCATACCCTAAGCTATGACAAGGACAGTCTTAATCCACAGATGGTCATGGAGTGCCTGGGGGAACTGGCCGGAGAAAACGCTATTGTTACGACGGATGTAGGACAGCATCAAATGTGGGTCGCCCAATATTATCCTACTGTACACCCCCGCAATTATGCGACCAGTTGCGGATTAGGCGCTATGGGCTATGGTTTACCTGCTGCCGTCGGGGCTCAATTTGCCCGTCCGGAAGATAGGGTCATCCTAATCACGGGAGACGGTTCATTACAGATGTCAATCCAGGAGTTAGGAACGGTTGTTCAAAATAAACTTCCTATTAAAATCATCCTTCTGAACAATGGGGTCCTTGGTATGGTTCGCCAATGGCAGAAGATGTTTTATGCAGAGCGCTATAGTCAAATCCAGCTTGAAGGAAATCCGGACTTCGTTAAATTGGCGGAAGCCTATGGTATTCTCGGCATCCATGTAAATTCCGCAGAAGAAGTTCGCAGTGCCATTGAGGAGGCGTTCAATCATCCTGGACCAGTTCTGATCGATATTAAGATTTCAAGGGATGAGAATGTTTTGCCCCTCGTTCCTCCTGGTAAAGACATTACTGAAATGATTGTGAGGTGATAGTATGCTGCATACACTGGCGGTTGTTGTTGAGAATAATCCAGGTGTTTTAATCCGGGTGGCTGGATTGTTCGCGCGTCGGGGTTATAACATTGATAGTCTTACGGTCTGTCAGACGGAGGATCCTGAACTTTCCAGGATGACGATCGTTGTAAATGGTGATGATCAAATCATTGAGCAAGTGAGAAATCAGCTTAGTAAACTGGTGGTTGTGTGCTCCGTAACGGACTTGACCGGGGAAAGCGTGGTTGATCGAGAGTTGGCGTTAATCCGCGTGGAAGTTAGCGCAGAAACTCGATCTGAGGTTCTTCAGACCGTCGATATTTTCCGAGGACGGGTTGTGGATATGGGTAGAACCAATTTAACGGTGGAGTT
>DOPS01000338.1:0-12306 GCA_003512645.1 Desulfosporosinus sp.
GTACTGTCTATGTTATCAAAAAAGTCATCCATACGAGGTTCCCCTTCCTGTTTTTAACATTATTCTCTAGTACCTGAAGCTTTATGCATACCTAACGATAGGTTTATTTTTGGTTTGCGTATCTAATCTCAAATAAGTTAGAATGAATTTAGGTGAATTAAAAGGAGAGAGTCATATGCCGAAAATGGAAATAGAACTTAAAAAAGAAGTCAGAACGGTGCTTGTGGAGACTATTAGGAGGTATTTCTGGAATGAGAGGAATGAAGAAATCAACCATTTAGGAGCTGAATTGCTACTTGACTTTATTATCAACGAAATTGGACCTTACATATATAACCAAGGGATCGAGGATTCCTACACTTATATGAATGAACGAATCGAGGATTTACTCGGTCTTGAGAAACGGCCTAGATAATGAACTCGTTAAATGCGGTTGAACATCTAAAAAAAGTAAAGGGCAACACTCCCAGTTGTAGAAGTGGAGTATCCCGATTGGATATATTCTGGGCGAGATGAGAGGGAGAGGGATTTTAATGAGCTATCAAATTAGAGAAATGTCTGAAGCTGATTGGGAACAAGTAAGAGATATTTACATCGAAGGGATCAGTGCGGGTAACTCTACTTTTGAGACTGAAGCGCCAAGTTGGGAAGTGTGGGATGTTGCCCATGTTAAGAGCTGTCGATTAGTTGTTGTAGGCGAAGGTAAGGTTGTGGGATGGGCAGCTCTGAGTCTAGTTTCCAGTCGTTGTGTTTATACTGGTGTTGCGGAAGTAAGTATTTATCTGGCCCAAGACTACTGTGGACAAGGGATCGGATTTAGGCTTTTGAAAGAATTGATTGGGTGTTCTGAGGATAGCGGTTTCTGGACGTTGCAGTCAGGCATCTTCCCGGAAAATGTAGCAAGTTTAGCCTTGCATAGAAAATGTGGATTTCGTCAAGTTGGCCTGCGTAAGAAGCAGGGGAAAATGAACAACGGTACTTGGCGCGATGTTGTGTTGGTGGAACGCAGGAGCGAAGTGGTGGGGAATGACTGAATTAGCAAGGGAAGCTAGTCTGGTGAAGGGGGAGATTTAGTTGAGTCTGTTGCGTTCATTTCAACCTATTGTGGATGAGCAATCGCGTGTCCTAATCCTAGGGTCCATGCCAGGGGTGGAATCGAATACTAAGAGGTATGAAGAGAAGCTGAGGGAATGGAGTATCATCGGGGATATCAATAAGAACTAGTAACCAAAAAAAATTACTGAAGGAGTGATGTTTATGAAGAAAATATTCTCAGCAATATTACCAAGTTTATTGATCTTTACATTCATAAGCATAGACCATTTTATGCTTGGAGAAGATAGTTTACATCTTTTATTAGGAATATTTTTATTATTCCCTATAATTTTTATTATTCAAGGGATTGTTTGTTCAAATTCAAAGAATAGTATGATAGTTGGATTTTCATTATCATCATTAGCAGTTATGCTACCTATTTCAATATGGTATAATGTGGGCGATATGATTCCAGTAGTAATAATATATCTATTATTAGGAGTAATATCATTCGTTAGCTCTAATATTAAAAGAGTATTTATATCAAAAAAATTACTTTAGGTTATTACGAACTAATTCCTAATCAATTATTCAAAATCTTGATTGCTTCATGTCCCTCAAGCCAATCGACAAATTGTTTAGCCGTCCTTGCAGAGCGACCATTATACCAGAGTGCCCATTGTAAGGCCTCTTTGTGAAGCCAATCCCGGTCAAGGGTCAGATTTCTCCTGGCAGCAATTCCATCGACTATTTCCAGATATTTGGTTTGATTCGGTGAAGAGAAAACAACATTGATGCCAAATCGATCTGCTAAGGAGAGTTTTTCCTGCATGGTGTCACCTGCGTGTACTTCTTCATCATGGTTGTTTGATTGCAAGCCCGCTCTTTCCTTGAAATATTCTTTAACTAAATGTCTGCGGTTAGAGGTGGCATAAATGAGAATGTTGGAGGTTTTGCTTTCTAGGCCACCTTCAAGTACGGCCTTCAGCGAAGTATAGTTTTCCTCATTATCCCCAAATACCAGATCATCTACGAAGATGATAAATTTTTGAGTTCGATTTTTTAACTGTCTAATAATGAGGGGGAAGTCTGCAAGATAGGCCTTGGGGACCTCTAACATGCGAAGGCCTTGGGTATGATATTCATTAAGTATGGCCTTAACTGTTGAGGATTTTCCGGTACCGCGATCTCCATAGAGCAGCACATTGTTCGCTGGAAAGTCCTTCAGAAATTGAAGAGTATTTTCAATGACTCTGGAACGTTCATTTTGATACTCCACTAATTCGTCTAAAGTGATAGGATCGGGGCTATCGATTCCCCTGATGTAACCTGAGCCATCAATTCTTTCCCACACAAAGGCAAAATAGCGCGCGAATAATCCACAACCGTAATCTTTATGGAACGTTTTGAGCTCATCTAGACTGTCTTGCCAGTGCTGGCAGGAATTTAGGTGTGTTTTTATGTGATTAAGATGGTTAGAAAGAGTATTAGTTGAGCTTTCAAGAACCCACTCGGGTAGTTCCTGAATGAGAGTATTATTGGGGTCATTTTTGAATAGCTCTGCTAAGTGGGCTTTAACTAAAGCGGGATTAAGTTGAGCTATAAGTTGAAGACCCTTTAAGTCTTGGGCCGCAGCTTTTTCAAGTACCTGATTAGAGTTGCTAATCTGGCTAGCTTGCTGTTGAAAGGTGAATGGATTTTCATCGAAGATTATTTGATCGAGAAGATAATCTTTAAGTGACATAGTAGTACTGTTTTCTCGAGCAAGTTCAAAGTAAAATTCGTAATAGGAGTTAATAAGCTCTCGAAGCTCAACGTCGGCTTTGTGTAAGGAAATAAGCAGTGTTTTCAACTTACTTAATACCCTATTCTCTAAGAGTCCTCTGTAAATTGAAAGAGAATCCATTGCTAGTAAAATCGACGATAATTTGCTGTGTTGCATAATAATCCCTCCAGTAAACAAGTATAGCATTCGAGTATTAAGAAAGAAAGAAGGGAAAAATTAAGGTTATTCTAGATCTTGTTATGAGTCTAAAGCGAAAAGTTTAAGATCTTTGATCAGATAAAATTGATATGGAAACCGATTAAGTAGCGTGGAATTAATGAATTCCAAGATGTGGCAATGATTATTCGGGTGGTGTATAATAATAATATACACTTAAATGCAACGATTATTGGTACATAAAGGAATCAAGGAATGAGATATCAATTGAAGAGTTTTCGTGTAAACATTAATTTTGCATGGCCTGAAGTCGATCAATAGATGAAGTAATCAAGAAGGAATCGTTGAAGATTTGAGTGTTTCATTGAGGAAAAATTGGGGGTAGCTAAGATTTGAGAGAACCAAAAGAACAGTATGAAAAACGAAAGATGTATTATGCACGACGGTTGGAAAACCTAACCCAGAAGATTAACCGTTTAAGCAATATTAGACTTTTGACGTTCTTGGCTGGCAGTGGGCTGGCTGTATTTTTTTATTGGAAGCGTAGTGCTTCTTTGGGGATGGGTATGGTGGCTTTTACAGTAGTGTCATTCGCCGCCTTGGTTATTTGGCACCAAACTTTAAGAAAGCGCCAAAGTTATATACGCGTTCTTTATGAAAACTATGAGCAAGCTTTGAAGCGCTTATCCGGCGAATGGAAATCCTTTTTAGATGTAGGAGAAGACTTTAAAGACCCTGCTCACCCCTATGCGGATGATCTCGATCTTTTTGGCTTTGGTTCCTTGTTTCAATGGATTAATACAGCAAAGACTTTTAGGGGAAGGGAAACGCTGAAAGAGTGGTTGTCCAAGCCCCCAGTGGAGATTGATTCGATCCTGGAAAAACAAGAAGCCATTAAAGAAGTGGCGAGAAATCTGGCTTGGCGACAGCGGTTTTTAGCGGATGCCGGTATGTCAAAGGGTACGCTGAGCTCTCCACAAGCCATTATCGAATGGGCAAAGGCCTTCGATTCTAGCTATCTGAGGGTTAGAGTACTAATTCTAGGCCGGGCGCTTCCGATCATTACGATCCTATTTCTGCTGCTTTATCTTTTGACCTCCAGAGTTTCCTTTTGGTACCCGCTGGCGGGTATTATAATTCAGTCGCTCATACTCTTGCTGGGAAAGCAAAGGGGTAAGGTACTCAATGCGGTTTACTCTTATCGGGAAAGTCTTAAGATATATGAAAAGATGTTAGAGCGGTTCGAAAAACGATCCTTTCAATCGAAGTACCTTCAGTCTCTGAAAAAAGGCTTACGCGATCGTGACGGTAAATCTGCTTCTGAACAGATTAAAAAACTTGCACGCTTGGCCGATCTAATAGCAAACCGTAATAATGCCATGTTCTTAATCATTAATATTCTAACGCTGTGGGATATCCAATGCATGATCGCTTTAGAATCTTGGAAAGAAAAATCAGGTCGTTCTTTAGCTCGCTGGGTGGAGACGATCGCTGAATTGGAGGCTCTATCCAGTCTATCAATCATTCACTTCGATCATCAAGACTGGGGATTCCCAGAGATCAGCCCACAAAAACCTGGTATTGTGGCAGTCAAAATGGGACACCCGCTCTTGAAAGAATCCGTATGTAATGATGTAGCGATCGAGAAGCGGTCCGGGATATTGCTAATAACAGGCTCCAACATGTCTGGCAAGAGCACGTTACTTCGGACGGTAGGTATCAACCTTGTCTTGGCCTATGCAGGGGCACCCGTATATGCTCAGTCCTTTAGCTGTTCGATGCTGGAAATTTATACATGTATGCGAGTGAGTGATAACCTTGGGGAAAATATCTCTTCGTTCTATGCGGAATTATTGCGAATCAAGCAGATTGTCAGTGCATCGAAGACGGATAAGAAAGTTTTCTTTTTGTTAGATGAGATTTTTAAAGGGACCAATTCCCAGGACCGTCATGCAGGAGCTAAGGTGTTAATTCGGCAACTAAGCAAGGTTGGTTCGATGGGAATGGTTTCAACCCACGATTTGGAACTCGGAGACCTCGAGCGAGAAAACGACCGCAAAATTCGAAACTATCATTTCCGAGAGTATTATAAAAACGATGAAATTAAGTTTGACTATAAACTAAGGCCTGGAATTTCCACGACGCGAAATGCCATGTATTTAATCAAAATGGCGGGCATTGATGTGGATGGGGTGGATTAGGCAATACGCCCTCTCCAGGCTTGTGGAGAGGGCGTATTGCTCAATTTGTTGATTTATTTAACAGGTTTTGATTAGATGATCTTTTTCCTAGAGAGAGTATGTTAAGTAGAGAGAGGAGCAGAAGGACTATGATTATTGTAAGCGCGTGTTTGCTTGGGCTGAATACAAAGTATGACGGCAAAGCCCATACCCATGCTATGCTTCAGAAATACAGTACCAAGGGAAAGTTTATTCCAGTTTGCCCAGAGCAACTAGGTGGTTTACCAACTCCAAGAGTACCCGTAGAGATTATCGGTGGAACAGGTCAAGGTGTGCTTAGTGGAGATTGTGTGGCCCAAGGGGAGCAGGGAGAAGTAGTCACCTCGGAATTTATCCTGGGGGCCAAAGAAGTGCTTAAAATCGTCGAGCTAGTTCCGGTCACTGCCGCGATTCTCAAGGAGCGTAGTCCTTCCTGTGGCGTGAATTGTATTTATGATGGAAGCTTTTCACACAGGATCATATCAGGTCAGGGAGTGACAGCGGCTTTGTTGAAAGAGCATAATATCCCGATCTATTCGGAAGAGGAACTGACTGAGGAGAGGTTAGTTGAGTTATTAGAAAGAGTTTAACCTTTATCCAATCGTAAGACTCCCACTTCTATAAGTGGGAGTGGTACCCCCGGCTTCGCTTCGGTGGGGGTAGAGTCCCCCACCGAAGACTCGATGTTCAACTTTAGTTGAACGAGTTCACTTTTTTGTAATAGCGACTCGCCAAACCTCCGGCCCTTCTTGAAGATAGTCCCAAGTAAACAGTCCAGCATGTTCTGCAGAAAACAGATAGTAAAGTGGTTTGGGGTCATGGTCGTTGGTGAGTTCCATTGTTTCGCCCGATTTCAGACTATTCCAAGTGCTGAAAATGTTTGGTTGCTTATCCTTAGGAGCATATTGACGAACATCTATTTGGGCTGCAAATGAAGTCATTTTGATTTCCTCCTTAATCTGTAAGTCACATCTTTAGAATAGTGTGTCAAGATTTCTACGATAATATTTGAGGAGTTACAGATTATTAGAGATTTATGACGGTTAATACGGATTAAGCTAAATGTAAAGGAAAAAACAAAATACAGTTGTGATTTCAATCATAGTCTAGCTCAAAAAGCACCCAAAGTGTTCGTTTTTGGGTGCTTTTTATTTATTTCTCAGACTATGTCACTTAACAGACATAAATTGTGTCATTTAGATTTCATTACTTTTATATCATCCAGTGTAAAATGTTAAAGATTAAGGAAATTATTAGGGTTCAGAAGATAAACTATATACAATGAATTTTTTGAAAGGGGTTGTAGATTATTGGGCTGGCTTAGAAATAGGTTTGATATAAGCCTCGAAGAGATGACTTCTCTTTGAGGCTATAATTTATTAATTATTTTCTCATACATACCAGCGAAGGGGCTCTACCCCCCTGAAGTTTTACGAAGCCCCCACTTTCTGAAGTGGGGGTCTTGCAACTTGATAAAAATAGTAATAGTCAGATGTCACAAATTTAGAGCTGGGGGAGTTTTATTATTATGTCTAAACTAACCAAACGTTCAATGTCAATTAAAACCCGGATTACCCTTTTAGCTGGTCTGGTGGTTATTGTCGTTGTGGCAGCGTTATCTGGAGCAAGCCTTTGGAATGCCGAGAAGCTGCTTAAAACTAGCGAGCTTCAAACGGAAAAACTTGTGGAACAGGGAATACAGGATGAATTCGATAATCGCCTAGATCGCGCGAAGTCTTCGGTGCTATCGATGACCCTCAATCCAGACGTGGCAAAGGCCTTAGCAGAACGTGACAGAGCTACGATCGTACGTCTTGTCCAGCCTGTCTTTGAAGAGATCAAGAAAGAAGGCTTCAGCCAACTTCAGTTTCATGTTGCACCTGCCACTTCCTTTTACCGGGCACATTCGCCAAAAAAATTCGGGGATGATCTTTCAAAAATTCGGCCTACGGTGGTGACGCCCAATCAAGAACATAAAATAGTGCAAGGGCTAGAAGAGGGGGTCGAAGGATATGGATTTCGAGTGGTGGTACCAGTCAAGTATCAAGATCAGTGGGTAGGAACTGTAGAATATGGAATGGATTTCGGTGATGATTTTTTAAGAGCTTTACAGAAGAAGAACCCCGGAGATTATTTTATCTATTTACTCGATCCATCGACCTCAATGGTCAAAAATGTGAAGGAGAATGGAGGGTTACTGTCTGGTACAGGACAAGATAATTTTCCAGTCTCGGAAGGATTGGTAAAAGCACTCGTTAATGGACAAGCTCAATTTACGATCAGTGGGGATGGCCAGTCTAATGTTTTACTCATTCCTTTTAAAAACTATCAAGGTGAAGTAAAGGGCTATATTAAGACCGTGCTTTCTCGGGAAGGGGTAGTGCAAGAGTTAAACACTTTAAAACGTTGGATATTTATGGTGGGATTACTGGTACTTATTTTTGGTGTGGTTTCTGGATATTTTGTCTCTTTAGCCTTTACCAGACCATTGATTCAGTTGGCGGAAGATGCGGAGGTTCTGGCCACAGGTAATTTGAACATTGATATTAAAACGAACTCGTATGGAGAGTTAGAGACCTTGGCTAAGGCCATGAAAAAGATGCTTGTCAATACAAAAGAAGTTTGCCTTTCGATTAATCAAGCTGTGTGGCATGTAGAGGAATCAACGAGAGGAATTTCGGTTGCAACCGATCAAACCTCACAAGGAGCAGATCAAGTTGCTTTAAGTGTCAGTCAGGTAGCTAGTAGTGCTCAGAAAATTGCAGAGAGTACGAGTGAGATCGGGGTGCAAAGTAAAGGTATCAATCAGAGTGTCCGAATTTTAGCTGGGCATATGGAGCGCGTCGCTGGAAGTACCTCTAAAGTTACTGCACAAACATTATGTGGTGAAGAAATACTAAAGGATTTGGCGGCAAAGATGCATATCTTTACGGCTAAAGTGGAGGAAATCCAAAAGGGAAGTCATATTCTGAGAGAGCAGACGAGAGAAATTCGTGGAATTACCCAAATTATTACCGAGATTTCTGACCAGACGAATCTCCTTGCTCTTAATGCAGCGATTGAGGCGGCTCGCGCTGGGGAAGCAGGACGGGGATTTGCTGTTGTAGCCGAAGAAGTCCGCAAGCTGGCCGAAGGATCAAGGCAAAGTGCCTCTCAAATTGCAAAGCTGATCGATGAAGTAACTCTGAATGTTGAAGCTTCAGCTCGAGCTACAGAAGAGGCAGTCAGCTTAATCGAAGAACAATCGGGAATTGGGGATCGAGCACTGGGACAATTCACAGAAATTTCACAGGGGACCCAAACTGTCGGTCAACTGCTGGCGGTCATGGAGGGTGAGGTTCGGCAAGTCGTACTAATGGAGCAGGCAGTAGCTAAGTCTGTTCATATGGTTTCAGAAATGTGTCAAGAAGATGCTGCTGCTACAGAGGAGATAGCCGCTTCAACGGAAGAAATGAGCGCAACGATCAGTACGATTCGGGATAGTGCGAGACAGTTGATTGTCTTGATGGAGGAATTGAAAGCCCAAAGTAAGCGGTTTGTAATTTGAAGTTCGGATTCCAATCAGGTATAATTACAAGAATACTTATTGAAGTTCAAATTCAGCTGATTTAGAGTTTAACACTCTCTTGGGTAGCTTGAGGAGGAAAACTATGCAATTGGCAACCGTTAAGGAAATTTACAGAGGGACTGACCAGTTTCTCAATCAAAAGGTGGAGCTATCTGGGTGGGTTCGCACCGTGCGCACTTCCAAGGCGTTTGGCTTCATAGAAATTAATGATGGAAGTTTTTTCGAAAACATTCAGGTGGTTTTTGAAGAAAGTCTGGAAAATTTTATGGAGATTGGGAAGCTTACGATTAGTTCTGCCCTGCGTATCCAAGGAACCCTTGTCCCTTCACCGGGAGCAAAGCAACCCTTTGAATTAAAAGCGGAGAAAATCGAGATTCTGGCCTTGTCTGCGGCGGATTATCCTCTCCAGAAGAAACGGCATACGTTTGAATATCTACGGACGATTGCCCATCTGCGCCCCAGAACGAATACGTTTGCCGCAGTCTTTCGGGTGCGGTCTGTGGTTGCCTATGCCATTCACAAATTCTTTCAGGAAAAGGGTTATGTCTATGTGCATACCCCGATTATTACCGGCAGTGATGCTGAGGGTGCTGGAGAGATGTTCCGGGTAACAGCACTAGATATGGCTCAACCACCTAAGGACGAGGCGGGTAACCTTGATTTTTCCAAAGACTTTTTTGGACGTGTTGCCAGTCTAACGGTCAGTGGTCAGCTCAATGTAGAGACGTATTGTATGGCTTTTCGCAATGTCTATACGTTTGGCCCCACGTTTCGAGCGGAAAATTCCAATACCGCGAGACATGCTGCGGAATTTTGGATGATTGAACCAGAGATCGCTTTTGCAGATCTTGCCGATAATATGAATTTGGCTGAAGAGATGATGAAATTTATCATTCAGTATGCTTCGGATAATGCTCCTGAAGAAATGGCATTTTTCAATAACTTTGTCGATAAGACCTTATTTGATCGGTTAGGAAATATCTTAAGCTCCGAGTTTGGTCATATTACCTATACTGAGGCAGTAGAACTGTTGGAGAAGGAAGATGTGGACTTTGAGTATCCCGTTCATTGGGGTATGGATCTTCAAACAGAGCATGAACGTTACTTGACAGAAAAGATCTTTAAGAAACCAGTCTTTGTTTCAGATTACCCTAAAGGAATTAAAGCGTTCTATATGCGATTAAATGACGATAACAAAACCGTGGCAGCCATGGATTTGCTCGTTCCAGGAGTTGGTGAGATCATCGGGGGAAGTCAGCGCGAAGAACGTCTTGAGATCTTACAAAGTCGAATGCAAGAATCTGGATTGAATCCTGAGGATTACGGGTGGTATCTTGACATTAGACGATATGGTGGCGTAAAGCATGCAGGGTACGGCCTGGGTTTTGAACGAGTTATCATGTACTTGACTGGAATGTCCAATATCCGCGATGTGATCTCTTTCCCGAGAACGGCGAATTCTTGTGAGTTTTAGCGGTCTTCTATGAGGCTGTTCGTAGGTGCATTGTCAGTTAAGTATGAGGTTTTTTGTGATTCTTCTGGACAGGTGTGCTAATTTGGTACATCTGTATTATTTTTTAAGTCTCCATTAACTTTACTTATGCCACGATAGATATTTTTTGAGGAAGATCCTGGTATTAGACACCTGTCTTAAGCCCTATAAGTCTTTATTTCAGTACTTCTCACCAATTTCCGTGCCAATTTTTCTCTTGATGTGCAAAACTACAGGTCTTTACGTGCTACGGAGGGAGCTATCTAAGGAGATTCCAGTAATATTCCGTTAATCAACCCAGTAATAAAGTTTGTCCTATGATGTCCATTACCTTTAGGTATAGCTAATAATTATTGTGATATCTTAAAGGGCAAGAGACTGTTAGCAATTCAAGCAACAGTAGGACGTACAGTATGTTATAATAAGTACAAGAAGTGAGGTGAAGTGGTCATGTACCGGTTAGATGATTTAAATCCAGTGCAGCGGGAAGCTGCAGAGCATAGAGCGGGGCCGCTTCTAATTCTAGCGGGAGCAGGATCGGGAAAAACTCGAGTGCTCACCTATAGAATTGCCCATTTGATTGCTCAAGGGGTAGAACCCGGTGAGATATTAGCGATTACTTTTACCAATAAAGCGGCCAAAGAGATGAGGGAACGAGTGGCCACCTTGCTGGGCAGTGAGGGGTATGGATTATGGGTCACGACATTTCACTCGGCATGTGTCCGTATTCTGAGACGTGAAATTGATAATTTGCCAGGATATACGAAGAATTTCGTTATTTATGATACAGGGGATCAACAGTCGATACTCAAAGCGTGCTTAAAAGAAAAAAACTATGATGAAAAGAAATTCCCAGTGCGCAGTGTGGCGGCAGTCATTAGTGATGCCAAAAACAAACTTCAAGATCCCGAAGCGTTTTCCTATAAGGCTGCTAGTTATTTTGAACAAAAAGTCGTGGATATTTATCGTTCTTATCAGAAACGACTCAAGAGTAATAATGCGCTTGATTTTGATGATATTATCATGCTCACGGTTCAGCTCTTTCAGCAAAGTAATCATGTCTATCGGTATTATCAGGATAAATTCCGCTATATTATGGTTGATGAGTACCAAGATACGAACCACGCCCAGTATATGCTGATCAAACTTTTGGCGAGTGAATATCGGAATCTCTGCGTGGTGGGAGATGATGACCAATCCGTCTATGGCTGGCGCGGGGCGGATATCCAAAATATCCTCGACTTTGAGCGGGATTATCCGGAAGCCAAAGTCATCAAACTTGAACAAAATTATCGATCGACGCAAAAGATCCTTAATGCTGCTAATGCAGTGGTGAGGAATAACGAATCGCGTAAAGAGAAGTCGCTCTGGACGGAAAACTCTGAGGGGCAGTCGGTCGTGTGTTATGTGGGATCTGATGAGCGAGATGAAGCGGACTATGTCGTTAATCGGATTCAACGCTTACATGAGCTAGAAGGGCGTCCGTTTAATGATTTTGCGATTCTTTATCGGACGAATGCTCAATCGCGGGCTCTAGAGGAGCGTCTGATGAAGGCGGCTACGCCTTATCGCGTTTTCTCTGGGCTGAAATTCTATCAACGTATGGAAATCAAAGATATCCTAGCGTATTTAAAAGTCTTATATAATCCAGCTGATCAAGTGAGTTTTGCTCGTGTGCTTAATGTGCCCAAGCGCGGCCTTGGAGATAGCACCTTGCAAAAGATTTTAGAATACTCCGATGAACAAGGAATGCCTGTGCTGGACGCCATTTTGGAGGCAGAGTATATTCCGGATTTGTCGACACGAGCTAAGAAGCCGTTGTTAGGCTTTGCCCAAATGATGCAGGGCTTACTAAACTTGGCACGAGAGGCAAGTGTATCAGACTTAGTAGAAGAGATTCTGAACAAGACGGGGTACAAAGCGATCCTTAAGGCTGAAGACACACCTGAAGCGGAGACTCGTTTAGAAAATCTGATGGAGTTTCTGTCCGTAACCGCTGAGTATGATGCTAAAGCAGCTCTAGCTGAGCAAAATGCCTTAAATGATGGAG
>DOPS01000338.1:12344-14750 GCA_003512645.1 Desulfosporosinus sp.
TTAGAATTCCCGGTTGTTTTAGTGGTGGGTATGGAAGACGGGATTTTCCCCAGTAGCCGTTCACTCATAGAGCCAATTCTTTTAGAGGAAGAACGCCGACTTTGTTATGTAGCTATCACTCGGGCGAGGGAGAAGCTATACCTGTGTAATACGGAAATGCGGATGCTCTATGGCAAGACGCAATACAATCAGCCCTCTCGCTTTTTGATGGAGATTCCGTCGGATTTAATGACGGAAATTGACCCACTTGATCCACCAAAACGTCGTCTCGCTACTCCAGCGAAATCAGCGAGGAGACGGGATTCTATGTCGGATCGAACCATTCCTTTGGGTTCAGGGTCGTGGGAAAAGGATTTTGGAAGTACTCTAGTTATTAAAGGGGGTGAGGCGCATCAGGTAGGAGAAAAAGTGGAACACGCGACGTTTGGTCGAGGGATTATTGTCTCCATTAAGGGAGAGGGAAATCAAGCGGAACTGACAATTGTTTTTGACGGTGGAATCAAGAAATTAATTGCGGAGTATGCCAAGTTAACGAAACTGTGACATTTTTTTTACCATGGTGCATTTCCCAAAATTGAGGAGAAGAAAGGTTTAGGTGTTAAATATGTCAGATAAAATTTATATTGTTGGACACAAAAGCCCAGATACAGATTCAGTTTGCTCAGCAATCGCTTTGGCTCGTTTAAAAGAACTCATGGGAGCTGACAATGTTGTTCCCTGCTCAGCCGGAAAACTCAATAAAGAGACTGAGTATGTGCTCAATTATTATGGAGTAGCTATTCCTGAGGTATTAGAGTCCGTAGAAGCTAAACAAAAATTGATTCTCGTCGACCACAATGAGTATGGTCAAGCGGTTGCTGGTGCAGATCAAGCTCAGCTCGTGCAAATTGTTGATCATCACAAAGTGGGCGGCTTCCAAACCTCGGAACCCCTTTATGTTCGTATTGAGCCCGTAGGTTCCACATGCACGATTGTAGCTCAAGAGTACAAGGAAAAAGGCTTAGTTCCTGAAAAAGCGATTGCTGGCATTTTACTCGCAGCCATTCTTTCCGATACTGTCATCTTCAAATCTCCAACCTGCACTGAATTGGATAAGACGATTGCTGCTGAACTGGCTGCTATTGCCGGAGTTGATCCCAAGACCTTTGGTATCGACATGTTCAAAGCATCTTCCAACATTGCTGAGCGTACCCCTCAAAGCATGATTGAAGAAGATCTTAAGGCTTTCACCATGGGTCCTCACAAAGTTGGAGTTGGACAAGTAAGTCTGATGGGTTTGGATGGATTTGAAGAGGTTCGGGCAAACTTAACTGCAGCCATTGAAGCACACCGTGTAGCACAAGATATGCGTTATCTCTGTTTGATGATCACCGATATTTTAACAGATACCACAGAGCTGATCGTAAAAGGGGACAACCCAGAAGAAGTAGCTAAAGCCTTCGGCAAAGAAATTGTCAATGGCAGTGTTGATCTTCCAGGAGTTCTTTCTCGTAAGAAGCAAGTTGTACCACAAATGACAACATATTTCCAAGCTTAATTATTTGTACCTAGGCAATGAGTTAATGAGCAGTATTATGGGAAAACTAATAATAAGCTTGCTAAGTCATTAATTCGAAGCCTTGTGCTATTGTTTTATATGCGTCAAAGAGAGACGAGGATCGGAGGGATTTCAGTGCAGGATGAATTGGAGCGCTTAGCCACGCTTCGCCGGGAACTTGAAGAGGCTAATAAGCAGTATTATGGGCTTGACCAGCCACACATCACAGATGCAGAATACGATGCTTTAATGCAAGAGCTCCTGAACTTAGAAGCCAAGCATCCAGACTGGGTAACTCCGGATTCTCCGACTCAACGGGTTGGGGGAGAGGTCGCCAAAGAATACACGAAAGTGCGGCATTTGGAACCTCTCCTTAGTCTGGACAATGCCTTTGCTCCGGGAGATTTACGAGAGTTTGATCGACGCGTACGTCAAGTGGCCGCCTCAGTAGACTATGTAGTCGAACTTAAAATTGATGGTTTAACAGTCGCCCTAACCTATGAGGAAGGGCTTATGGTGCGTGGAGCAACTCGGGGAGACGGTTCTATAGGAGAAGATATCACGGCTAATGTTAAAACCATGGGTTCAATTCCTCTGCGTTTAAATAAGGCAGTTCCAAGGTTAAGTGTGCGGGGAGAAGGGTATATGCCTAAAGCTTCCTTTGCTCGTTTGAATCAAGAACGTGAAGAGGAAGGGCAATCCACCTTTGCCAATCCTCGTAATGCTGCAGCAGGGTCATTGCGTCAACTGAACTCTCGAATTACTGCCGAGCGTAAACTGGATTACTTTGCCTATCAAGTTTTATCAGCTACTGAGTTGGGATTACATAATCAATTAGATGTGCTCACCTATTTAAAAGAACAGGGGTT
>DOPS01000223.1:0-9977 GCA_003512645.1 Desulfosporosinus sp.
GGGGTTTCACCGTATCATAGGGGTATTTGTGGAAACAATTCATGAATTAGCCCGTTAAGGGAAGACGATAGTGATCTGATGTTTCCAAATCTTATAACCATAATGCTAAAACTTGGAATATGGGCTATAATTATAAGAGTACATAAATAGGAGGAATGGAATATGCTTTTAACAACAACTCCGTCTATTGAGGGCCGAAAAATTACAGCTTATTTAGGTATTATTACTGGGGAAGCAATCATGGGCGCCAATATTATGCGAGATCTTTTCGCAAGCATAACAGATGTCATCGGTGGGCGTTCCGGGGCCTATGAAGAAAAATTGCAGGATGCTCGTCATATTGCTTTAAAGGAATTAGAGGAACGTGCAGCACGATTAGGAGCTGATGCTGTGGTAGGCATTGATTTAGATTATGAAGTGATCGGTCAAAGTGGTAGTATGCTAATGGTAAGTGCGTCGGGTACTGCCGTCAGACTAGACTAGACTAGTCTAATCTAATCTAATCTAATCTAATCTCGCCTTAGTGGATAACGATGAGTGGGGAATATCCCCGGGCTAACCTGAAAAGGGCAACTAAACTAAACCCCCAAGATTTTGGTAGTAAACTAAAACCAAAATCTTGGGGGTTTTGATCTTAATATAGCTTCTAGGCGGTGTTCGATTAAGAATTAAATGAGTCATTACTATTAGGAAAGGTTCAAAGGCAAAGAATAATCTGAATAGAGAATAATTAAGAAGGAAATACAGAAAATTTGTAGAATATTATCTATTATCATCATTTAGCCGGGAAGAATAATACAATTAATCTATTAAATTAACGTTTAAAAGAACAGAATTAGTAATGTTTAATTGAAATATTCACAATATGTTTAACGCAGTTATAGAAATGTTTTGAGCAAATAAAACATACCTAAGTTAAACCTGAAAGAGGGTGATATATTATGAGATTGAAAACAAAAGTTTTAATCATTAATTCGGTCTCTTTCTTTGTATTGTTTGGTTTATTGATGTATATTTCAAATTTATATATCGTTAGGAATATTTTACAACAGGAAAATAGTGAGTTGAAAAATCGTATTGAGTTAGTCAATCGATTAATCACGGATACAATAGATTCCTTAAATAGGACGACAGCTGACTGGGGTCAATGGGATGAAATGTATGAGTTTGTCCTAGAGCCTACACAGGAGTTCATAGACGGGAATTTTGATCTTGAGACGATAAGTAACTTGGAGTTAAATCTGATCGTTGTTGTAAACGAGGGTAAGGTTCTTGCCTATAAAACATATGACTATGCCGAAAAACAAACGTTAGACGAAACAGGGACTATAAGCGACTTAAACCGATATATCCCTCGGTTGGATGAAGTCAAAGATCAAAACGATTTGATATCGGGGATTATAATCCTTAATAATAAACCTATGCTAATATCGACGCGGCCTATTACGGATTCCAAGCGAGAACAACCAAAAGCAGGAATTTTAATCATGGGAAGATATCTAGATCGTAATGTTACAGATTATATAGAAAGGCTTTCCAAAGGAGCTATTACAATAGAGGAAGTTGGAGAGTACAAGGGCGTAATTGGAGATAGTTTTAATAAAGAGTCCACGGAAATAGTCCCTTTGGCTAACAATACCATCAAGATACATTATTATATGAATGATTTACTTGCAGATAAATCATTTAGTATTAATCTTACGAGCTACAGAAATATCTATAGTCAAGGACGAAAATTTGTAGATTTTTTTACTGCATTTTATATTGGATCTCTGCTGATTGTTTCGATACTTAGCTTAATCTCACTGCGAAGATCAATAATTAAACCTCTAGAGAAAATTAATGCCGAGATTAATTTAATCGATATAAAGAATAAGTTAGATAACAGAATTGATGTGAAAGGAAACGATGAATTTGCCTTTTTGGCAACAGAAATTAATTCTATGCTTGAGAGAATCGATAACGCCAATCAAAAGGTTATAAACAGTGAAAATAAGTTGAAAATTGTTATGGATGCTGCAAGTGCGGGATATTGGGACTGGGATATCAAGAGTAACACACTCATGGTAAATAGTCGTGTAGCTGAAATGTTAGGCTTGGGAGATGCAGATTTCATAGCTTCGCCCAAAGAATGGCAAGAATTAATCCATCAAGAAGACAAGGCCTATGCTATTAAAGTACTCAGTAATAGTCAAGTTAACACGTCAAGTGCAATTTTTCTAGAGCATCGCTTACTTACTAAGCATCAGGGCTACAAGTGGTTTTTACTTCAAGGTAAAAAAGTAATTCAAAATGGTTCAGAATCCGCCAAATTGATGGGTATAATTACGGATATAACGGATAAGAAAGAATTTGAAGAAGAGCTTAAATATCTCACCTACTATGATACTCTAACTGGATTATTTAATAGAGGTTATTTTGAAGTAAGCTTAAGAAATCTAAATAAAAAGGCGAATTTGCCTATTACCATCATGCTTGCTGATGTAAACGGTTTAAAATTAATAAATGATACGTTTAGCTACGCAGTAGGAGATAAGCTATTAGTTGAGGTTAGCAGAATGCTTGAAAAGGCCTGTGGACAAAATTCAATTATATCACGACTGGGTGGAGATGAATTTGCGATTATTCTTGAGGGAAGGGATACAACCACTGTAAAGGAACTATTTGAAACGATTAAAGAATTAGGCAATCAAATGCAAGTCAATTCTTTAAGTATTAGTATAGCCTTAGGATATGCTATGAAATATTTTGAGGAGGATGATCTTAATGAAACAGCCAAAATAGCTGAAGAAAGGATGTACAGAAACAAGCTCTTAGAAAAAAGAAGTTCCAGAAACAGTACTATTTCTAGTCTAAGTAAAATGTTGTTTGAAAAAAGTTATGAAACGGAAGAGCATGCGTTAAGAATGTATAAGATTTGTGAAAAGATAGGTAAAAGGCTCAGTATGACCTCAGCACAATTAGATGAGCTGAACCTTTTAGCTAAGCTCCATGATATCGGCAAGATTGCAATTCCAGACCAGATTCTGAATAAGCCTGGTAAGTTAACAGAGGACGAATTCGAAATTATGAAGACCCACACTAAAATAGGTTACAAGATTGCAACGGAATTAGAAGATTTACGACACGTTGCCTATCAAATACTGTGTCATCATGAAAACTTTGATGGGAGCGGATATCCTAATGGCCTAAAAGACAACTCCATTCCGTTTCTCTCTAGAATTATTAGAATTGTCGACTCGTTTGATGTTATGGTATCAGGAAGACCTTATAAAACTCCGATGACTAAAGAGGAGGCCATGGGCGAACTATTGAGATGCTCTGGCAAACATTATGATCCAGAGTTAATAAAGCTGTTTGTAGAAGTTTACGAGGAGTATGACACTGTGGAGGCTTCGTTGGGTGAGGATGATTGAAAAAAATTCCTCGTTTGATTTGACAAGCAACCATAATTCAAGTAAACTAATATCGTTGAGAGGGAGTAGTTGAATTACAAAGGCAACATACCCGGTGGGGAAACTCACCTGACTTTGTAAACCGTAGAGGTAACGAGACTTTTGACATGGCCTTATTAGGCTATGTCAAAAGTCTTTTTTGTTTATACTCCTCAGAAAGTGTAACATGAATGTTTTATACTTTCTGGAAGAAGTGCAACTAAGACTTCCGCCGACGCCTGAAGGCTGACAGAATGACTAATACGTGCGAAGACAGTGTCTGCAAGAAGGCTAATACGTGCGAAGACAGTGTCTTCAAGAAGGGCTAATTCGTGCGAAGACAGTGTCTTCGTGTGGGCTCAAGCCAGGTTTTCTTCATCAACACGGTGTATCTAAAGGTTCAAAACAAAAGTAAGGAGTGGTTATTTCGTTTATACTACTACCGTAAATGACTGTATGCTCGATTAAATAAAAGGAGGATATAAAACGTGGATTATTTCCAAAAAGAAGTTGAAGACGTCATCTTGGAACTTAAAAGTAATGAAGAGATGGGATTAACCGCTGCAGAAGCGGAAGCGAGAATCCTGCGGTATGGAAAAAATACTTTTTCCCCCAAAGAGAAGGAAAGCATTTTCGTTAAAATCTTGGAAAGTCTGAAGGAACCCTTGATCGTAATTCTATTAATATCAGGATTGATATCCCTGGCAATGGGTCACCTTGCAGACGGGATCGGAATTTTTGTGGCAGTTTTAATCGCCACATCAATTGCCGTGATTCAAGAGGGGAAGTCAGATAAAGCCTTTGAAGCCTTATCCAAGCTCAGTGAAGATGTGCATGTGAAAGTGGTAAGAGAGAGTAAAATTGTTTATCTTTCACAAAGTGATCTTACCATAGGGGATATTATCCACTTAGAAACAGGAGATAAAGTTCCCGCTGATGCTAGGCTGATTCATTCTTCGAATCTGGGCATTGATGAATCGATGCTTACTGGTGAAGCTGAAGCAGCCTCTAAGAAATCGGATAAAATTGACCGGGAAGATTGTCCCCTAGCAGAACGCAAAAATATGCTATACTCTGGGACGATGGTAACTGAAGGACGGGTTGTGGCCATTGTCACCTCTATTGGGGACCAAACTGAGATGGGTAAAATTGCCAATGAACTTAAAGAAGAGATTTCTTCAGATACTCCTCTTCAACAAAAGTTAGCCGACCTTGGTAAGAGAATTTCCATTATTGGGTCTATTGCAGCAGCTGGTATTTTTCTTTTTGAGGTATTTACTATGTATAGACATGGGATCCTCGTCTTGGATAATATTGGGGCCGCTCTTCCAGGTATTAAAGACGCCTTTGTTACCTCTGTAGCTCTTATTGTTGCAGCTGTGCCGGAAGGTTTGCCAACCATGGTGGCCATTACTCTGGCTTTCAACATGCAGAAAATGGCTAAGAACAATGCTTTGGTCCGCAAGTTAATTGCCTGTGAAACGATTGGCTCTGTGAATGTCGTCTGTTCGGATAAGACAGGAACCTTGACAGAAAACAAGATGACTGTCGTTGAAGTTTGGTGCGATGGGAAAAGCGTCCCTGTCGATAAACTACATTGTGATGAAATGATTCAAAACTTCTGTGTCAACTCCACCGCAGATATTACCAAAAATAATGATAAATACGAATTCTTGGGAAATCCAACGGAATGTTCACTGCTGGTCTGCGCGGATAAGAATAATATAAACTATTTGCATTATCGCAAAGAGTTTGGTGAGCCAGTTTCTGAATACAATTTTACGTCGGCCAGAAAAATGATGTCCACTGCTTATCAGAGGGAAAAGGGCTTCAGGCTTTATACAAAGGGTTCGCCAGAAAAGGTCTTAAATATTTGTAACAGGATTCTGTATAATGGCTCTATTGTTCCGATGACCGAGGAGCATATCAAAGAAATAGAAGCGAATATACGTACTCTTCAGGATAATGCTCGACGAGTCCTGGCGTTTGCCTTTAATGACTTCGCCCAGGAGCCACAGTGGGAGGATATCTACAACGTTGAAAAAGACCTCGTGTATACTGGCTTTATCGGGATTGAAGATCCTCTGCGTTCTGATGTCAAAGACGCGATTGATCAGTGTCGACGTGCCGGGATTACGGTTAAAATTTTAACCGGAGATAATATCAATACGGCCAGAGCCATCGCTAATCAACTTGGACTTATCAAGAACGACTCTTTAGTACTTGAAGTGACAGATATTGATAACATGAGTGATCAAGAGTTAAAGAGCAAGTTGCCGAAAATCGTGGTTATTGCCCGCTCAAATCCGACCGCAAAAATGAGAGTTGTTAAACTCTTAAAGGAAAGCAACGATTCAGTCGTCGTAACGGGTGACGGTATTAACGATGCGCCTGCCTTAAAAGCGGCGGATGTCGGAGTTGCTATGGGGATCGCCGGAACGGAGGTCTCTAAAGAAGCGGCAGATATCGTTTTGTTAGATGACTCTTTCTCTACGATTGTCAGTGCGATCAAATGGGGACGAGGGATATATGAAAACTTCCAACGTTTTATTCAGTTCCAACTTACCGTAAATGTCGTAGCGTTTGTCACAGTAATTTTGGCAGAGCTGATGGGGTATAAGATGCCCTTTACGACGTTGCAGTTGTTATGGGTCAATATTATCATGGACGGGCCTCCAGCCTTAACCTTAGGTTTAGAACCGCCAAGAGAACATTTACTAGAAAAACAACCTATTAAGAGAAATGCCTCCATTGTTACCAAAGATATGTTGCTTAAAATTCTTTCCAATGGTTTGTTTATAGTGACCGCCTTACTCATGCTTATGAAAACACAAATCCTTGGTGGAACAGAAGCACAGCAATCGACCATTGTGTTTACATCGTTTGTCTTGTTCCAGCTTTGGAATGCCTTTAACAGTAGAGAGTTTGGGGTAACCAGTATTTTCCCCAATATTCATAGAAATAAATTAATGGTAGGGGTTGTCTTCCTAACATTCCTAGTTCAGATTCTTGTCACTCAGTTTGGTGGGCAAGTCTTTAAAACAGTACCACTGGAAGCTGCTCTATGGTTTAAGATCATAGCATTTACATTTAGCATTATCCTCTTTAGTGAATTCTTAAAACTGTTGATGAGAGGCTTTCGAGGAATTTTTTCTAATCCTCAAAAGGATTGAACGTTTTCAATGAACAAAAACAAAGGCTAGAGTTCATAATTATTAAGATCTTCTGCTAGATTGTTTTAGGTGCGCTGTATGGAATATTAAGATTCCGTATAGCGCATCTTCCATTAATTAGACAAGTATTCATGGGATACAGTTTACTTAAGATTATTTCAAAAGCCTTTATGAGGGGCAGTATTTAGCTAATCCAGTCCAAGATAAAGTAATGAAAGTCAAAATCACGGTATTATTGCAATAAAAGTGTGCCAGGTAATGCTAGGCAGAATACGGGCTATTTTACATATATTTAACACAAATAAAGGCTTCACTTTACATCGATATGTTACAATAAATTGAGACAATTCATATAAAAGAGCGACAGAAAAAGGGGTGTATATTTTTTGCAAAAAGTATATGTACTCGATTCAAGTGTGTTATTGCATGATCCTAACTCAATATTTCTATTCCAAGAAAATGAGGTAATTATCCCTTACGTGGTTTTAGAGGAGATAGAAAGTAAGAAACATCTCTTGGAGAATGTCGGACGAGCTGCCCGGGAGGCGATCCGTCATCTTGATCACTTACGGAACGACGGTCAACTTTCTCAGGGTGTCCTCTTGCCGAACGGGGGAAAGGTTCGGATCGAGTTAAATCATTACTCTAATGATGTTTTGCCAGTAAATTCGGATCTATCTTTGGCGGACAATCGGATTCTAGCGGTCTCCTTAAATTTATCTCGTGAAGAAAAACGCACCGTCATATTGGTTACCAAAGATATAGCCATGCGGGTTAAAGCGGATGCTTTGGGGATTTTAACTCAAGATTATTATAATGACAAAGTGGTGCTGCCCCCGATAATGGATGAGATCTTAATACTGAACTTAGAGGATGCCGAGGTTACTGCACTTTATAAAAATAAATGTCTTCCCTTACAAGTGCCCTTGCTGCCAAATCGCTGCGTGAAAGCAGTGTTGAGTGATGAATCAGTACTCCCTTTAGTTTCGTCTTCAACTGGGGAATCATTAGTCTATCAGATGGGTCCCAGTAACGCATCTTGGGATATTAGACCCAAGAATATGGAACAATCTTGGGCTTTGGAAATGCTCAACAATCCTGAGATTAAGTTGGTTAATTTAATGGGTCCGGCAGGCACAGGGAAAACTCTACTTGCTTTGGCGTGTGGCCTGGAACAAACAGTTCATGCGGAAATCTATCTTAGGTTGCTTTGCGCTCGGCCAATTGTTCCTTTTGGGAAAGATATTGGGTTTCTTCCTGGGGTGAAGGAGGACAAGGTTCGCCCTTATATGCAGCCGATTTATGATAATCTTGAATATTTACTTCGACCAAAGCGGGAGAAAGAGTGCGAAAGAGGCGGCGAATCTATTATTGACAGCGTCATTGACCTTCTCATCAAGAAACGGCAACTTGAAATTGAAGTCCTTACCTACATCCGGGGTCGAAGCATTCCTAATCAATTCATGATTATTGATGAGGCCCAGAACCTGTCTGCCCATGAAGTAAAGACGATTATTACACGTGCGGGTGAAGGAACGAAGATTGTGCTATGTGGAGATCCAGATCAAATTGATCATCCTTATTTGGATAAGGAGAGTAATGGGCTAGCCCATGTCGCTGCAAGGTTAAATGGTCAATCCTATTATGGACAGGTTCGACTGATCCATGGGGAGCGAAGCGAACTCGCGACTAGGACGGCAGGGCTATTGTAACTTCCGGAAGCAGGTAAAGTCCTAATAACGGCTTATCTATACGAAAGAACGAGAGACCCCGCCTTTTAATGCGGGATCCTATCGTTCTTTCGTTTTATGGGTGATGCTGGAAGACTCATCCGGATATTATCTAATCTGTTGGGAAATTCATTAAGTTATATGGCCGGACAGTGTGCATACTCTAGCGGTGGTGTTCCTAGCAAAATAAAGATATTATTCAAATGGTAGGACAGTGAAGCTGCCCGATTTGGGACTAGCCATTTATCATCAAGGAAATCATTGGGCCCAGTCCCTAGCGCAATACGCCAATCAGCTTCAGAAAGAAGTGGAACGCTTCAAGGTTTAGGGTCAGATATGAGAGAGATAACCCTGCACAGCAAACTGCAGGGTTATCTCTATTCAAAGGGAATTTCGGCGACTATAGGTTTCTGGAACGCTCAGAGGATTTGAAAAACTGGATTATTTAAATAATGTTTTTCAGAGGAACGCTGATGTTTTTATAGATGTTATCGGCAATGCCAATACCTTTGTATTGGAACCCAAGGTAATGAGCTTTGTTGGGTGCGAAAATGTTCCTTGTATCAACGATTAAGGGGGTTTTCATCATATTATAAACTGTCTTAAGCTCCAACTCCTTGAATTCCTGCCATTCTGTCATAACTATTAAACAATCAGCGTCTTTTATAGTATCCTCAATATTCTCGGAAAAAGTGACTCTTGAATTAAGCGGTTCTTCTAGATTCTTTACTACGGGATCAAAGACATGGATAGTAGTTTTTGTAGCTGTTAATTTCTCAAGTAAATGGATGGCAGGAGAGTTCCTCGTGTCATTGGTACCGGCTTTGAAGCTTAATCCTAAAATGGCTATTTTCGTATTTTCTACATCCTTGAGTTCACTCATAACATAACCGATGATGCTTTTGATCTGTATTCCATTGCGTTCCAATACCGCTTTCAACAGAGGCAGGTCGGTGTTTGCCTTACTCGCAAAACAAATTAGGGATTTCAAATCCTTGGTAAGGCATAGACCGCCAAAGCCGGGACCAGGGTTAAGGTAATGACTTCCTATCCGCTTATCGAGCTTCATGCCTCGAAGGATAGCATGGATATCGGCGTTAACCTTCTCGCTGATTTCCGAGATTTCGTTGATAAAGGAGAGTCTGGTAGCCAGGTAGGCATTGCAGGCATACTTAACCAGTTCCGAGCTCCTGGTATCGGTAAAAATCATCGGAGCATCGAAGGTGCTGTATAATTCCTTCATCACAACTTCGGATTCGGGGGTATCTATTCCAACAACGATTCGATCCGGATTCAGGAAATCACTGACTGCATTTCCTTCCCTAAGAAATTCCGGATTTGAAACCACGTCGAAGGGTATCATTGGGTTTTTCAGGTTATCCTTAATAATCATGCTAGCCATAGCACAAGTACCTACCGGTACTGTACTTTTGATAACAATGGTCTTGTAATAGTTCATATAACCTGCTACGAGCTTAAGCGCCAGAATCAGCTGGGACATGTCCGTTTCTCCGTTTTTGCTTTCAGGGGTACCGACTGCAATCATGATGATGTCAGATTCCCTGACAGCTGTTTTTATGTTGTTCGTGAATACTACTTTATTCCTGTCAGTAGCCGCTTTGAGCAGTTCATGAAGGCTT
>DOPS01000221.1:0-5055 GCA_003512645.1 Desulfosporosinus sp.
AACCCATCACGGAACGTACTCCCCTGGTCATCGCGGCTGAGATTAATAAGATTAAACAAGAGACTTCTAAATTCATGCTTACCAGTGCCATGGAGATCGGCAAGCGCCTGAAGGAGGCCAAGGACCTGCTCCCCCATGGAGAATGGGGAAAATGGCTGGTGGAATCGGTGAGCTATTCCCAGCGCACAGCCAACAAGCTGATGCAGCTTTTTAAAGAATATGGAGATAACCTATTTGCTGAGGTTGGCAGGTCAAATTCGCCAGTACTGGCGAATTTGACCTACTACCAGGCTCTTCTCCTGCTGGGAATTCCTGAAGATGAGCGGGAGAAATTTANNGTCACACCCCTGTCCAATAATCCGGGGGAAATCAAAATAGAATATCAAACCGTCAAAAAAACCGACAAACCAACAAGCAGGCCAAAAACTGCAACCTCCCAAACCTTTACCACGAAATATGAAGAAAGATGCACCGCTTGCTGCCAAACTATCGCCGATACATTCCAGGAGCTGCTGGTAGCCCTCGGTCAACTGGCCAGACTTGATCTGGCAGTGAAGGAGAAATGCAGTAAAGACGCGAGCCAGCTTGCTGAATATATGGTGGAAAGGCTTAAAGAGTGGCCGCCTGTTCCCAGGACGAATATGAGGACAGTTGAAACCTATGCCACTCATGAAAGGTGGTAAATAATTCTAGATTTGAGGCAATAATATAGATAGAGTTTAAATTCATTGGGTGTAGGAAGGTTTCGTGATAGTTGAAAAGAGCCGTAAAAAGGCTCTTTTTATATTCAAATGTTCGGCGGGAAGTATCCCGCCGTTGGTCTTTTGGATGAACCAATTGAGTCGAGACAGTAGCTGTTTGTCACAGATGAGGGCTTGAACACATATGCTTTGAGTAAGGTTGTTCAAATTACCCGTTAGGCTAATACTACGAAGTTATGATATAAAACATGACTTGCTGGTTATTTATATAATCTTACCGAAAAACAGGAATTTAACAGATGAGGTACACAAATGAAAAATTTCAAAAGGTACTATCCTTTATTTGTAAGCGTCAAATCGACTGTATCTTCAAACTACCTCATAGACATGAGATAATGCCTTCAAATTAAACTTTGGAGGTATTTTTTATGACTAGAGGATTGAAACACGAACTATGGCAAGAACGTATTTGTAATTATCGAAATAGTGGCCTGAACGCTCAAACCTGGTGCCAGCAAAACAAACTCACCCTTTCCAGCTTGCATTACTGGATCAACAAATTGAATAAAGAATCCCTCGAGTCGGAGAACTCTTGTAAACATGAGTTTGTCCCGATCACTCAAGTGGGAATACCGATGAGCCCATCGGCTCCCATAGTGATTCGATATAAAAACCTATCGATTGAGGTTTTTGAGAGTTGTCACCTCGACACACTACGTAATGTCTTAGAGATTCTAAATGTCTATGCTTGATTTTACTTTAGGTTCCCAGGTATATCTGGCATGTGGTGTCACGGACTTAATGAACCATGTCCTTGTGGCTCTGGCAAGAAGTATAAAAAATGTTGCAGACAATAACTAAGCGCCATTTATTCTCAATAATCAAAAAATAACCAATTACGTTGATGTTCGCCACTATATATGGTACTATTTATGTAGGAGGTGGAGCGGTTGAGCAAGCTTAAAAAGCTTAAAAAGCTGCTTGAACGTATTCGGAATAATCCTAAACACGTAAGATTTGAAGAATTAGACAAAATATTAAGCCATTACGGATTTACTAAACGACAATCATCCAAGGGTACCAGTCACTATTACTATATAAAGGGAGAGAAGCTTCTCTCGGTCCCATTTCACAAACCACATATTAAGGCTACATACGTTGAGCGGGCCATCGAACTGTTGGAAGGAGAAATTAACGATGACGAATAAAGGGATTGATTATTACTTAGCTCTCCCATACAAATACTCTTTATACCCGGCTGAAGAGGGTGGATATGTTATTGAGATACCTGATCTGCCTGGTTGTATTACCCAGGCTGAAACAGCAGATGAAGCATTAGAAATGATCGAGGACGCCAAAAAAGGCTGGATAGAGATAGCTTTGGAACAGGGCATCGAAATTCCTGAACCAGCTAAAAACGACTACTCAGGAAAATTTAATGTGCGAGTTCCAAAAAGTCTTCACAGATATTTATCTGAACTAGCTAAAAAAGAAAATATAAGCCTTAATCAATTAATTCTTTATCATCTTTCGCGGAGTGCTGGATTTAAAGGTTAGTCAATTGGAGCGGTTAATACCCGCTCTTTTTATTTTAGAAATCCATTAATTAAACATCATGGCAAGTGAGTTTTATTGACAGAAGAAGCGATTGACGCTCATCAAAGTGGGTATAAATCTTATGCAAGATTTACATAAAATTTACATTAAGCGGCATCCGTAGTCCTTACGAGCGGTAGACAAGGAAGACGATTACCAACTGGAAGTTCGCTAAATGGAAATATAAGGGATTGTTGAATAAATAGCACATTTATAACACTGAAAATACGAAAGTAGATAATATTAATTTTTGTTAAAAGGTGCTGAATTTGTGCTAATTGCTATGTCAAAGATTTAATAAAATATTGCTAATATATGGCTTACCTCTTGCTTTACGCAAGAGGTAAATTTTCTAGGACTCTTGCATTGGGTAATTGGTGAAGGTCATGGGTAACGGTTCATCAACGGAAAGCTACAAGCCTTTGAAACAAGACCTGTCCTTGAAAGGTATATAGGCGAAATGGTTAACAATCATTATTGTGAAATTTGTGTTCCTATACACTAAGGTGTTTTCGGACCTTTAACATCTCTTATTGACATAACGATACTGCTAATGACAGCTGGGTTCTTCTTTTATTGCAGGGCATTGGCAAAACGAGGCGTGCTAAAATAATTAACTTTCCGTATCGCACGCCTGTTAATAGGTTTTTTGTTGGTTAGTTGTTATAATCAAAGGGTATTTAGTAGCGGGAAGTCTCGGCAGCGGGAGAAATGTCCTTATGCCTCACCTTGCTTCGGTGAAAGAGGTGGAAATAATGAACGAAAAAGCAGCAGAACCCACCCCTTTCAAGGTATCGGTTCGGACTCTTGTGGAGTTTGTGCTGATGCGCGGAGATTTGCAGCCGGGTTCGATTAGCGCTTCACGAGCTCAAGAA
This sequence comes from Desulfosporosinus sp., assembly GCA_003512645.1. Classification (GTDB taxonomy): domain Bacteria; phylum Bacillota; class Desulfitobacteriia; order Desulfitobacteriales; family Desulfitobacteriaceae; genus Desulfosporosinus. Next base: position 3,173 of record DOPS01000221.1, read on the forward strand.
GGGACGAAGGGCCATCAATATGTCCAGAAAATAAGCGGAGCAGATTATTTTCCAGAAGTGACGCTAAGCTATGTCTATGCCAATCTGGAAATCAAGGGGCGAGCCGATGGCGTTATAAAGAGCGATTCTGGAGTCTGCATCGATGAGATTAAAACAACCTCGCTGGATTTAGACCTTATAGATGAAGCATTTAACGATTTGCACTGGGCACAGGCGCAATGCTATGCCTTCATGTATGCGGTTCAAGAAGGCTTAGAGACAGTGGAAACTCAGCTAACCTACTTTCAACTGGATACTGCCCAAACTAAAAAGTTCAAGAAATCATTTGCTCAGACAGAGCTTGCGGAGTTTTTCTTTAACTTAGCCGAGCGTTATTTAGCATGGGCCTACCGCTTGCAAGAGTGGGCGGCGACGAGAGATGCCAGTATTCGCAAGACCCAATTTCCCTTCACGACTTACCGACCAGGACAACGGGAATTGGCAGTAGGGGTTTACCAAACAGTCAAGCATAGCCAAAAATTATTTGCCCAAGCCCCCACGGGTATTGGCAAGACCATGGCAACTTTATTTCCCGCCCTCAAAGGGATGGCGGAAGGGCATACCTCACAGATCTTTTATCTGACGGCAAAGACGATCACGCGAACGGTTGCCGAAAAAGCCTTAACAAATTTGCAGACACAAGGGTTAGCCATTAAGCGTCTGACCTTGACGGCGAAGCGAAAACTTTGTTTTCTCCCCGAGTCGACCTGTCTTCCTGAGGATTGCCCTTATGCCCAGGGATTTTACGATCGGGTACGGGTGGCGGTGGAGGATGCGTTTGAAGAGGATTCCTGGTCGCGTCAGGTGATCGAGGAATATGCACGCAAGCATTCAATTTGCCCGTTTGAGTTTTCTTTGGAAATGGCAAATTGGGCGGATGTGGTGATTTGTGATTACAATTATGTTTTTGACCCTCGGGTGTATTTAAAGAGATTTTTTCTTGAGGGGGGAGAGTACACCTTTTTAGTGGATGAAGCGCATAATTTGGTGGATCGGGCACGAGAAATGTTTTCAGCAGAAGTAAGTAAGGAGTCCTGGCTAAAGCTAAAGAGGCTTACCAAAGAGGACGATGCGAGACTGACGAAAAGTTTGACGAAAGTTAATTCTGCCTTAGTCAAAGAGAAAAAACTCAGCTCAGAAACTGAGGGAAGCGGAGAGCGAATAGAAAAAGAGCCTCCAGCTAAATTGCTTCAAGCGTTGAGGCAGTTTGTCAAAGAAGCCGAACGTTTTCTTAAGACCAGCGAACAGCCTTTTGCTTGGCGGGATTTATTTGTAGACCACTATTTTCAAGCCTTAAGTTTTATCCGGACCTCAGAAAGTTATGATAGTCACTACGTTACTTATCATCAGCCAACTCGAGAAGATTTCCGAGTCAAGCTGTTTTGCCTTGACCCTTCTGTGCGATTGAGAGAAGCCTTGGCAAGGGGGCGGGCTGCGGTCCTTTTTTCAGCAACCCTGAGTCCAATGGACTATTATATGAATATTTTGGGTGGCGAGGAAACATCGTATAAGCTGAAATTAGCATCGCCATTTCCCCCAGAGAATCTTTGTCTGCTTATTCAGGACCGCATCTCTACTAAGTATAGGCAGCGTGCTCAGTCCTATAGCCTGGTTGCTGAAGCAATAAGCTCTGCCATTTCTCATAAAGAGGGAAACTATCTTGTCTATTTCCCCTCTTATGATTATCTAAATGAGATTTATCTGAGATTTAGGGAACTAAACCAACAGGTGGTCGTGATCTGTCAAACTCCGGGTATGCCAGAAGAGGCACGAGAAGAATTCTTAGCAAACTTTGCGATTAGTCCAGAGCGGACACTGATCGGATTTGCGCTGATGGGTGGGAT
>DOPS01000218.1:0-6936 GCA_003512645.1 Desulfosporosinus sp.
TCGTAGACCGTCTGAAATTCCAAATCATTCCTGGCATTCATGATGTAGCGGATAAAAGTCTCAAAGTATTCCAGCCCATTGCCTTGGTTTTCCAGCTGATTAAAAGCCATGATAGATTCTTCTAAAGTCTTCAGAAATACCGTGTAGTCCTGTTCCAAGATGTCTCTTAACAACTTTAAAAATATCTGAAGCTTAACGCTGCCTTTGATGTCCGCATTACTATAGTGGGAGATATTATACAGCAGGTAGGAAAAATCCGGAAGGCAGCTGGCTACGGCAAGTGGCAGCTGATCATAGTCTTCGATTAGGCCTGAGAGTTTCACCGGACTGTTCCAGCGTGCTTTGCCGTGATAGACCACCAGAGGGATGATTACTGGCAGTTTAGCCGTGGGCTGATCCGTCGTTTTTTGTTCCCAGATGTTCAGCATATATTTCAACAATTGGAGGGCTATCTTGGGAGAGGGGTAGCTTTTATGCTCAAAAAGAAGGTAAAGATAGCCGTCTTTATGATTGATTTTAGTTTGGAATAGCAGATCGGAAAAGGTTTCTTCCAACTCTTTTTCAATAAAGCTGTCCTTTTGCAGAGCGATGGTCTCCAAGTCCATGAATTCCAGGAGTTCCCGAGGCAGATAGTTTTGCAAAAAATCCTGGGCCGTCTGGAGATCACTGAGGGTCTCTTTGAAAAATTTGTCATGGGGTTTATGGATAAGACTCAATTCCCTCACTCCTTTTGACGGATAAAGAGGATACATTCCGTAAACGGAAATAGACCGCCACTGTACAAAGGTTCGGTCTATTCCGCACTTTTGAAGCCGTCCGCCCTTTAAGCGGCTGTTACACTGGAGTCATGTTAGCTGCATAACTCCTTTTGGTAATAGTTTACCATAATCAAGTTAATATTATATACCTAGCTATACAATATTTATAAATTTCAAGCTGGCGTAAGATACCCTGTTTAAAGTGCTAATAAACAACTTTTATAATTATAGTAAACAAAAAAATCCCAAACTGATCACGGATCACATAAATAACCAATATTTGCTGACCATTGCCGATTTTTTGAACAAAATCAACAGGACAACAGCAAGTACGCCTGTACTAACAGTACTATCGCGGGCCTTACCGCCTCTCCAAGCCATCCGTTCACCTCCCCAGAAGAAGCTACCTCTCTATTCCGCTCCGGCTTTAAGAGCCTCGCTCATGGGGATACGCGCCACCTTTTTTCTGCACATCAGCTTTGCCAATTCATAAGTGGCCATCACCACCACAAAACCCCCCAGCATATAGCTAAAGTTAAGCTTAACCGGCAGAACAACCTGCAGACTCTCCGTCAGCGATTTAACTTCATTATTTGTAATTACACATAAAATCAAATGGAAAAGCTATTGTGATGAGGATCAGGGTGCCTAGTAATAATCTCCCAACTCCGTTAAGCGATTGGGATATATTGCCAGGCTGTTTTTGTTCCGTAATATTTGAATACAGTAAGACCAAATATAAAGTTGCCAAAAGGTTTTTCCTCGTTTTTCGCTGTAGTAAGCTGCTTCCTCTGTAAGATAGGGCTTCAAGTTACGGAAGTCCAAGTAATAAACTCGATTATCTTCTACGCGAAAGGCAAGGATCGAATGGTCAGCATTGTCCAACATAGACACTTGAACCGTCGTTAGGTCAGTGCACCCGCACCTCCTCGGATACAATTTAGACTGTGGCGTACAAATAATCACAGTACTTCCATCGTTTAATATGCCGTTAAAAAATATCAGTTTCCTTGGAACTTGGTAAAGGTCAGTTTTCAGATAGTCTTCTAATTCTTTTACGACCTTTTCTTTTAATGGAATACTCATATAACCACCCCTAATGTCCTTTCTATTATTGCACCTACGCTCGCTGACTTACAGCCTCTCCCTATCTTCCCATGCAGCCTAAGTCGAAAATGCAGGTGAGTTTGAACAACCTTACTCAAAGCATATGTGCTCAAGCCCTCATCTGTGACAAACAGCTACTGTCTCAACTCAATTAATTCACGGAAGCCGCCTGACGGACAGACTTTCGCCGATCAGCTGTTCTAAAGTCACGTGGCCTTGGCAGATCAAGAAAACTCTTGAATATAAAAAGAGCCTTTTTACGGCTCTTTTCAACTATCACGAAACCCGCCTACACCTGATGATTGTCATGCCTCAATTTCTCAAGCTCTCTCGCCCCATCTTCAGAAGACTATGAATAAGATGAAGATGGAACTCCGGGAGCTACTCCCAATGAATTTAAACTCTATCTATATTATCGCATCAAATCTAGGATTATTTACCACTTTTCATAAGTGGCGTAGGTTTCAACCGTCTTCATATTCGTCCTGGGAACAGGCGGCCACTCTTTAAGCCTTTCGACCATATATTCAGCAAGCTGGCTCGCGTCTTTACTGCATTTCTCCTTCACCGCCAGATCAAGTCTGGCCAGTTGGCCGAGGGCTTCCAGCAGCTCCTAGAAGGTATCGGCAATCGTTTGGCAGCAAGCGGTGCATCTCTTTCTTCATACTTCGTGGTAAAGGTTTGAGAGGCTGCAGTTTTTGGCCTGCTTCTTGGTTTGTCGGTTTTTTTGACGGTTTGATATTCTATCTTGATTACCCCGGGATTATCGGACAGGGGCGTGACTTGAGCCTGCTCTTTCTCCGGAGGGATTTGCTTCCGTTCTTTGAGCGCCCGATCCAGCTCCCGGGTGGTCATATTCTTAATATCATGCTCCAGGATAAATCTCTCCCGCTCATCTTCCGGAATTCCCAGCAGGAGAAGAGCCTGGTAGTAGGTCAAATTCGCCAGTACTGGCGAATTTGACCTGCCAACCTCAGCGCCGGCAGCGAATAGTTTATCTCCATATTCTTTAAAAAGCTGCATCAGCTTGTTGGCTGTGCGCTGGGAATAGCTCACCGATTCCACCAGCCATTTTCCCCATTCTCCATGGGGGAGCAGGTCCTTGGCCTCCTTCAGGCGCCTGCCGATCTCCATGGCACTGGTAAGCATGATTTTATCAGTCTCTTGTTTAATCTTATTAATCTCAGCCGCGATGACTAGCGGCGTACGTTCAGTGATGGGTTCATTCATTTTGATTCCCGCCTTTTTAATAGCTTTAATGACAGCATACGCAGGCGGGTTTCGAATGGTGAAGGCTTGGCTATGAACCATTCTTTTTGTTTCGGAGGGTAACCCCCCGGGGTACAAGCTCATAGTATATAGAGACATGCCGGAACAGCCGGTTTGTCAAAAAGATCAGAAAGGAGCAAGAAAATGTCAATCATAGCTGAACCTTTGAATTCGGTACTGGTAGCAGTTTACCAAAGCGGATCTACTCCCGCCGGAAGCCCGGTAACCAGGCAAAAAAGCCTGAGCTATGTGCGGGCCGATGCCTCCGAAGAAGCCCTTTACGATGTGGCTCAGGCCTTATTCAGCCTATCACTGCAGCCGCTGCTGGACGTGCAGTTGAGAAAAAATTTCAGGCTGACAGAGGAGTAACCGTTTAAGAAAATCCAAAGAAAAGGAGGTGAGTTTGTGGCTACAACCAATACCAAAGTGGTCAGGTTAAGTTTTGCCACCGAGGGAGGAAAGACGTTTACAATAACAATTCCCAATCCCCGGGAAGACCTGAATCAAGCTGAGGTCCTGACCGTTATGAATACGATTGTCTCCGGCAATATTTTCCTGACGACCAGCGGCGCCCTCACAGGCCTACGGGACGTTAAGGTCATCGGCACTGTTACCGATGATCTTTTCGACCCACCTCAGGCTTAGCACCGGCCTTTTTCCCGACACTGACCTAACCTCAGCAACAAGCAAACTGCCGGCCAAGTCTGGCTTGGCCGGCAATTCCGGGCTTCATAAAAACACTCCTCAATGGCCGCTGCAAGACGTTTACTCAAAAGGTCAGTTTCCCTCAGAAAACTAAGTGTGTATTAAGTTGAGGGCATTGCCATCGCCTAACTCACGATTCATCCGTACTATTGACTGGTGAGCAAAAATTGAGGTACATGCTGTATGGGGTGTTCAATCATGATAACTTCGGTTTTATAGACAGCCGAAATGGTTTCTGGTTTTAATACGTGGTGGATTTTCCCATAGCTTTGCACGCAGCCTTTATCTAAGAGGAGAAGGCGGTCACAGTATTGACTTGCAAGATTTAAATCATGCAATACCATAATGACAGTAATGTCCTGAGATTGGTGCCACTCTCGAACGTGGTCCATCACGAGCATTTGATGCCCAATATCCAAGAACGTGGTCGGTTCATCCAGGATTAATACTTTTGGCTGCTGAACCATAGCTCTTGCTAAGCAGACCATCTGGCGCTGACCGCCGCTCAGAGCATTAACCGCTTGGCTCTTTATTTTCCAGAGGCCTAGGTTTTTAAGGACATCTTCGACAATCTGTTCGTCTAGATGGGATAGGTCCGCAAGGGGCCTTAACCACGGATAACGTCCCATGGCAACAACCTCTTCGATCGTGAAGGATAGGGGGGGGATCCCTTCTTGCTCCAACACGGCAATGAGTTTTGCAAGGTCCCGTTTTCTGTACGAACCTATATCTTTATTATGGAAGAGGATTTCTCCTTGACTGGGTTTTAGTAAGCCACTCATGGTCCGAATAAGCGTGGATTTACCACTGCCGTTCGGACCGATAATCCCAAAGATCTCTCCGCCTTTCACTTGAAAACTGATATTTTCTAGAACCGGACTAGTCCCGAAATGATGCTGAACTACGATTTTTAGGCTAAGAAAAATCGCTTGCTCATTATTAAATTTAAATCGAATGTATCACATACGCAATACAGAGTCAAAACTGACCAACATGGTCACCCTTTTGTTTCTCGTCTTTATTGACTTCTGATAGAATTTAGAGGGTAAAAAGCTTAACCATGAATTCTGAAATTAAGGCCTTAGCTCTACCCCAGTCTTAATTTCACCACAAACGTAAGTGCAAAGAATCCTGAAGTGATCAGTACAATCGTTGCCCCGGTAGCTGTTCCCCAGAAGTAAGATAAGATTAAGCCCGCTAGTCCTGAAACAACGGCGATCAAAACTGAGTAGATATGATATTGTCGCATATTTTTAGCTATATTTCGTGAAGAAGCTGCTGGTATGATCAGGAGTGAACTAATAATTAGGATTCCAACCCATTGGATTGATATTGTTACGATGACTGCCATCATTATGGTAAATAAGTATTCATACAATTTAACGCTGATCCCTCTGCTACGGGCTAAAGATTGGTTCATACTCGATAGCAGGAGCTTATTAAACATCACGACCCATAACAAGATAACCAGTACGAAGACAATTCCCAAGGTTAGTAAGTCTGATGGGCTAATACTTAACAAATCCCCGATAAGATACCCTGAATATTTATTGAAACCACCATTACGTGAAAGTATGACGATACCCAGGGCAACTGCCGTCGAAGAAAACACCCCGATGATCGTATCCGTGGAAGCCGTGTTCGCTTCTTTAACGAAAAGAATAGCTATAGTAATCAACACAGAGAAGAAAAGTATTGACCAGACTGGATTTTTGATCCCCAAAATAACCCCAATTGCAATCCCGGTTAGAGCAGAGTGACCTAAGGAATCAGAAAAGAAGGCCATTTTATTATTGACAATCATGGTGCCAAGTAAGCCAAAAATTGGAGTTACCAGTAAAACGCCTAAGAGAGCATTCTTCATAAACGCATACTGCATCCATTCGAATGGAAGTACTAAATCTACTAAGCTATACCATAAATGCATTAGCCACCCTATCCTTTTCATCCTTTCGGAAGCGATTAGACCAATCCAAACCGAAAGTTTGAATTACTTTAGCATTGCTGAAGACTTCTTGTGGAGTCCCGCAGCATTCAATTGTCTTATTATTGACGAAGGCTACACGATCTGCATACTCCGCTACCAAATTAAGATCATGTGAAACTAAGATTATCGACAAATCGTAGCTCTTCCGAAGGATGGCAACGGTTTGATAAAATAATTCTAACCCTTTTTGGTCAATGCCTGAAACGGGTTCATCCAGTAGCAAGAGATGAGGAATCGGATCAAGGGCAAGGGCTAATAAGACTCTTTGTAACTCACCGCCTGATAATTCCCCTAACCGTTTATTAATTAGATGTTCTCCATGAGTACGTGTTAAGCTTTCTATGACCCGCTCGCGGATCTTTTTAGGATAGGTAAACCAGATTGGGATGTTCGTATGGGCTGCAGCGAATAGGTCGAGGACACTAGTAGGGGAGCTGGAATCTAAATCGAGTTTTTGGGGAACATAACCTATAGACGGTCTGGTGGTTCCTTTATTATTAGCATCAAGAAATTGAAGTTCTCCGGTATGAGAAATCTCTCCTAGAACAGCCTTTAGAAGCGTGCTTTTCCCAGCCCCGTTAGGACCTATAATAGCCGTCAAATCCCCACAATGAATGTGGAGATTGACGTTCTTCAATATTTCTATACCACTGCGTTTAACCCCAAAGTTATTAATTTTGGTGCAACATAAAGTACAAGCACAGGTTTTAGATTCGGAATTGGCACATTTAGGATGTTTCATTTTAAAGCCTCTTGTAAGATTATGAGATTGCTTTCCATAAGATTAATATAGGCATCGGCCTCTATTGGCCCTGTTACGATTGGATCAAGGGTATAAACTTTAGCACCCGTCTCTTTGGCAATGGAATCGGCCGCTTTAGTAGGATATTGGGGTTCGGCAAACAGAGCCTTGATCTTGAGACTTTTAACCTGTTCTATGGTTTCACTTAACTCTTTAGCATTTGGTGCGGAACCTGGCTCACGTTCGATAACCCCTGCAATAGTTAAATTAAATTCTTTCGCGAAATAAGGAAAGGCCTCATGGAACGTCACGATATTACGTTGTTGTACACCGTCTAAAGATTGATGCATTTTAGTTCTTAGTGCTTC
>DOPS01000187.1:0-3073 GCA_003512645.1 Desulfosporosinus sp.
TAATCAAATGATAACGCTCAATGAGCAAAATCTAGCTAAAGATATTCTATTGCACGTTCCTTATTATTACATCTATAACAATAAAAAACTATTCAGCAATGGGTCACACCAGCGGAATGTGGGACCAAAGGTTTCATAAGTGGCCGTTTCGGAAAGTGGCGGAGTTGATTCGATATAAAGCGGCTCTCGTTGGGATTGCAGTCGTGAGCGTGACGGAAGAGTATTCCTCTCAGACGTGCTCAGTGTGCAAGGAAATGCCGTCTAAGGTAAATGCACGGAAGGCAAATCGTAAACACCGTGGGCTTTATGTGTGTAAAGATTGCGGGACTGTGATGAATGCCGATATTAATGGGGCAATAAATATTGCTAAAAAGTACCTGGTAACATTTTGTGAGCGATCACAAGATCGACCAGTAGTGGATTTGGGCCGTCCATGGATGTATAGGTTTAACGGATCTCGGTTCGTTGCCTAGAATCCTAAAGATGCTTTCCATTTCAATGGAGAGTGGTTCACCTACATGATATAGTCCCTACTGAAACATACTAAACATGGGATACTAATAAAGTAAAGATACATGGAGGTAAGCATGAAAAAGTCAGGAGAGATTCAAAAGCACATTAAAGGGCTCACAAGTGCAAAGTATGATTCAAGAAGCGCTGAATCCAAACAACATCAAAAAAAGGATCAGAATGTCACTGAGAAAGAGTCTAATACTTAAATTGTTCAATGTAATTAGGGGTTGTAACAAAACTAGTTTATCTAGATTGTTACAACCTCTTATAAGCGATTAATTATTAACGTAGAGGCTTATTGGTGGCACTGGTAGGAACCTTTTTCTGATCATTATCAGAATTTGGTCGTTGATCATCAACATTTGCAGCATGCGTTCTCGATTTGTCAGTTCTCTTATTGCTCATTATTTTTAATCTCCTTTCCTTTAAAAAACCTTTTGTTGAGCTGATTTAGGTTATCCTTAAATGCCGAGATTGATGTAATACAAGGCATAGTCCAAGAAAAGTAATTGACTTATTCAATGATCTTCAGTTTAATAGGATTAAGAATAAGTCAGAATAGTATCGTAGATTCGTGCCTGAAAGGATTCGTGGGTATCGAGAGGAGCGTTCAATAGTGCCGTTTATAGACATTCAGGGTAAGGACACTTATTATCGCCAAAATGGTGAGATATCGGCTGATCGGACATCAGTAATATTTGTGCACGGAGCTGGGGGAACGGGTAAAAATTGGGCCTATCAATTAGCAGGAATCGATGGTTATAACTTAATTGCCCTTGACCTTCCTGGGCATGGCCGCTCAGAGGGCTCTGCCGATGATGTAATACAAGGTTACTCCGAGTTTATTTGGAGTTTTGCACAGGCCTTAGGGCTTGGACAATTTGTTATTGTCGGGCATTCCATGGGAGGAGCGATCGCAATGGAGCTCGCTTTGACCTATCCCAAAGCTATAAAAGGGCTAATCATTGTTGACAGTGGAGCTAGATTGCGAGTGAACCCCTATACATTTGAAGTTTTGAGTAGAGGTGAACACCCACTAGAAAATATCAAAAATACCTATTCTGAGAAAGCTTCTGAGCTGGTCTTGAAAGAAGCTGCTGAAGAGATGAAAACAATTCCCACGGGGGTATTCTTAGCCGATTTTAAGGCCTGTAATGCCTTTAACATCATGGATCGTATCAAGGAAATCAATCACCCTGCTTTAGTCATTTGTGGAGAAGATGATCAAATGACGCCAGTCAAATATTCGAACTACCTGGCCGACGAATTAAGGCAATCAACCCTCACAATTGTTCAGGATGCGGGGCACATGGCTATGCTGGAACAGCCAGATTTAGTCAATCAAGCGATGCGAAGTTTCTTAGGCGGTCTCCGCTAAGACTTGGTGCTCCGAGTGATTTAATGGTTAAGGGTCAAGTTCTAAACGTCCGAGAGAATTCGAGGTGGCTATATCAACCATGCTGAAAACAATGGGTGCCTATATGAATGTACCACTTGAGGATTACGATGAGGGTATGTTATTTCATGTGGTAGAATTAATGAAGGAAAAATTTCGAGAACAAGCGGTAGAGACTATTCTCGAAGATACATGGAACGTACAAAAGAAGCGACGTAAACTATGCAAAAATGAGGCTGGGGACTGGGAACTAATGGACAATGAACCTTTAGAGATTATTCATAATGAAGAATCTAAGGTTCGAGAAACGCTAGAAGTCATGACTGTTGAATTAACTGTCAAAGTAGAAGACTGCATCTGAAAGAAAACGGGGTGTGCTAATTGGCAGTCGACAAGAAAATATTGCATAAAGTAAGGGCATTGCTTAATTTGGCGCAGAACGGTGGTGACCCAGCAAGTAATGAGGCACAAAGTGCGCTTTTAATGGCCCAACGTTTAATGGCGGAAAACGGGATCAATGAAGTTGAAGTAAGAGACTCAGCAAAAAGTACCCCACCGAAAGAAGTTCTTGATGATTATGCTACGGAATTTGAAAAGTTATCCTGGTGGAAAAAGAGCTTGGGCAGGGTCATTGCCCAAAATTTTAGGTGTTATTCTTATCTCAATAAATGCAAAGGCTATACAAGGCTGGCATTCATGGGACTGAAGGAGGATACCGAAATAGCGATCATGGCATTTTCTTTCGCTACGGACTACATACGATTCGGGGCAGACCAGTTCATGAAGGCTTATCGTAAAGATTATTTATTACTTCATGGACATCGCCTAGGGATCTCTCAGCAAAGAGGGGTTCGAAATAATTATGTTGAGGGCTGGATTTCGGGCTTAGAAGCTCAATATAACGAGCAAGTGAGCAAGGAAGGATGGGGACTGGTTTTAATGAAAGATGAGTTAGTAACTCAAACTTATAAAGACATGGACTTAAAGCGCGGTCAATCACCACAATATACCAGAGTCAATACTTCAGCTGGTCAAGTAGCCTACTCTAAAGGCTATAGTGATGGCAAGGGTTTTAGTTCTGCCGCTCATGGAAGGCTAAGATAATCAGATAAAGCTAGATGATTTTTACTAAAACTTCCATAAACTTGCCATTTGGAGGATCAG
>DOPS01000260.1:0-3438 GCA_003512645.1 Desulfosporosinus sp.
GACAATGTCGAACAACTTCTCTACCCTACAATTAAAGAGAAGACCATTCACACTGAGGAAGAAATAACAACGTTCCCCATACCGGATGATTTTTTAGAGCGTGGTCGAATCAATGTTATTTGCGAAGCCATTCGCTTACTAAAAAAGGATATCGGCCAGGACGTGGCCATTGGCACTTATCTATTGGGACCTTTTACCCTGGCAGGGCAACTCATGGACCTCAACGACCTTTTCAAGCTTTCTTTTAAAAAACCCGATAAAATAAATCAAATGTTGGACCGTTTAGCAGATGTTCAGATCGCCATCGGGAGAAAATTCTACGAGGCTGGAGCGGACTATATTACCGTGCGGGAAATGGGAGCAACTACGGATATCCTGAGCCCCAGGGCCTTTAATAAAGTTATAGCCCCACATCTGAAAAAGATTTTTGCAGGCCTACCAGGAAACAATGTTCTGCACATTTGTGGAGGGACCAATAGCGTTATCGGGAACATGAATAAGTGCGGAGCCGCTGCAATGAGCCTTGAATTCAAGAACGATATGGCAAAAACAAGGGCGGAAATCGGTCCGGATTCCTTGATCTTTGGGCAAGTGGATGCCTATAATGTCCTTGTCACCGGAACCCCCGAGGATGTAGTTAAAGGAGTGCTTGCTAGTTTAGACGCAGGAGTTGATGCTGTCTGGCCGGGTTGTGATATATGGCCCACCGCGCCCTTAGAAAATCTAAAAGCTATGGTAGAAACCGTCAGAGAACACGGTGCTAGTCGCTGGGTACGTAACTTAAATGTTGGAGGGTGATAAAGTATGTTCACTTTAAAAGGGAACCAAAAAGTTTGTCAAATCGGACCTTTCAAAGTGGGAGGTCAGTTTGGAGAGAACCCGCCACTCCTTATTTCTTCTATGTTCCACAACGGAGACCGAATCCTGGAAAGCCGCAAAGATCATAAATTTGATCATGCCAAAGCGGTGGAATTCTTAAAACAGCAAGAGGCACTCTCAGAACAGACGGGAATACCGGCGCTCGTTGCCATGGTTGCTAGTTCGACAGAAGAAATGAAGTACTACATTGACTTTTTCACGGAACATAGTGACCTTCCCTTCGGAATTGACATGTGGGTACAAAAACCTCGCCTCGAAGCTATGGAATACGCAGCCTCCAAAGGACTGCTGGACCGTGTTCTCTACAACAGTATTACACCTTGGGATAAGGATATACCTGATCAGGTGAAAGCCCTACGCGAAATGGGAGTCAAACACGTCGTGGTCCAAGCATTTGACGAGAACGACCAAAAGTCTTCCGGTCGCCTAACTTCCTTTGAAAAATTGATGGAAGTAGTGGGTCAAGGGGGGTTCCAATCAATCCTTGTTGATACCGCTGTCATGAACCTGCCTGCAACAGCTTTTTCCTGTCTGGGTAATAAACTGATTAAGGAAAAGCATGGCTGGCCTGCGGGAGTGGCTTCTTCGAATGGTACGTTTATGTGGAAGGAAGCTAGAGAACTGTGGGGCCAAAACGGTTTTGCCGGAATGGATGCCGCTGGTCAAGCAATCTCTGCACTGCTCTGGAGTGACTTCATCTTTTATGGACCTATATCCATCGCTCCCAGGATTTTCCCGGCAGTCGTTTCGGCTTCTCTATTTCAAGCGACCCTAGCTTTTGAGGAAACAAAACGCTTGCCGGAAAATAAAAATCACCCTATTTACAAATTTTTCGGAGCATTCGCCGGTAAATTAAGTGATGGGGAACAGGTTGAATTGGAACATGGCGGAATTGCTCAGTAGTTAANNGCCCAGGATAAACTGGATCCAGCCAGTCTATTGAAAAAGATCAAGGATTGGGGATGCGAGATTGTAGGCATAGGCGATGTCAGTAATGGTTTGCCGCCTGACTTAAAAGGTCTATCCACGGCAATCTCCCTCGCTCTAATTCATCCTGAACAGCAGGTTGAAGACCAAATCTATGAATACCGTTTTTTAGAAATAGAGCGAAAGTTTGAGTATATCCAGAAAAAGATCTCCAAACAGCTCAGGGATGATGGTTGGCGCTTTTTGGAGATCCCCACAGACACCAGCAAACAACGGGACCGATTGATCTCCAGGATCCACCCTCTTTTTCCTCATAAGACAGCTGCAACCTGTGCCGGTCTAGGTTGGATAGGTAAGAGCGGATTGTTGATTAATCCCGATCACGGGCCGCGGCTCAGTTGGGCAACAGTCTTAACCAATGCTCCTTACTGGGCTACTGGAAAACCATACATCCATGGACAGTGCGGACACTGCAACGCCTGTGTTCGAGCATGTCCGGCTGGTGCGATTTCCGGGAAAGAGTGGAGTAGAGGCACTAATTACGAAACGATGATAGACATCGTGTCCTGTGCGCAACAGCTCGAGAATAACCGAATCACTATCGGCGAACTTGCCTGCGGTAACTGTATTAAGATCTGCTGGCGTGGTCACGATATTTGAACAACCATGGGCCTGTGTGACAACACAGGCCCATCGGCATTTCGACCAATACTCGATCTTTATTCAATGCTCAGTAAAATATTACCATACACCTTTTATATAAGTATTTAGCATGATATAATGCGTCAAGGGGGTAATGTCTATGCGAAAACTGCCCGTGGAGTTACAATCTTGGAAAGAATTTTTTCAGGCGCGAGTTGAGATAGCTGCTGTTTATTTATTTGGTTCACTTGGGACTGAGTTTGAACATCCGCAAAGTGATATCGATTTGGGAGTAATTTTTAATCGCCCAGTTACACTATCTGAAGAATTGGAGCTAGATGGAGCCTTAAGCCTTCATGTTGGTCATGATGGAATAGATTTAGTAAATCTGAATCGTGTTTCTATTGCGTTACAGTTTCGCGCACTCCAGGAAGGTATACTTGTTTACGAAGGGGACTATATAGAACATAGCGATTTTATTGAATGTGTGATTAAGACCTATCCGGACTATGCTGTTAAGTATGCAATATTCTCTCGAGATTACGAGCTAGCTCTTAAGGAGGAATACAGTCATGGTGGATAAGGATATCATGCAGCGAAAACTTTCTTTCATAGATTTAAAATTGCGTAATCTAGAGACGTTAAAGCTTATGGAACGACAGGATTTTTTAGCTAGTTGATGACTCAGAGATTTATCGGATTTTGCAGGAAAATCTGGATGATATTAAAGGTTTTATCCATGCTGTTCTGCGCACTTTTTTTTAACACAAAACATGGAGGATTTTATTATTGAAGGTTATAGACACCCTTTGGAAATTCATGCTTTCTGAGGGTGTTTTTGTTGGTGAACGACTTGGAGGGATAAGAAGGGCAGGCCTTTGCCTGCGGAAGTTGTTGACTAACCATAGTTCCTGATATAATTATAATAATATGGCTTAGATAGTGGGAGATTTAAGTTGATTAACGAGAAGGATTTCTTTGCAGAGATCA
>DOPS01000260.1:3454-8567 GCA_003512645.1 Desulfosporosinus sp.
GTTCTAACTGTTCGCTTAGCTTACTTAATTCTTGTAGAAAATGTAGATCCTCGCAGGATTCTTTGTCTAACCTTCGGGCGGGCAGCTGCCAAGGAAATGCGGGAACGATTTGTTATGAACTTTGGGACCATGGTAAGCGGCCAAACGGAAGGACTTCATAAAAAAATTCATTTTTCTACGATCCACAGCTTTGCTTATGAAGTAGTTCGGACAGCTTTTCGTCAAAGAGGGATCGGATTCGAAATTATTGAGGAACAAACAGGCGCTGCAAGCAAGATGGGGGTTCTGCGTAGAATTTATGAAAAGTATAATCTTTCTACGATTACCGACGAGCAGCTAGAGGGGTTACAGAATGCCATTTGTTATGTAAAAAATACCTTATGCAAACCCGAAGAGCTTGCCAAGAGTGAGATTGAAAATTTTTCTTTGATTTATAACGATTATGAAAACTATAAACAAAACAGCCATCCGAGGCTGATTGATTATGACGATATGCTATCCCTGGCGTTTCAGGAGTTAAAAGAAAACCAGAAGTGCTTAGAGGTTTATCGCAAGCGCTTTGACCATATCCTCACGGATGAGAGCCAGGATACGTCTCTTTTACAGCATAGAATTATCGAAATGGTCGTTAAACCTAAGGACAATATTTTCGTGGTGGGGGATGATGACCAATCAATTTTTGGGTTTCGAGCGGCTGAACCAAAGTATCTTTTAGAGTTTGAACAGACTTACCCGGGTGCGAAAATTCTCCGGATGGAGCAAAACTTTCGTTCCACTCCGCAAATTGTAGAGGTAGCTTGTGGCTTCATTCGTTCTAATAAACAGCGTTTTGATAAAGACATGTTTACGGAAAATCCCAAGGGAGACGTCCTGCAGATGGGCCAATTTGCAGGAATTAAAGAGCAAAATCAGTTTATTGTCCAAAACCTTAAGAACCAAAACAATTTAGCGAAGGTAGGAGTACTGTATCGTAATAATTTATCCGCTATTTGTTTAGCAGAAGAGTTAGATCGGGCCAATATTGTCTTCTATATGCGAGAGTCGGGTAAACAGAGGTTTTTCTCCCACTGGGCGATTAACGATATTTTAAATCTCCTGCGCTTCTCGTTTAGCGATAAAAGCTTGCCTACTTTAGAGCGGATATGGTCTAAACTGAGTTGTCCGATTCGAAAGCAACATCTCGATTTACTTAAGCAAGTACCCATTGATCGTTCCATCTTCGAAATTTTGGCTGAACAACCAGGGGTGACGTCAAAGGGGAAAAGTGAGTACTTAGATCTGAAAAAACGGTTTAAGGAGCTTAATACACTTTCACCCACTAAGGCCATTGATTATATCCGAAACCAGTTGGAATATGATAAAGCGATGAAGAGAATCTGCGAGTCTTTAGGCTTTTCCGAAGAGTACGTCGGAGGTCTCTTGGATATTCTCAGCACAATTGCCCAGAATGAACGGACGATCGTGGATTTTGCCAATCGTTTAACGTATCTTGAAAAGCTGATGATGTCTTCATATAAAAACAAGCACAATAACGCCGTGACCCTTTCCACAATCCATTCTGCAAAGGGTTTAGAATGGGAACAGGTATATTTAATTGATCTTGTGGAAGGGATTATTCCCGAGGGAGAGACGATCAAGGCGGAACAAAGTGGGCAGAGCGATTCATTAGAAGAGGAAAGACGCCTTTTCTATGTAGGGATGACCAGGGCCAAACGCCAGTTAACCCTGTGCTCCATGAGTTATTATCATCATAAACGAGTGAAAGCGTCTCGTTTCCTCCGCGAAGTTAATCTTGTAAGTCAAGGTAAAAATCCACTAGACATCACCGCCAAAGGCGTAGAAAACCAACAGAGCGATTTGGTCAAAGGATTGGTTGTGCAACATAAGGCCTTTGGAGAAGGAGTCATCGTAAAAGACGATGGGAATGTGATTATGGTTCTTTTCAAGAACGGTGCACAGCGTTCCTTTATGAAGGACATCTGTGAAAAGGAGAGCTTGATTTGGGCAATTTAAGCGGGCCACTCAAACAGTTTATCAATCTGACTTTAGAAAACATCGAAAAGGAACATCTGTGAGTACATTTACTCAATGAAGGATACTTAAAGAAAATGTTGGGAATGAACTAAAATATATAGTTAGTACTTCTAAAAAAGGCAGTATATGATAAACTGATTAGAGATAATCTTCCTTGATAAAGGAAGAGAAATTTTCGAGGAGGAGGTAAGATTATGATTGCTGAAGTAAACCAAGAGGAGTGCATCGGGTGTGAATCATGCCCTGAATTCTGCCCTGAGGTATTTAGGATGGAGGCTGACGGGTTAGCCGTTGCTTATACAAACCCGGTTCCCAGTGAGTTTGAGGCAGCTGCTCAAGAAGCCGCCGATGGCTGCCCAGCACATTGCATTATCATTACATAAGCTGTTGCGTTGCATGATCGCCTGAAATCTCGGGCGATTTTTTTTATGTCGCTAATTATTTTGCGTTATTAGTTCTTTATGACTTGTATTTTTATGCCCTAGCCAACAGTGGCGAAACTTGCAGGTAAGGTAGAAGTTTAAAGATCAAGGTGTTTTTGTCAGATTGGGTTTTAAGCGATGAAGCAGATGGGAATTATCTCTAGGCTGGCCACACGTCTTTAGTTTTTTTCTATTATATTAGAATTCATATTTAAATACTTTTTGTTTTGTCTTAAAAATTGAAGATAGCTGTCGGAAAGTTGCAGCAAAGATTTTATTCTTTGCTCTTCTTTAAGGAAGAACTCCTGATTTTTAGAACTATTACGATTGTCTAAGTTCTGCCCCATATTACTCCCCGCGAGATGGAATACGTTTGACGTTATAAATGTTCCGTCAGGATGATGAAAACGAAACCCTAGCAAGTTCTGCTCAGAGTTCAAGATATCCTGGCCAAAGGTTATCTGTTTTTCTAAGGGAATGCCTAATAGATTAGCAAGGGTAGGAAGGAAATCTATCTGCCCACCGAGAGTATCGATTACTTGAGGTTTTAGGCCGGGAACTCTGATCAGGAAGGGCACATTCAGGCTGTCGATTGCATCATGTTCTCTCCCTAACAAAAGAGTAAGAATATCTTGGTATTCCCTTTCCATGGCTTTAGTGATCCCAAAATGGTCCCCTAAGACGATAAATATCGAATTATTCCATAAGTCTGTCGATTTAAGATCCTCTATAAATTTCCCCAAGGCATAATCTTGGTAATTTGTAGAGGTGAGGTAGTTTCCGATAGAAGTCCCTTCAAGCTGAGGAGGAAGTATGACTCGTTTTCTACTTTCAGGTAGGAAGTAAGGATGATGATTGGTAAGGGCTATGAGACTGGCGTAAAACTTTTGATTCTTCTTCTGGTGATCGATTAAGATCGGCAGTGCTTTCTTGTAAAGAATTTCATCAGAAGAGCCCCATAGACCAAGCATGTCTTGATCTTGGTAGTATTCTTTATCATAGTATTTATCGAAGCCCAGACAAGGGTAAAGCTTATCTCTATTCCAGAAAGTGACAACATTGGGGTGAAAAGTAACAGAGGTATAAGCTTGTTTTTTAAGTAGACGGGGCAAAGAGGGATAATCGATATCCACATAATCATTAGCGATACTACCTGTTTGCAGGGGATAAATCGAAGTATTAGTAATGAATTCGGCATCAGAGGTGTTTCCTTGACCGATCTGGCTATAAAAATGAGGAAAATACATACTTTCCTTGACAAGCTGATTAAGATTGGGGGTTATTTCTTGATTATTGACTGCCAACCCGACAAGGAAGTTTTGGGTTGATTCCAATTGTACCAAGATAACGTTCTTGTCTGAGGCGGCACCGAAATACTTTGGCCAGGGGACAGGTTTTACTTGTTTAAGCTGATTAATAGCAGCTTGGCTAAACTGACTGCTGGGCGAGGAGGCAGCGTTGCTTTTACCTAAATAATTATAGAGCTCATATCCTTGGGCATTAAAAAATCCTACATCACGGGTCATGGCCATCCTGTTATCTTTAGCAGGATAAAGCCAGATGTTAAGGAGCGTGAGAACGAAAGCCAGGGAGGTCGTTATAAAGATTGTCTTCTGATGATAAACAGAAGCGGATTTGCGCTGACAGGCAAGGGGCTGCAGAAGCATATTTAGCTTGAGAGCTTTTCTGTAATAGGAAAGAGGAAGTAGTATCTTTGAAACTTTTAAAAAATTGCGTTGGATAACGATCAAGAAGAAATCAAAGTAGAAGATCAAGTAGGCCAGGGAGAATAGTTCAAAGATGCTTGAACCAAGGTCTTTAATTAAACCGAGCTGTAGGAGAGCTTGGAAATTGGGAATTTGCCCAAAATAACTATCGTAGATAACACTAGCCATAAAGTAGGTAGATAGTAGAAAGTTTACGATCCATAACAATATTGTCCGTGGTTTTGTTAGCTCTAGTAGCCCAAAAATAATCACTACGGAAGCTAACTCCAACACAATGATCTGCAAATCCGCAGTCTCCGGGAATAAAAAACTTCTCAAAAAATATAGTTTAAACATCATAATGAGTGTGAATAATTTAACCCTTTCCCTAAAAAGGATGAGAAAAAGAGGAAAACGCATATGCATAATTCCTTTCGTCTTGAAGGCTTCAGGGCCTATTTATAATCCAGTTTAATCCTATGACATAAAGACGAAAGGTATGTTTTCTATAAATTTAAAAAACTACCTCGTTTTCTATATAGTGAAAGAGCACGAACACGTGGTAGAAATACACAGAATTATTTATGCTAAGGCGGATGTTAAAAACCTTATTAAATAGTCGCCCATTTGCAATCATCAGTGAATATACCGAAAAATTCACAGGTCTAACATAAAGAGCGCATCCGCAACGCGGCACCTTCATTACAAAGGTATTCTTAAATACTAAAGAACTATCTGCTCCGAGGAAGAAACAAGGAGACAGGGACCCTGTTTCGATTTTAATTATCTGAAAAAGAGTCCCTGTCCAAATTAGGGGAACAAGGTCATTGATCTAATATTGGTTTTTATGCAAGTTATGTATAATCAAAACGGCCGTTTGACTATACATGACTGCATATTAATAAAAAAATCGAGAGGTTGTTGTTTTATGGACTTATTAAATCTATCAGC
>DOPS01000279.1:0-54240 GCA_003512645.1 Desulfosporosinus sp.
AATAGACTCTGTGCAGTTTTGAGAGAATAGCGGTTGAGGGATAAATCCTTTAGCTCTTGTTTTCTACAGAAAACAATTCGAGTTCGAACCTCGCGCATCGCGCCTCGAACCTCGAGTACGCATCTGGTGATCATGCCGGAGGGGTTCCACCCGTTCCCTTCTCGAACACGGAAGTTAAGACCTCCAGGGCCNNTCCAGGGCCGATGATACTTGGGGCGCAAGCCCCTGGGAAAGTAGGTTGTCGCCAGGTAACAAGCGAAAAGACTATCTCTTACGAGGTAGTCTTTTCGCTTGTTAGTTTGTAGTGCGAGATCGAAGCGACGGGGTTCCACCCGTTCGATCCACACTGCTGGAGTCTGCGTTATGAGTCGCAGTGTGGCGATAGGCTCGTCCGCCTATATGATTGTCGATCTGCTTTTAGCGACTATATATAAGAAAGGAATGGGTGGTCCCAGGCTTACGGATGTGACATGTTACGCCAGAAGGCTCGCATATTTTGACGGAATTCCCAAGAGAGCTTATTATCGTGTAGTTGCTTACCACTGGAGACTAACGTCACTAACGTATACCGAACTAGGAAGTTAAGACCTTCAGGGTTAAAAATACTTGGGGCGCAGGCCCTGAAAAAATAGGTCAACGTCAGGTAAACAGCAAAAGGCTACCTTTATTAGGTAGTTTTTTGCGTCGTGCGCCCGACATGAGCATTGTCTCTTTGGATTGGTGATCCCGTAAAACCTGCGGCTATGCCGAACGAATTCAGACCTGACTTAGAAGGAAATTTGAAATGCAGAGCGAATTAATACTTATAGAAATTCAAAACGACATTCGATAATACCGAACGAAGCGTTGAAAGTCAGTTGGATTTTCCATTAACAAGCGGAAATAATAAAAAATAATTGTTTTAGTAAGGAGGTAGGTTAAAAATGACTGA
Source organism: Desulfosporosinus sp. (assembly GCA_003512645.1). GTDB lineage: Bacteria > Bacillota > Desulfitobacteriia > Desulfitobacteriales > Desulfitobacteriaceae > Desulfosporosinus. The sequence continues at coordinate 932 of DOPS01000279.1, forward strand.
AGATTTTCCAACGATTACTGCGAGTACTCAGGTTCGGTCGGTGGCTAAGGCACTTATGATTTTGAATGTGCTTGCTGAGCACCAGCGGGAAATGTCTCTGGGTGACATAGCTAAGGAGATGCAGTTGGCTAAAAGTACAGCCTACGGCCTGTTGGCTACTTTAAGAGATTTTGGTTATATAGAGCAGTCCCCTTTGGACGGTAAATACCGTCTAGGAATTCGACTCTTTGAAGTTGGGAATGTTGTTGCCAATAGCTGGGATGTGCGCCAAGTAGCTGCACCATTCATTCAGACTCTGGTAGATGGACTGGGAGAAACCGTTCACTTGGCAGTTTTAGACAAAGGTGAGGTTTTATATATCGATAAGCGAGAGAGTACAAAATCTTTAAGAATTGTCTCGCAAGTGGGTACACGGTTGCCAACTCACTGTACTGGCGTAGGCAAGGTTTTATTGGCAAATCTTCCGATTGATCAGGTAAGGCGTATAATTGCCACCAAGGGTTTATCCCGCTATACCAAAAACACGATTACCGACTTCAGTCGGTTGGAAGAAGAGCTGAATCTAGTCAGACAACAGGGTTATGCAATGGATAATGAAGAGATTATGGAAAGCTTGCGTTGTGTAGCGGTGCCGTTACGGGATCATACTGGTAAAGTTTGTGCCGCGATTAGCGTATCTGGACCATCGTCGCGGTTTGACGGAGAACAGCTTGAATCGTTCGTGAACTTGATGGTTCGGATAGGACAAGAAATCTCGGTAAGTCTGGGATATAGGTCATAAAAAAATAAAGATTTATGAAGGAGGTGATTGCAATGGAGTTGCGAGAGTTTCTGTTTGAATCACTTAACAATCGTCACTGTCTCCCTATAAAGACAAAGATCGTTAAGCTGTCTTTGGGAAAATCAACGATTCAAGACCAGCAAAGCTCTCCTTTTGATGAGAACACCAAGCATCCATGTGTTGACACATCATGATGCCGTAGAGACGTACGTACACATTTTTGTTGAACGATGTCGTCCTGATTCCAGCTTGTAATCTATTTTTTCGCGCTTGTTTGAACGCTCGATGGAAGAGCGACGCCTGTAAATCAAGGTCATTTTTCCGAGTTGCGAGATGTCTTTGTAAACAGCCGCTATAAGGTTGTTTCAAGGAAACCCTTGTCCCAACTGCCCGGTGAATGCCGAGAGTCTATTTTTAATAACGGGAGGAAAAGTATTATGGTTCAAGGTATGGGAATTATTCTGGGTATCGCTGTCATTTATATTATCGTTACCACCCTGGTAGGCGTTCGGTCCCTAAAGTACACTAAAAGCACTAGCAACATGATGTCGGCCAAAGCGATGATGGGCCCGGCTGTGATAGGAATCTTGCTAATGTCTGAGTTTATCGGCACTGGGTCTACCCTGGGTACTGCTCAGACCGGTTTCGAGAAAGGTATCTGGGCTGCTTGGAATCTGGTTTCATTAGGTATCGGTTTCCTGTTCTACGCTTTCCTGTTGGCGCCCAAGATCCAGGCGTCAGGTGAATACACTATCTCCGGCGTGCTTAGTAAAACCTACGGAGATGGCATAAGGATCTTCGCCTCTGTCGTGATGATTCTGGCCCTGACTTTGGTTAACGTCTCTATGTACACCGGCGGTGGCGCGACCGTGGCCAAGCTGCTGGGAGTGTCCATCCCTACCGCTGTCCTATTATTGGCGGTGATTACCGTCATAATCGTGTCTCTGGGCGGTATCCGCGGCGTTGGTTACACCAACCTCATTCACGCCTCCTTCAAGTACATTGGTCTGATCGTGGTCGCTTTCGTGGCTTATGGGCTTCTAAAAGGAACCCCGAACGTTTCCCTGGCGCAGCTACCAGCTAAATACTGGACGGCTAAAAATATAGGCTACTCCACCCTTTTAGCTTGGACCCTGGCCAACATTGGCGCAGTGTTCTCCACTCAGTACGTTCTCCAAAGTATCTCGTCCTTGACCTCAGAAGCCGAGGCCAAGAAGGCTAGCCTGATCGCCGCCGTGACGATTGTACCCATCGGCTTTTTGGCAGCGTATGCGGGTATGTCTGCCAAGGTCTTATTTCCTACGATTAAGTCAGTTAATGCTATTCCCGAGTTCCTGGGCCACATGAGTCCGTGGTTGGCTGGCGTGGTAGTAGCCGGTATCCTAGCCGCGACCTTCGTGACCGTCTTGGCCTGCACTCTGGGTTCCACCGCCCTTGTCATGAAAGACTTCGTAATCCCCTTTGTTAAGCCCAGCGAAAAGGCTAGTCTGAATTGGAGCCGTAGCTTGGCGGTCGTCCTTGGCTTGGCAGCTGTGCCGTTTGCCCTGTTCGTACCCGCCTTGTTAAAGGTCGTGTTCTTCGCCCGGGCACTACGTACCATCCTAGCTGTTGTGGCAATCTTCGCCTTTTACGCCCCACGATACAATTCCAAGAAGGGAGCCATGTGGAGTCTGATCCTGTCCACGTTGGCTACCATCTTTTGGTTCGCTTTCATTAATAGCGGCCCACTGGGTAATGCTGTGGTGGCTGGTATTCAGCTTAAAACAATTGATAACATCTTTATCGCTGCGGTTGCCCCTGCGTTAATCCTAGTCATTGACCATTTCGTGGTTAAGAGAAAGCCTGAGTAAGACAAAAAGAAGATAATTGGGGAGGATGCTAAATGTTTAACAAGAGAAAAAGCGGAAAGTCATTAGTTGTATTTCTGATGGTTGGACTATTATTAACATCTCTAGCAGGTTGCGGCAGTAAGAATACTTCTCAGCCGGGCCAAGTAGATAAAAAGGACACAATTAACCTAAGAGTAGCTGATGTCGTACAGCCTGATCATCCTATGAATGTAGCTTTAGTAAAGTTCGCTAAAAAGGTGCTAGATAAGAGCAATGGACGCATCAAAATTACTGTTTATCCGGCAAGGCAGTTAGGCGATGACCGCCAGTTGTTTGAACAGGTTCAGCAGGGTTCTTTAGATATGGCTGAAATATCAGCCGCGCCGATGAGTGGTACTACTCCACTGATGACAGCCTTGCAGATGCCATTTCTATTCAACAGTTGGGACCAATATGCTAAGGTTATTAAAGGTCCAGCTACCGATAACCTATTAAAGGGCTTGGAAAAGAATAACGTTAAGGGTTTGGCAGTGTATAACGCTGGCTTCCGTCAAATAGTTACCGTTAACAAACCAGTTCAATCACCGGCAGACATGAAGGGTCTGAAATTCCGGACTGCTGAGACGCCTCAGCATGTGGATATTTTTAAAAGTCTTGGAGCCAATCCTACTCCAATGCCTTACGGTGAGATTTACAGTGGATTGCAAAATAAAGTAATTGACGGTTTAGAAATGGACTTTAGCGCCATTTTGATGGAGAAACATTATGAGGTTGCCAAAAATATTACTATATCAAGACATTTTACATGGCCTGGAGTTTTAATGATGAATACTGCCAAGTTTAATGCTCTGTCGAAGGAAGATCAAAAGATTATTGAAGAAACAGCTAAAGAAATCATCGATGAAAATATCAAGGATATTCAAGTGATTGAAAAAAGTGCTATTGACCTATTGAAGGCTAAAGGAGCCAAGATAACTGAGCTTTCAGAAGCGGATATGGCCAAATTTATTGAGGCAACTAAAGATGTAGAGCAAAAATACACAGCAATGGATCCCCTGATTGCTGAGTTTGTAAAGGTGGCCCGCAGTACAAAATAGACAGTAAGGCTTTGGGGGTGCCGGTATTCCGACGCCCTCCCGAGTTTTAATCAAACCAAAAGAAGGTGGAACAAGGCATGGGATATTTAGAAACAATCAGTAAGGGCTTGGACAAGCTTGCTAGGTGGATTGTTCAAATTAGTGTAGCGGTTATGACTCTAGCTATTGTAGCACAAGTAGTATGGCGTTACTTTTTACAGCACCCCTTAATTTGGACAGAAGAACTGGCGCGTTACGCTTTAGTCTGGATGTCCTTTATCGGTGCTGGCGTGGCCTTGAGGGCAAAGGAATTAGCTTATGTTGATTTGTTTATAAGTAAATTACCCATTAAAGCGCAAAAAAACGTATTTATACTTGTGGATATCACGAATACTGTATTAATCGGGTTTTTGTTGTATTATGGTTTACTGCTAATTGGTTTACCCAGTGTAACTATGCAAAAGTCACCAGCTATGAATATACCTATGAATTACGTTTATTTGGGGGTACCAGTGGGACTTGGAATTATGTTTGTCCAGTCAATTGTAAAGCTCGTAAAAAATTTTGGCGGGGAGGTTAGGTGAATAAATGGCAATTATGGGTTTGACATTCATTGTCACTATTGTTATTGGCTTACCAATCGCCTTTGCCTTGGGAGCAACGGGTGTAATTCATGCTTTAAGTATGGGTGACCCTACGCTGTTAGCAATGCTGCCACAAAGAATGTACGCCGCGACTGATAGCTTTAGTCTGTTGGCGATTCCTCTTTTCGTTCTGGCAGGAGAACTAATGGGGTTTGGTGGGGTTACCGAAAAGTTAGCAGATATGGCCCGCGCGCTAATCGGTCATATCAGAGGAGGCATGGCTTATTCTACTGTTATCGTAGGTGTTTTCCTGGGGGCATTATTAGGATCAGCTAATGCTGCCGCCGCTCTTTTAGGTAAAGTAATGCATCCGGAAATGATTAAGGACGGTTATGATCCCTCTTTTAGCGCCTGTTTAACGTCGGCGACCTCAATTTTAGGACCTATCATTCCGCCCAGTATGATTTTCATTGTTTATGGTGTAGCGGCCAACCTCTCTATCGGTGAATTGTTCATGGCCGGTATCGTACCTGGCCTGTTAATTGCCCTATCCTACTTTATTATTATATGGACGACAGGCAAACGGGAAAACTGGAAGGTACAACCTAAAGTTAAACTGTCTGAAGTGGGTAAAAGTATTGTTAAAGCGTCTCCCGCATTGCTAGTACCGGTAGTTATTTTAGGGGGGATTTTAGGGGGGATTACTACCCCGACAGAAGCAGCGGCATCAGCTTCTGTAGTGGCTGTTATTTTGGGGACGGTAGTCTACAAAAAGTTAAAATGGGCTGATATACCGTTTATACTCGAACGAACCGGAGTTATTAGCGCTTCAATTATGATTATTGTAGCGATGGCCAATATTATGGGCTGGACTATGGCTCTAGACCAAGTTCCTCAGAAAATAGCAGAGTTTATGCTGTCCTTGACTACTAATAAGTATATGCTCTTGCTGTTAATCAACATTTTTCTTCTACTTGTAGGTATGGTGATGGAAACGGTAGCGGCCATCATTATCTTAGTACCGGTTTTTTTACCGATTATCACAGCTGTCGGAATTGACCCATTACACTTTGGAATGGTAGTAAGTATAAATTTAGTAATTGGGTTAATTACCCCTCCTGTTGGTGTAGCTTTGTTTACAACTTCAATTGTCACCAAGACACCTTTGGAAAAGATGATCAAACCTATCTGGGTATGGGTGGGCGCTGCTGTTGCAGTGTTAATGGTCATAACTTATGTTCCAGATTTGGTGACATTCTTACCTAACATGATTTTTAAACATTAAACTGTATTATGTATCTTCGAAATGTTGAGCCCGACAAAGGGTAATTTAGAGCAATGGACGGTGACTATATTGGCACATGTATTTCAATTACCAACGAAGATATTGTTTGGGATAGGTTCCATTAATGAATTGGGACGAGAAGCATTAGAATTCAATGCAAAGAAAGTCTTGGTAATTACCGACCCTGGAGTAGTTAAGGCTGAACTTCATAAAGGAATTATCGAGTCCTTAAACCGTTCCAGAATAGAAGTCCAAGTATTTGCAGAGGTTGAATCAGATCCAAGTATTGCTACTGCTGCCAAGGCAGCCGAACTAGCGAAGGAATTTTGTGCTGACGTGATAGTAGCTATTGGGGGAGGCAGCGTACTGGATGCTGCCAAATCCGCAGCGTTGTTGGTTACTAATAGCGGTAATTTGAAAGATTTTGCCGGAGTAAACAAGGTGAAATATCCTGGAATTCCGGTGATAGCAGTTCCTACAACTGCTGGTACTGGTAGTGAAGTTACAATTTTTGCAGTGATGAGTGATTCAGCAAATAATGAGAAGTTTACCATTTCCAGTCCCTTGATAGCACCAAGAGTAGCAGTTCTCGATCCTGCCCTTACTTTGACACTGCCTCGTGGGATTACGGCATCGACAGGTATGGATGCGTTGACCCATGCAATTGAAGCTTATACATCAACGAATGCACAGCCGGCCACAGATGGCTTAGCTTTGCAGGCTATAGAATTAATTAGTAAGAATTTGCGGGTTGCTGTGTGGCGTGGCGACAACATTCAAGCGCGAGGCAATATGCTACAAGCCTCATTACTGGCCGGTATCGCGTTTAATAACGCCTTTTTAGGTTTGAGCCATGCTATCGCCAGTCCGTTAGGAGCCCACTTCCATATTGCGCATGGCATAGCAAATGCTGTTATGCTTCCTTACGTGATGGAATACAACAGCGTTACTGCTGCCGATAAATTAGCTGTCGTTGCACGTCTAATGGACGTAAATGACAAAGAACTAAATACCCGCTCGTTAGCACGTCAAGCGGTTACCGCTGTTGAGGAATTGTGTAATGACATTGGAATCCCGAATAGGCTAAGGGATATTGGCGCTAAAGAAGATTTACTTCATGTGGTTGCCAGAGATGCATTAAAAAGTGTACAACTGAAATTTAATACTCGCGGCGCAAACGAATCAGATATTTTGGCATTACTGAAAAAAGCCTTTTAGATTGAAGTTGTCTATATGACGAATCCGTGGGGTGGTTTTTTTATAAAAAAGACTACCCCAAAAAATATCTAACAAAATCTATTGTTCGGGTGGTATCTCCACCGCCAAAAAGGTAAAGACAGATTTTAGTGGTAATCTAATGCAGCTGGAGGAGAGAACTTGATTATTACCGTGTACTTATATCCTCCTTTAAGATTTCCGGATGGTACGGAACGGAAACAAATGAAAGTTCAGGACGGATTTACTATTGGAGGTCTACTAGGTGAATTAAAAACCGGGAGAATTTTTGGCGACTATAGCGAGCAGGCGGTATTTGCTATCGTTGATGATGATGTGGTTATCGATGATTACGTTTTACAAGCTTGCCAAACCGTTAAAATTCTTATTCAAATGGCAGGAGGTTAAAAAAACGATGGATAAAGTGCTAGGCGGTTATGCGGGTGAGATTTTGTGGGTAGATTTAACTAAACGGCAGTGGCATACCGAAAATGTTTCTGAAACAATGGCCAAAAAGTGGATCGGGGGCAGCGGTTGGGCGGTAGAAACACTCTTTCATCGGGTGCCAGCCGATGCTGATGCGCTGGGTCCAGAAAATATCCTTGGTTTCTTTACCGGTCCCTTAACCGGAACAGTAATACCGTCGTCGGGACGTCATTGTATTGCAGCTAAATCTCCACTAACTGGCATTTGGGGGGAAGCTAGTGTAGGCGGTACTTGGGGTAAAGCCCTTAAACGAGCAGGGTATGATGCTTTAATCCTTACTGGACAGGCTTCGGAACCAGTTTATTTGTGGATTAATAACGGGAAAGTCGAGATTCGCCCGGCTGGTTCTTTATGGGGTTTGGATACCTATGAGATAGAGGAAGCAGTTCGGGAGCTGACTGATCCGAAAGCTGAAGTATGCTCAATAGGTCCTGCTGGAGAAAGGATGGCTAAGATCGCCGGTTTATTTACAGACGGGAGGGAAGGACGAACAGCCGCACGTTGTGGGCTAGGTGCAGTTGCAGGCTCAAAGAAGGTAAAGGCTATTGCTGTATATGGCAATAAACCCCCAGTTCTAGCTTATAAGGATGAGTTACTAAAACGAATTAAAGAAGTAGTCCCTGAGATCACTGAAAAAAACAAGGGTTTAACTAATTTCGGCACCCCGGTCCTAGTACTTCCTTGTGAACAGTTAGGAGATTTCCCAGTAAAGAATTGGACCGGAGGGTCATGGGAAGAAGGGGCTAAGTCTATTAGCGGCCCCCGGCTTGCCGAGACATATTTGACTGGGCGCTATCATTGTGCGAGTTGTCCAATAGGTTGTGGACGACGGGTGGCTATTGACAATGAAGTTCATGACAGCGTGCGTGGCGCCGGCCCTGAATATGAGACGTTAGGCTTATTTGGCGGCTCCTGTCTTATAGATAATTTGGAAGCTATTTGTTATGCCAATGAGCTTTGTAACCGCTATGGAATAGATACTATTGAGGTCGGCAATCTTGTTGCATTCAGTATGGAGGCTTATGAAAAAGGGGTTATTGGCAAGCAGGATACAGGCGGGAGAGAGATTCTCTGGGGTGATGCTGAAGCATTGATTGGGTTGATTCAAGAAATGGGTGAAGGATCAGGATTCGGTGCTGTATTAGCAGAAGGATTTCCTGCCCTTGCCCAACGCTACGGTGAAATTGTCAACGAAATTGGTATGACTGCCAAAGGTTTAAGTTTTCCCGCCCATGACCCGAGGGCATATAACAGCCTTGCATTAGGATATGCTACGGCTAACCGGGGAGCAGATCATTTAGAAGCATTTAGTCACGCATTCGAACGCAACTTAACAATGCCTGATCTGGGAATTGCTAAATCATTCGATAGATTTTCCAGCCAAGGTAAAGGAGCACTAGTTGCAAAGACACAGAACTTAATGATGGTATTTGATTCACTTGCAGTTTGTAAGTTTTTAATGACCGGGGGAATTACCCCAACTGTGTTAGCTGAGTGGCTCTCTTTGGCGACCGGTTCGGAGTGGGATGTCGAAAGCTTAATGCGTACTGGAGAACGGATTTTCAATTTGAAGCGTCTTTATAACATCAAGTATGGTGTGGATCGTAGGATGGATACCTTACCAGACCGTATTTTGAAAAACTCCCGGGCTACCGGCGGGGCTGCAAAGAATTTACCGCCCCTTAATGAAATGTTGGATGAATACTATATTGCTAGGGGATGGGATTCTCAAGGTATCCCAACAGCAGATAAATTAAAAGAACTGGAAATTAGTATAAAAAATTAGAAGGGCTGACCAAAAAGTGAAAGTAACTATTTGTTAATAATAAACGAACGGAACAAAAGGAGGTAAGGTAAATTGACTGAAGATTTTCCGACGGTTATTGCGGGTACTCAAGTTCGGTCGGTGGCTAAGGCACTTATGATTCTGAATGTGCTTGCTGAGCACCAGCGGGAAATGTCCCTGGGTGACATAGCTAAGGAGATGCAGTTGGCTAAAAGTACAGCCTACGGCCTGTTGGCTACGTTAAGAGATTTTGGTTATATAGAGCAGTCCCCTTTGGATGGTAAATACCGTCTAGGAATTCGACTCTTTGAAGTTGGCAATGTCGTTGCCAATAGCTGGGATGTGCGTAAAGTAGCTACTCCATTCATTCAGACTTTGGTCGATGAACTGGGAGAAACCGTTCACCTGGTAGTTTTAGACAAAGGTGAGGTTTTATATATCGATAAGCGAGAGAGTACAAAATCTTTAAGAATTGTCTCGCAAGTCGGTACACGGTTGCCAGCTCACTGTACTGGTGTAGGCAAGGTTTTCTTGGCAAATCTTCCGATTGATGAGGTAAGACGTATAATTGCCACCAAGGGTTTATCCCGCTATACCAAAAACACGATTACCGACTTCAGACGGTTGGAAGAAGAGCTGAATCTAGTCAGACAACAGGGTTATGCAATGGATAATGAAGAGATCATGGAAAGTTTGCGTTGTGTAGCGGTGCCGTTGCGGGATCATACTGGTAAAGTTTGTGCCGCAATTAGCGTATCTGGACCGTCGGCACGGTTTGACGGAGAACAGCTTGAATCCATCGTGGACTTGATGGTTCGGATCGGACGGGAGATCTCGGCAAGTCTGGGATATAGGGCATAAGAAAGGGAGATATTATGAAGGAGGTGATTGCAATGGAGTTGCGAGAGTTTCTGTTTGAACCACTCAAAGATAGGTCTTATTCGTTCGCGATCAGAACTCAGGAAAATGGAATACTGTCAGGAGTAGCTAGGGTAAAAGAACTGGCTATTGACCTCGGGTTGGAAGTTATTTCGTTGGCTGAGGAAGGATCGTTGCTAATTCCCGGTGCGGTGGTATTTTCCGCGAGGGGCGATGCTGAGATGGTTACCAGGGCCGAGGAAACCCTTATGGGAGCCATTGGAAAACCCTCTGGAGTAGCCACTGCTGCTGCAGACGTAGTAAAAAAGGCCAGTCCGGTTAAGGTGGTTTGCGGTGCTTGGAAAAAGATAGGTCAGGCTACTAAGGGAGAACTACGCCAGGCGGTTATTACAGGTGGGGCAGGACTTCGGATGTCCGAACAACCATTTGTCTATTTAGACAAAAACTATATCCGGATGTTTGGAGGAGTTACCGCAGCCGTGGCTCAGGCAAAATTATTTGATCCGGATCGGTTAGTAGTTGCCCAATTGCGAGGAGAGGGGCAAGGTATTGTTGAAGAGGCTAGATCTGCAGTACAGGCTGGGGCAGGCATTTTGATGGTTGATACCGGTATTCTGGAAGATCTTAAGGCTGTTATGTCTACCGCTATAGCCGATGGCTGGCGAAAAAGTGTACAGTTGGCCTTTGCAGGCGGGGTGTCTGCGGAAGAATTAGCCGACATCGTAGCACTTGGGCCAGACATTATTGATGTTGGTCGAGCCATTCTTGATGCTCCGTTACTTGACTTTAGTCTTGATGTGGAAGGCGGGGATCGTTAATGTTGGAGTGGGATCTTTTGGAGAAAACAACCTTTTGGATCGATGATATTGACTTGGACAATGCTAACTTAGGTCAGGTTGCAGAGGTTGCTGCCCAAGCGCTGGGATTGCTGCCGGAGGAAGTGATGGTTGTTGACGTGCGACCGGGATTATTGGCTTTTGACATTTTGCAAAAAAAGGTCAAACCGGAGGCGGTGGCTGGCAAAGGAGAATCTATTCTCCAAGGTTTGGCAAGTCTTCAGGGAGTCCTGATGGGGCCGAATGCAGCTATACATTCGGAAGGTGTTTTAGGATTTATTGCACTGGATCCAAAAGAAGTTGGAGAGGTGCTTAGAACTTCGGCAGATCAGGCTAGGCAGGTCAGCGAGGCGGTGGCTCGGAGAGCAATAGTCTTTGCTTCCGGTACAGAAGTAATAGCCGGTAAGATTGAGGATACAAATTCGCCGTATATAATGCAGCAACTAGAAAAACAGGGCTTCACCGCACGGTTTGGAGGGGTATTGGAAGACAATGCCAAGCTAGCGTCCGCTCGTATTGAGGAGGCTTTAGAAGCGGGTTTTGGTTTGGTGATAACAACTGGCGGAGTTGGGGCCGAAGATAAAGACTATAGTATAGAAGCTATCTTACGTTTGGATCCGCAAGCGTTCACACCGTGGATTTTGAAATTTACCCCGGACTACCGTCGCCATCACAAGGAGGGTGTACGCATAGCCGTGGGACAGATGGGCATTGCGCGTATAGTCGCCCTGCCTGGACCGCATGAAGAGGCAATTTTAGGATGTAATTCTCTTTTAACGGGACTAGCCCAGGGACTGGATGCTGAGTCGATAGCAGAGTCAATCGCCGCAGTAATAAGAGAGCGCTGGCGGCAAGCTATGAAAAACGGAGGGTATAAACATGAATAAGAGGGACATTGCCGCTAAATTATTACAGGCGGAGAGTGAAAGGGTGCCCATTGACACCCTGACAGAGACATACCCAGGGTTAACGGTTGAGGATGCCTATCGTATCCAACTAGAGGGCATCAGTATGAAGTTAGCTCAGGGTCGAAAGGTGATTGGCAAGAAGATTGGTTTAACCAGTAAGGGTATGCAAAAACTGTTAGGAGTTAATGAACCAGACTACGGACACCTGTTTGACAATATGTTGCTCTTAGAGGGGGAACCATGCCAGCGTCAGGAACTTCTCTTGCCCAAGGTGGAAGGGGAATTGGCTTTTGTCTTAAAGGATACCCTTAAGGGCCCTGGGGTAACTATAGCCGACGTATACCGTGCAACAGAAGGAGTCATGCCAGCCTTTGAGATAGTTGACAGTCGGATCCGTGATTGGAAGATAAAACTAGCGGACACTATTGCCGACAATGGTTCCAGTGCCCGCCTGGTCTTAGGCAGCCGCTTGGTTCCAGTACAAGATCTTGATTTGCGCCTAATCGGCATGGTGTTGGAGAAGAATGGAGAAATGGTCAGCAGTGGAGCTGGTGCAGAGGTATGGGGGCATCCTGCGGCTGCGGTTGCATGGCTAGCCAATAAGCTAGCTGAATTTGATATCGCATTGGAAGCAGGAGAAATTATTTTATCAGGGGCAGTGACAGCGGCCGAAGTTGCTGAGTCGGGGGATGTCTTCACGCTGTCTTTCGACGGGTTGGGCTGTTTGAATTTAAAATTTATTTAAAAAATATCGATTGGGAGATGTAATTGGTGGATAAAATTAAGGTAGCTGTGATTGGACCAGGAAATATTGGCACCGACTTGATGTTTAAGATCCTCAAAAGTCAGCACCTGGAAATGGGTCTGCTGACTGGTATTGTGGAATCTGAAGGGATTCAAAGGGCTCGGAAAATGGGAATTAACACTTCGATTGAAGGGGTTAACGCAGTGCTTCAAGACCCGGATATTAAAATCGTTTTTGACGCAACCGGGGCAAAGCCACATCTTAGGCATGCTCCGCTACTCAAGGAAGCGGGTAAAATAGCGATTGATTTGACACCTGCCTCGATCGGGCCCTATTGTGTTCCCTGTGTTAATTTAGAAGAATTGCTGGATGAACCTAATGTTAACATGGTGACGTGTGCAGGACAGGCAACGGTTCCAATAGTTTATGCCATTAACAAGGTAGCTTCCGTTACCTATGCGGAGATTGTCGCCAGTCTATCTAGTAAAAGCGCTGGTCCGGGAACCCGTCAAAACATCGATGAATTTACGGAAACCACCTCTAAGGCCTTGGTACAAGTTGGGGGAGCCAAGCGAGGGAAGGCGATCATCGTGTTAAATCCTGCTGAACCACCTGTGATGATGGCGAACACTATTTATGTAGAAGTGGAGAATCCTGACGAAAAAGCTATTACAGCCGCTGTTCAAATGATGGTGAACGAGATTCAAAAATACGTGCCAGGTTATAGACTTCGTGTTCCGCCCATCATTGATGGTCACAAAGTCACCATCATCATTCAGGTAGAAGGGGCCGGCGATTTTCTGCCCAAATATTCCGGAAACCTTGATATCATCACTTCGGCAGCCGTATCCTTCGCGGAAAAGCTTGCCCAAAAATTAATTAGAAAGGACGTGATCGCATGAGCATGGGTAAGATTCATCTGGTGGACACAACATTGCGAGACGGCAGTCACGCAGTAAGCCATCAGTACAGCGTGGAACAAGTGGCGGCAGTTGCCGGCGGACTTGATGCGGCTGGAATTGAATATATCGAGGTGTCTCACGGGGACGGCTTAGCGGGCTCTTCGTTTAATTATGGCAGGTCTGCCACGGATGAGGAGGAATTGATCAAAGCGGCAGCAGAGGTCATCAAAAATGGAATTTTAACTGTTTTATTGATTCCCGGGATCGGCACTATTGAGGATCTGAAACGGGCTGAGGCTTGCGGAGCTAAGGCGGTACGGGTTGCTACCCATGTGACAGAGGCGGATACTGCTGAGCAACATATACGGATGGCTAAGAGCCTGGGAATGCAGGCATTTGGTTTCTTGATGATGAGCCACATGGCTCCACCGGAAAAAGTCGTTGAGCAGGCCAAACTGTTTGAGTCGTATGGCGCAGATTTCATCTATGTGGCCGATTCGGCCGGGGCCATGCTGCCGGACGATGTTAGAGCCCGGGTTGGTGCTGTAGTCCAAGCAGTTGGGATACCCGTCGGGTTTCACGCCCACAACAATTTGACCTTGGCCACAGCTAATTCCCTCGCAGCCTTGGAAGTTGGGGCAACCTTCCTGGATGGGACTTGCCGAGGCTTGGGGGCCGGGGCGGGAAATACCCAAATTGAAGCGCTCGTGGGGGTTTTGAATAAAGTCGGTTATCAGACGGGCGTGGATTTATACAAAATCATGGATGTTGCTGAAGATTTGGTTGAGCCCATGATGCACCGGCCGCAGGTAGTGCGCAACGCCCCATTTATGCTGGGCTATGCCGGTGTGTATTCAAGTTTTCTCTTACACACTTACCGGGCGGCTGAACGATTTAACCTTGATCCCCGGGATATCTTGACAGAACTAGGCAAGAGACGAATGGTTGGCGGACAGGAAGATATGATTGTTGATGTGGCGTATCAGTTGGCGAAACAATAAAAAGGAGGGTATCATGAAAAACGTAAATTTGCTGGCGGTCATTGACAAAGAGAAGTGCATCGGCTGTAAAACGTGTGTGAAGGTTTGTCCAGTATTAGCCATCAAGATGGAGGACCGGTTAGCAATTGTTGACGGTGAAATGTGCCGCGGTTGTAACGCTTGCGAGCAACGTTGCCCAGTTTATGCGATAAATATGGTAAAAAGGGAACAACCTGTCGTTGTTAAGGTTGATGTCGGTAGTGTAGATTATGCTAAGATTGAGGATCTCTGCCGGAAGGCTAAATTTCATCCCGAACAGTTGATTTGCTATTGTACAGCGACTCGGGCGGAAGAAATTGCTGCTGCGATTATATTAGGGGCCGATTCTCCGGAAAAACTTTCCTTACTGACGGGCGCTCGTACCGGCTGTAAAGTTGAATGTATTCAACCCTTGTTACGTCTTCTCGAGGCAGCCGGTGTCGAACCGCAACCGCCAGAAGGTGGATGGCAGTGGTATGGTAAGACAGTGACAGTGTGGGATATTTCAGAGGAAGTAAAACAAAAATATGCGAGCCGGGGATTTTACTTTGATGAAGACATCAAACTTTTAGATCGAGTAGTTGCCGCCCCGCTGCAAGGAAGGAGTGAATCTTAATGCGACCTCCAATCAAGCCGGTACCGCCGCGTTCATCCCAATATGGGATTGATCCAGACTTAGTTAAAACCCGTGTCAGTGAGCTGCCTGGAATGACTTCGGTCATGCTGACCGATCTTTTCCCGGATCTTCCGGAAGTGATTTTCCCCAGTGATGCGGGAGTGTTAGTGATTCGCCAAGCTGCTGAAGCCGCTTTGCAAAACGTCGATATGAGCAAAATTAAGCCAGAACACTCTGTGAATATTCTTGCCTCCCATCACGGTTTTACCCTAATGGGTGGTGAGCCCTATGCGGAAATGCTCAAGACCCTTAAAGATGTTGTCGAGGCACGCACGGGTTGTCGCAACGTTCGCCTGCGGGCGGGTGTGGGACTTCGCTTCCGCGAGACGGAGGAGTATATCAAACGCCATGGCCTGGATGTCTATTTCGATGGCAAAGCTATTGGGGTAGCGCCGATTGATCAAGGGATTCCTATTGAGACGGAGATAGGAACCTTATTCGGACTTAAAAAGGTTTACGATGCAGACTGGATTATCCATGCTCACAACAGCGATGTTCGTGAGGTTCATTTTCATCGCCAAGTTGATCGGGCTGTAAAGCCTTTCGGAATGTCTTATGCCCGAATCGAGACTCGTTCTACGTACCATCAAAACCTCGGACCGAGAGCGGCTAACTTCACGGCCCGCGCTATTTTCGATTCAACCTTCGTGCAAAGTAAATTTGCCTTTGCTTCGTTTCTTACAGTCGCACCCAACGGGATCATCGGGGTGGATGTCGACAGTGATCTGTATGCCCTTAATGATAGGGTAACTCAAACTGGTTTACGTTATTACGGCAAAATAATGACCTTATTCGGAGAACTTGAGGACTATATTTGTGCTTTAGATTTTCCTTGCCCAGTCGTTTACGTTTTCTCAGCGGGTGTCATCTATGCCAATGTTGTGGGCGCTAACACTGATCTTTATGATCTCGACTTACCTTTACCAGCTTATACCTGGTATACAGAGGCATTTTACGGTAAACAGGGTCGGCCTTTGCTTGCTGATATTCCCACAGTTAATCGGGCCATTAAAATGTGTGTACAAAATTATGCCTGGACCGGTTATCCGACGGCTTTTTTTAGTGAGCACATTCCGACGATTGTTGTCGGACAGGAACAAGCCGAACTTTTTAATCGCGATCCGCAAAATCTTACCTATATGGACCATGCCATGGTGGCTGAGAGCACGGAGTCGGCTATGGAATTTGCCTATAAGACCACAGGGACGAGAAAGGTCGTTATTTTTGATGGGGCTGTCGGTGGTATTAATGTCAGCGAATCTTTGGCCGAGGAACTGTTGCAGAAAGCTCCCGCTGTCAGCGCTAAAGTCGATGAAATCTTATTGCCGAAATGGCTGCGGCAGAGAGGAATTGAATTAGTACGCCCTAAATAGAGATGCTGTTCTTTTCATTTCTAGTATAACCAGTAAAAAAGTGGAAGCTTAATAATAAATAGGATGGTGACAAATGAGAGCTAGATCTTTAAGACAGTGGTTACAGGTTTTGAATACTGATGGTATGTTAAAACATGTTGATAAAAAAGTGAATCTTTCTTACGAACTGGCAGCTGTGGGTAAAAAAGCGGATGGACGCTTTGCGGTACAGTTTGATAAGCCGGGTGATTCGCAAGTACCCGTGGTAACAGGTATCGGTGGCAGCAGGGAACTCCTGGCACGGGCCATGGGAGTATCTGTCGATAGGGTGGCTGAGCATTTTGCCTGGGCTCAAGCCAATCCTATGGAATGCACCATAGTGGAAGCCGGGGCTGCGCCAGTAAAGGAAAGGGTTACCCATGATGTTGACCTGGGCACATTACCAATTCCCGTCCATCACGAAAAAGACGGCGGGCCATATATTACCGCAGGAGTGCTAATCGCCAAGGATCCAAAGACTGGCGTAAGTAATCTCTCGATCCACAGGCTCCATGTTTTAGGTCCTAATCGCTTGGGAATCTTGATCTTGCCCCGTCATCTCTCCCATTTTCACAGGATGGCTGAAGCAGAAGGAAAACCCCTGGAAGTAGCGATAGCTATTGGTTTGGATCCCATATTATTGTTAGCTTCCCAGGCTTTGACATCGCCTGGTTATGATGAGTATACTATTGCCAGTGCTCTATATGGACAACCCCTAGAGTTAGTGAAAGGGGAGACTGTTGACCTCGAAGTACCTGCCCAGGCTGAAATAGTTTTAGAAGGCTATCTCCTGCCCGCTGTCCGAGAAATGGAAGGTCCTTTTGGCGAATATCCCAAATATTATGGCCCAGCTTCGCCGAAACCGGTTATTGAACTGACGGCAATGACTTCTCGAATGGACCCTATCTTCCAGACCATTGTACCGGCAACCAAGGAACACTTGCTTCTGGGATCAGTTCCTCGAGAAGGAGGCTTGATACAAATAATTAGAAACGCAGTGCCGAATACCAGAAGTGTTCACCTTACTCCTGGAGGTACTTGCCGCTATCATCTGGCTATTTCTATCGACAAACAAAATGAGGGTGAGGCCAAAAATGCGATGTTTGCTGCTTTTGGCAGTAGTCAGGAAATTAAGCATGTAGTAGTGGTGGACAAAGATGTGGATATTTTCAATCCTGAAGATGTGGAGTGGGCTGTAGCTACTCGTTGTCAGGCCGGACGTGATGTCTTTATCGTTGAAAGGGCATTAGGCAATAAACTGGATCCTTCTTCTGATGATGGGATAAGCGATAAAATGGGTATTGATGCGACCGTGCCTTCAGATGCTCCAGTAGGACGCTTTGAGCGAATTCGTATTCCAGGGGAAGACAAAATTAAGCTCGAAGATTATTGTTCCTAAAGAAATTCGCCAAAAGGATTGTGGATAGTAGACTGGGTGGGAAATAATCATTAAGGAGGGGTAGAGTGTGACGAAACGTATAGTTGTAGGAATTACAGGTGCAAGCGGCTCTATCTATGCCTACACCCTCATAGAAACATTGGCCGCAATGGGTTGGGATGTGGAGGTCATTTTAACCCAGATAGGCGAGAAAGTACTGGCATATGAATGTGGGGTGGAGATAAAGGCCTTTTCTTCAGGAATTCATGTTCACGCCATAGACGACCTCTTTTCATCGTTAGCTAGTGGTTCATTTCGTAATGATGGAATGGTGGTTATTCCATGTTCAATGAATACTTTAGGTTTACTAGCCAACGGTATAGGGGATAATCTGCTTGCCCGGGCTGCCCAAGTGATGTTAAAAGAGAGGCGACCGCTGGTAGTAGTCCCGCGCGAGATGCCTTATAATATCATTCACTTGGAGAACATGTTACGGCTTGCTCGGGCTGGGGGCATTATTTTGCCTGCATCCCCAGGTTTCTATCATCATCCCCAGAGTATGGACGATTTAGTAAGGCATGTTGTCGGGCGCGTACTAGATCAGTTGGGCATAGAACACACTCTGTACAAGCGTTGGGAAGGCGTCTTAACATAAAAAGTAATTACAGGGCGCCTTTTTAGAACGCCTTGGAGTCGTGGGACTGGCAGTATTCCAGTCCCTTTAAGTAAAGTATCTATGGTAAATGTTAGCGGGCGGCGACTGTCGCCCGCTACTTCCTAAACAAGACCATAATTGGACTTACGACTTGTCAAATTAGGCGAGTTGTTTTGCGCCGAGAATATACAGCAATTGGGTTAGGTAAAGGTAACGGCGGGTAAAAGTAATGGTAAAGTAACGGGGGTGCTAACCAACCTGGACATGCTGTTCATTGTTGGGCGGGAATGGAAATGGCAGTTGGGGCGGTTCTGAGAAATCTATTATTTGGTATCACGCGTTATCTAAGTTTCAAATACTTTTATCGTGGAAATAAAGGAGGGTAACTTGTGGAATTAGTCAATAGGGAAAAGTTGAAAACACTGCGTAAAAATTTAAGAGATATGAAAAGTGTCGTTATTGCTTTTTCAGGTGGAGTTGACAGTACTTTTCTGCTTAAAGTTGCGGTAGAAGTACTAGGCGACAAAGCCTTAGCAGTCACAGCTACTTCCTCAACATATCCTGCTCAGGAGCAGGCAGAAGCTCAAAAGCTGGCGCGCGAATTCGGGGCTAGACATAAACTAATCGTTTCGGAAGAATTGGAGATTGAAGGTTTTGCAGATAATCCGCCTAACCGGTGTTATTTCTGTAAAAATGAACTATTCTCCAAATTGTTAGTAGTCGCCAAGGATGAGGGAATAAATTACGTTCTTGATGGTTCTAACTTTGATGACTTAAATGACCACAGACCGGGAATGAAAGCAGCAAAAGAATTGGGCGTACGCAGTCCACTGAAAGAAGCAGGCATCACAAAAGAGGAAATTCGTTGTTTTTCCAAGGAAATGGGTTTATCTACCTGGAATAAACCTTCCTTTGCTTGTCTTAGTTCCCGTTTTCCGTATAGCTCTAGAATAACGAAAGAAAAGTTGAATCAAGTAGATCGAGGAGAAATGTTGTTGCGTTCCTTGGGTTTTCAACAGTTTCGATTACGTCACCATGGTGAAATTGCCCGGATCGAGATCAGCCGAGATCAATTCTTGCTTATGGTAGAAAAAGTAGACCAAGTCGTGGAAGAGCTTAAAGCTTGTGGTTTTATTTATGTTACCATGGACCTGCAAGGTTACCGGACGGGGAGTATGAATGAAATTTTATCTGAAGAGGACAAAAAAGTATGAACGAAAAAAGCCTACGTGAATTACTCATAGGAATCAAGCATAACGAAATTAGCGTTGATACAGGATTAGAAAAATTGAAAGATTTGCCCTTTGAAGATTTAGGTTTTGCCAAAATCGACCATCATCGCCAGCTCAGGCAGGGATTTCCCGAAGTTATCTATAGTGCAGGCAAAACAACTGAACAGATCGTTACCATCGTCGAAAAGTTGGCTGAAAGGGCAGATAATAACATTCTAGCCACTAGGGCTAATTATGATGTTTATAAAGCAGTTGCCGCACGAATTCCTGACTCTGAGTATTATGATCTTGCTCGCTTAATCGTGATACGACGAGGTAAACAGGAAAGACGAGGACACATCTTAGTGGTGAGTGCGGGAACCTCAGACATACCGGTAGCAGAAGAAGCGGCTATTACCGCTGAAGTGATGGGGAACCGGGTGGAACGGCTTTATGACACCGGGGTAGCCGGTATTCATCGTTTATTAAGCCAAACGGATAAGCTTTTGGCCGCACGGGTCATAATCGTAGTTGCTGGAATGGAAGGAGCCTTGGTCAGTGTAGTTGGAGGGTTGGTGGACAAACCGGTGATTGCCGTGCCCACCAGTGTTGGTTATGGTGCCAGTTTCGGCGGGTTAGCCGCTTTGCTGGCTATGTTGAATAGTTGTGCCAGTGGTGTGAGTGTGGTCAATATCGATAATGGTTTCGGTGCAGGTTATCAGGCTAGTTTAATCAATAAATTAGGGGAGGCTGGGGCATGAGAATCGCCTACTTTCATTGTTTTGCCGGGATAAGCGGAGATATGACCTTAGGGGCTTTAGTTGATGCCGGTTTAGACTGGGATCAACTGCGATCAGATTTAGCCAAACTTCCTTTAAGTGGTTATCAATTACAAATGGAGAAAGTGATTAAACAAGGCATCAGTGGGACCAAGGTACACGTTTTAACGGAAGAAGGCCATGTACACCGGCATCTGCGGCATGTTCAAGAAATAATTAGTAATAGTACGCTGCCGGACGTTGTTAAAGAAAAAAGTATCCAGGTTTTTACTCGGTTGGCTGAAGCCGAAGCAAAAGTACATCAAACATCTATCGACCGTATTCACTTTCATGAAGTCGGAGCGATGGATGCCATCATTGATATCGTTGGTTCAGTTATTGGTTTGTGGCGGCTGGGGATTGAGGAAGTATATGCCTCACCAGTGCATACCGGAACAGGCTTTACTAAATGTGCCCACGGGATAATGCCAGTTCCAGCACCAGCGACTCTGGAACTATTGCAAGGGGTTCCCATTTACTCCCGGGATGTAGAAAAAGAATTAGTTACTCCAACTGGAGCGGCAATTATTACCGCATATTGTCAAAATTTCGGCAGTATGCCGCCGATGCGGGTTAATAATATCGGTTATGGGGCAGGTGAACATGATTTAGTCATTCCAAACTTGCTGCGTTTAACCATTGGTGAGAAACTGGATCAGGTTAGTCACGACGGGCATATTCGTTACGGCGGCAAGGGTGATGTCCACCAAGGAGAAGCCCTGATGATGGAAGCCAATATAGATGACATGAACCCGGAGTTTTTTGATTACCTGATTAACAAATTCCTTAAAGCTGGAGCGATGGATGTTTTCTTGCGAAAAATCCAAATGAAAAAAAATCGCCCAGCCATAGTATTAAGTTTATTGATTCATACCCATCAATTAGAAACATTCTATCAGCAAATATTTTCCGAGACAACGTCCATCGGGGTTAGGGTTTACCCTGTGACCAAGTATATGCTTCCTTATGAAATAAAGACGGTGCAGACCAGGCTAGGTCAAGCTAAGGTGAAAGTTGCCCGTTATCAGGATAGCCTGCGTAATGTGGCTCCAGAATATGAGGATTGCCGTAAATTAGCAGAAGAGCAACAGATACCGCTTAAAGAAATTTACGATATTATCAAATACGCAGCTTACCAACAATTAGAACAAAAGGATCATAGCTAGCAAACAACGTTTGTGGTAAAGCACATCTGACAGATCGGTTATCCAAAGCTTCGCAACCAGGGGCCAGTCATCGTTGACGATGACGAAGATTCCGCCAGAATAGTTTAGTTCGTCAATTTCCTATTGGAGACCAAAGAATGAAATCCTCCTAGCAAAAAGGTGGGAGGAGATTAATATCAATGGTTCAAGCAAAGCCTTGTGCCATCTGACTCGGCGAATGCCGAGACCATTATTACTTTAGGGAGGCGACGTAATCTTGATGTATCATGTCACCAGAGCGCAACTGGAAGCATTTAAAACCTTGGAGGAAGTCATTCCTTACCTTTTAGGAGAAGATGCCGTATTGTTTACGACAAATACGCAAAACTTTGATTCGATGTATACCACAAAAAGTTTTGTGACCTACAAGGCAAAAATAGGTGACAGACTGGTGGAGGGCAGCGGTGGTAAGCAATGTGTGGTGACAGGCAAACCGGTGGATAAACTCGTTCCGAAAGAGGTGTATGGGTTTACATTTCGAACGATTGCTCTCCCTGCTATTGAAGATGGCAAAGTTATTGGCTGTATTGCGGTAGCGAGAAGCAGAGAGAAGCCGGAATTGATCATCGAAATTGCGGACAATCTCTCCGCCAGTTCGGAGGAAATTGCTGCATCCTTGCAAGAAATGACAGTGTACGCGGACAAGAGTGTGGAATCCATGTCAGATTTAGAGAGTGCTATTAAAGCATTAATAGATGGACTAAAAATTATCGAAGAAATGAACGAGCTTGTTAAAAACATTGCTTCACAGACCAATTTGTTAGCGCTTAATGCAGCGATAGAGGCGGCCAGGGCTGGTGAACATGGGCGCGGGTTCGCAGTGGTGGCTGAAGAAGTGAAAAAGCTATCTCAGAAAAGTGTTGATGCAGTGAAGAACATTAGGCAGGCAATACTAAGTAGCCAGAAGAGCATCAATAATGTAGAGAATCAGATCAGCCAAAATGTTGCGACTACTCAGAACCAGGCGCAGATAACACATGACATAGAATCAGCTATGGCTGAAGTAGTAAATAGTGCTATGGGTTTATACGATGTTAGCAAAACAATCTAAAAGTCTGCGCAGTGATAGATGAATCCGTCTGAAAAAAGCTGAGGCGATACCGAATGCCGTTATGAGTCGCCATGTGGCGATAGTCTTTCCTTCGCCACGAAGTGTTTCTTTTGGGTAGGTGGCTCGGCGATAATCTCCACCGGAGACTATCGTGACTATCGTATCGCCAGGTAAGAAGCAAAGAGACTACCACGTTAAGGTAGTCTCTTTGTGTAGTAAACATATTGTTTTGAAGGCAAACAGGGCGTCCCTTTGGCTACCCCCTAGCTTTTAAATCCCGTCCTCACGAACGAATGCTGGAAAATATTAGGATAGTTAGCATCGTGGACTTGATTATCGATTATTTATAGATTTAGACACAAGAACCTGTCCTCTCATCTAATTACTATTGATTAGCATGGTTTTCTTTTTCATGTTTACTGGCTTCATATTCGAAGCGGAACTTCTGGTTACAAAAAGAACAATGGACAAACTTTCCATCAGGTGCCTGTATTGGCATAGATACCACCCCCTTGCACACGATTTTAACCAAGTATAAGGGTTTTTATACTTTTTTCTTGATCGTTGTGTCTCTTTCTGAACTTTTTCATAATATGGGTATGAGGTGAGGAAGATGTGGAATAAATGGACTAGGAGTCTATTTGTTGAATTTCAGTGGATGAAACGTAATTTTGTGCGTCGCTGGAAACTGGATACTCCAACAGGTGTTATGGGCATGCTAGTAATCATATCAGCTCTATTATTGTTTATTGTAATAGGAAGCGGGTTTGCTCGTATCTTTAGGTCATTAGTTCCATGGGTTAACGGATCGAGAGTCGGAGAGATCTATTGGTACTCGATTAGCTTTGGAATAAAAGCCAGCTTTCTATTTATAATTTTTAGCGCTTCACTCATAATCTTTTTTCTCCATAAGATTTCCGAGCGACACTAGTACATATACAGATTCTGGATACATAGCTGATCTAATTGAACGTACTGGAACAGCCAGCGAGAGTAAATATGTATCATAAACATAATATTAGTATTATGTTTATGATACATATTATGATTATTATTGTAGTGTCGGAAATATAAAACTCGACATTGGTCAAAAACACCTCCCATATGGCTTATAAAAAACTTCTTTGGTAAATGGTATTTTAGTTCTAAGCTTAATAAAGATCCAATATAAAGTAAATAATGGACAAACTGTATATATTGTCGCTTTATAATTCTTGCATAGGGTTCATACCTATGTTAAAATTTAATGCGTTAGAAAGGGGCTGAGTTCGTGGATTTATTGTCTGGCATTACAGGTACGCAAGTATTTAATGTCATTATGGTTCCTATACAAATTATTATCATTTTTTTAACCTTCTATTACTTTATCCTTTCTATGTTTGGTTTGTACAGGAAACAAGAGGAGAAGATACTTAAGCCAGAGAAGAGCTTTGCTATAGTTGTGGCTGCACATAACGAGGAAGCTGTCATTGGACCTTTAGTGGAGAATTTACTCCAACTTGATTATCCCAAAAAACTATATGATATCTTTGTGGTAGCTGATAACTGTACGGATAAAACAGCCTTAATTGCTCGGAATTCTGGAGCAATTGTCCATCGTAGATTTAATACTGAGAAACGTGGTAANNATTTTCGATGCAGACAATCTTGTCAAAGAAAATTTCCTCTTTGAGATGAATAGTAAGCTTTGCCAAGGCCATAAAATTGTCCAATGCTATCTTGATTCCAAAAACCCATTTGATACCTGGGTTACCAATACCTTCTCTATTGCATTCTGGGTAACGAATCGTTTGCTCCAGCTCGCAAGGTATAATACAGGTCGGCTCTCGAACGTTTTGGGAGGGACAGGCATGTGTATTTCCATGGGTGTTCTTAAGGAATTCGGTTGGGGGGCGACTTCCCTAACCGAGGATTTAGAATTTAGCATGAAAGCGCTATCTCACGGCATTAGGACAACTTGGGCGCATGACGCAGTGGTTTATGATGAAAAGCCATTAACGTTTATGCAATCTTGGTATCAAAGGAAACGATGGGCACAAGGACAAGTTGATGTAGCTGGACGTTATTTTTTTCCTCTCATTATCAAGGGCGTACGAGAACAAAAATTCATGTATATAGATGCTGCTATTCACCTTTTCCAACCAGCACTGGTTATGATAGCAACTTTCTTTATGCTTACCAACCTTATAAGTGTATTTCAGAATCAGTATACTCAAGTGTTTACCTTAGTAATGCCTTGGACGGGATGGCAGATTTTATCCGCTTTCCAATACTTATACCCAATTGCAGCGTTGGCGCTTGATCGTTTACCATGGCGTGCCTATGTGGGGCTTATTCTATACCCAGTCTTTATTTATAGTTGGATTCCCATCGTCTTTTTAGGATTTGTCAATCGTAAAGACAAGCAATGGTCTCACACTAAACACACTCGCTCTATAAGTATAGAAGAAGTTATTGAAAAACAAAAAAAAGTATCGTCGTCTTAATGAATGGTTATAAAAAAGTCTTTGACACAACGCCAGTTTTTGTGTATACTGATAATCGTCAGTCTCGGGTGATTAGCTCAGTTGGTAGAGCGCCTGCCTTACAAGCAGGATGTCGGCGGTTCGAGCCCGTCATCGCCCACCAAACTCGATGTTCGAAGTTTGAGGCTCGAGGTTCGAAAGAACCGTGGAGCTTAAGCTTGGACTATAAAGGTAAGAGAACGGTGTCGTACTTCGAACATCGTACATCGAACCTCGATCATGGCCCCGTGGTGTAGTGGTTAACATGCCTGCCTGTCACGCAGGAGATCGTCGGTTCAAGTCCGATCGGGGTCGCCAAAATCGCTATTCGAAGATCGTGATTCGAGGTTCGAAAGGTGAAGGTAGAACTTCACAGAGAAAACTTTAAAATGGCGAATCTGAGAACAAAGAATCCAGAGAGGAATACTGGAGTTCGAATATCAAATTTCGAACATCGTACCTCGATTATGCCTCGGTAGCTCAGTCGGTAGAGCAGAGGACTGAAAATCCTCGTGTCGGCGGTTCGATTCCGTCCTGAGGCACCATGCGGGTGTAACTCAGTGGTAGAGTGTCACCTTGCCAAGGTGAAAGTCGCGAGTCCGAATCTCGTCACCCGCTCCACTAATATTTCCCTCGGCGGCATAGCCAAGTGGTAAGGCAGAGGTCTGCAAAACCTCTATTCCTCAGTTCAAATCTGAGTGCCGCCTCCAATCAATTTGCCGATGTGGCGTAACTGGCAGACGCACGGGACTTAAAATCCCGCGGAGTAACATCCGTACCGGTTCGATTCCGGTCATCGGCACCAATATGGGTTTGTAGCTCAGCTGGTTAGAGTACCGCGTTGACATCGCGGGGGTCGGAGGTTCGAGTCCTCTCAAACCCACCAACGGAAATCGTGAAGCTTCTCTTCGGAGAAGCTTTTTTCATACTCTAAAGGTTATACTGATTACATGTTAAAAGAGACGTTTAGCCGTTGCGATCCATTTCGTTGATATTTTTGCGATTGTCTAATATACTAACTATGTTGTTTTTAGTTAATTTCTAAAGTAAGTGTCTAAACATAGAAATCTCTAAACTCTCGAGAAATGCACTAATAGATGATCTCTGCTAGGAGATGATCGAAATATATAGTGGAAAGAATGACTTTGATTTGTGGTAATGGAAGGGGTGGTTCTTATGCATTCACTTTGGCAAGGCAAGGCGCCAATTTACGAAGCACTGCTAAAATATAAATCCATGCGGGTAGTACCGTTTGATGTGCCCGGACATAAGCAAGGCAAAGGAAACCCCGAGCTGACAGAATTTTTGGGGGAGAAATGCCTTTCTGTCGATGTCAATTCTATGAAACCGTTAGATAATCTCGCCCATCCCGTCTCCGTAATCAAAGAAGCTGAAGAACTGGCTGCAGATGCTTTTGGCGCACATCACGCCTTTTTTATGGTCAATGGAACTACATCAGCTGTTCAGGCGATGATAATGAGCGTATGCAAACAGGGTGACAAAATTATAATGCCACGTAATGTTCACAGAAGTGCCATTAATGCCCTTATCATCAGTGGCGCAATTCCTGTTTACGTGAATCCCGGGGTCAATAATGAGTTAGGGATTCCATTAGGCATGTCCATTGACGAGGTAAAAAGAGCCATCGAAAAAAATCCAGATGCCAAAGCAATCTTTGTCAATAATCCTACTTATTACGGTATTTGTTCCGACTTGAAGGCCATTACTGAGCTTGCTCATCGTCATAATATGTATGTTCTGGCGGATGAGGCGCATGGAACCCATTTCTACTTCGGAGCGGATATGCCGATTAGCGCAATGGCAGCAGGAGCCGATATGTCTGCAGTCAGCATGCATAAAACAGGTGGGTCGTTGACTCAAAGCTCATTTTTGTTAAAAAATGCTCGCCTTAGCACAGGTCATGTGCGGCAAACGATTAACTTGACCCAAACCACTAGCGGCTCATATCTGCTGCTTTCTTCTCTAGATATTTCGAGACGCAACCTAGCTCTAGATGGTAAAAGTATTTTCGCAAAAGCCTCTTCTCTTGCCAACTATGCACGAGACGAGATCAATAAAATTGGTGGATACTATGCTTTTTCCACAGAACTTATTAATGGAAATTCGGTGTTTGATTTTGATCAAACTAAACTTTCTATCCATACCCGAGAAATTGGCCTGGCAGGAATTGAGGTTTATGACATTCTTCGTGATGATTACGGAATTCAGATCGAATTTGGGGATATCGGTAATATTTTAGCTATCATTTCCGTTGGGGATCGTGCCTTGGCCTTGGAACGTCTTGTATCTTCTTTGTCTGAAATAAGAAGAATATATATGAGGGACAAAACGGGAATGCTTGATCATGAATATATTAATCCAGAGGTAGTGATGGCTCCCCAGCGAGCCTTCTATACCGATCAGCGTTCAGTGTCTATCGAAGCCAGCACAGGATGTATAAGTGGAGAGTTTGTTATGGCTTACCCGCCAGGTATTCCTATTTTAGCGCCAGGAGAACGGATAACTGAAGAAATCATTGACTATATCGCCTACGCCAAGGCCAAAGGCTGTTTCCTCACAGGAACAGAGGATATGGACATTGAAAACATCAGAGTAGTGGAGGAATAAACAATGGAATTATGGTATACAGAACCGCACACAGACAACGTTCGTTTTTCCATCAAAGTGGATAAGCCCCTATATACAGGTCAGAGCGAGTTCCAAAGAATCGACGTCTTTATCTCTAAAGAATTTGGCACTTTTTTTACCCTGGACGGTTTGATGATGGTTACTGAAAAGGACGAATTTATTTATCATGATATGATTGTTCATGTGCCTATGGCAACCAACCCTAAGATCAAGAATGTCTTGGTGATCGGCGCAGGCGATGGCGGAACAGTAAGAGAACTGACGCGCTATAGTACTATTGAAAATATTGACATGGTGGAAATCGATAAAATGGTTGTGGATGTGTGCAGAGAATATTTGCCCCAGACCGCCTGCAAGTTAGATGACCCAAGAGTAAACTTGTATTTTGAAGATGGACTAAAATTTGTTCGCTCCAAAGCAAACGAGTATGATTTAATTATCGTTGATTCGACCGATCCCTTTGGACCAGGGGAAGGGCTGTTTACAAAAGAGTTTTACGGCAACTGCTCTAAGGCTTTAAAAGAGGATGGCATCCTGGTCAACCAGCATGAAAGCCCCTATTATAATGAGTATGCTAAGTCCATGCAAAGAGCCCACAAGCGTATTCAGGACTATTTCCCGGTTTGTAGGGTTTATCAGGCGCACATTCCGACCTACCCGTCAGGTCACTGGCTGTTTGGTTTTGCCTCTAAAACTTATGATCCACTGACAGATCTTGACGCCCAGGCTTGGAACAGTCTTGGACTGAAAACAAAATATTATAACACTGAAATTCATAGAGGAAGCTTTGCTCTGCCTAACTACGTATTAGATTTACTGGTAAATGCAGGGGAATGATAGTATTGGTATTGTCGTGAAAAGGTTTGGTGACTGTCTGTGCTTCTAAATGTAGAATGTAAATAATAAATATATGATATATTAGCTGAAAGTCTCCCTTAACAGGGAGGCTTTTGTGCTAAGTGGAGAAAGTACAAGCAAAGGGGTGCCAGAAGGTACCCCTTTGCTTGTTGTTGAGTGGATATTACAAAAGAATGAAAGATTGCGTTTCTGGAAATATTAAGGAATGTGCCAAGTATTTCAAAAATAAAAAGTGCTGATAGATTGGCCGAACCGAAATATGCCTTAGAAAAGGTCATATACATTACTATGGAGGGGTGCCAGTGGAACATTCCGTGCAATTAGGGACGCAATACTACCGGGAGAGTATCTGTGCAAGTTTACGCGAACTGCGCGACCGTGAAAAACTCCCCTTTCAAATCGTGGAACATAAGCAGGGAAAACGCTGGATCATTAAGTGTCAGTTCCAAGAGAATTCGTTGGATGAAACTGAAAATGAGGGAATGGTACAAAAAATCCATCGTTATTATTTAGCGAATGCCTTGGCAGAAACGATTTTGCAGCATTGGGAAAGAGACCACATCGTTCAAATACTTAAAAAAAAGCAATACTTAAAAGAAACCAATTGGCAAATAATACTCAACAAAGCTGTGGACTATTTGAATCAAGGACTAGGGCAAGTTCGTGGTTATCGAGTGAACCGTAAAACCATCCTAGTTACCCAAATTTTAAGTTGCTTAGATCAGAGCGCAGTTTTTGACATAGAGGGTTTTTTACGGTTTCGTGCACAAGAGTATAAAAACGAAGTATCCAAAGCAGTGGAATACGCTATTGATGAGTACGTTATTGAAAAAGAGTATTTAGAATTTATCCAGCTGTTAAAGCACTTCGTAGAAAGTCAAAGACCTCGTCTGGAATTTTTACATGTGGGAATGACACCAAAAGGTAAATTTCATCTCTATAACAATGAAGGAGTTCAAGTAACCCATCAGTTCCTTGAAGACTATCAGCTTGACAATATTCATGAGCTAGGGTATGAAGATTTATTGGTCAGTGCCTTAATAGTCGTTGCACCTCGTCAAATTACGCTGCACATACGTTATGATGGTTACAAAGATACCTTGCAAACAATCCGGAGTGTTTTTGGAGATCGAGTCTGTGATTGTAAAGGTTGTTCCCTATGTGAAAAGTTTTGACAAAAATGAGATTGGCTTGTTATAATAAGTCATTCCTTAAATCTAGTCAAAATCGTTGAAAGGGAGAGTATCCTGAAACTACCGTGTAAGAGATGGAATGCCTAGGCTGTAAGCTTTCCTCACGGACGCACAGGAGAAAACCACCCTTGAGTGTGGGGCTGAACTTTAGTAAGCTCTGCCGTACCCCGCGTTAAGGGAAATCGAGTGAGAGGTGCGATATCAAACCTTTCAATTGGGTGGAACCACGGGAGTAGAACTCTCGTCCCTGTCAGGGACGAGAGTTTTTTATTTTTAAGAATAATTTACTAAGGAGTGAAATCAATGCTTAAGGTCACCTTAAAAGACGGCTCAATTCGCGAGGTTGAACCAGGAACGACAATAGTGGAACTCGCGTCTTCTATCTCTCGGGGACTGGCGAAAGTTGCGGTAGCCGGGAAAGTCAATGATAAGACGAAGGACCTTTCCTATCCACTGACGGAAGATGCGGCGGTGGAGATCATAACCATAGATAGTGACGAAGGGTTAGATGTTTTAAGGCATTCCACAGCCCATTTAATGGCCGAGGCCGTAGGAAATCTTTTTCCAGGGACAAAATTTGGAATTGGACCTTCGATTGCCAAGGGGTATTACTATGACTTTGACTCTGAACATGTGTTTACTCCCGAGGATCTGGTAAGTATAGAGAAGGAAATGAACCGTCTTATCAAGGAAAAGCATTCTTTCCAACGGAGAGAAGTCACCCGAGCTGAGGCACTTTCTCACTTTGGTGCATTGGGAGAGAAATATAAGGTTGAACTCATTGAGGGCCTTCCTGAGGATGCGACGATTTCAATGTACACTCAAGGGAACTTCACTGACCTTTGTGCAGGGCCCCATCTTCCCTCCACGGCCAATATTAAGGCCTTTAAGCTGATGAGCTTAGCGGGTGCTTATTGGCGCGGAAGCGAAAAGAATAAAATGCTGCAGAGGATCTATGGAACCGTCTTTGCTAAACCAGCAGATCTGGAAGACCACTTGTTCAAGTTGGAAGAAGCTAAGCGACGTGACCATCGTAAGCTCGGTCTGGAGCTCGATCTCTTTAGCCTACACGAAGAGGGCCCCGGTTTTCCATTTTTCCATCCTAAAGGCATGATCTTACGCAATGCGCTGGAGGATTTTTGGCGGCAGGAACACCGTCGACGCGGGTACCAGGAGATTAAGACCCCAATTATTCTGAATCGTTCGATGTGGGAACAATCCGGTCATTGGAATCATTATAAGGAAAATATGTATTTCACAGAAATTGACGACCAGGATTTTTGCGTAAAACCCATGAACTGTCCAGGTGGCATGATCATGTATAAGACAAAAATGCGCAGTTATCGTGACCTCCCGCTTCGTGTCGGGGAACTGGGACTTGTACACCGCCATGAACTTTCGGGTGCACTCCACGGCTTACTACGCGTTCGAAACTTTACTCAGGATGATGCGCATATTTTCATGCTCCCTTCTCAAATCAATGAAGAACTCATTGGGGTTATAGAACTCGTTGACTATTTCTATAAAGTGTTTGGTTTTGAGTATAAAGTGGAATTGTCGACCCGGCCTGAGGATTCCATGGGCTCAGATGAGGATTGGGAAACCGCCACCAAGGCCCTTCAAGATGCCTTAGAAGATAAGGGAATTGAATACAAGATTAATCCGGGTGATGGAGCCTTCTATGGACCTAAAATCGATTTTCATGTCAAGGATTGCCTCGATCGGACCTGGCAGTGTGGAACGATTCAACTTGATTTTCAAATGCCGGAGAAGTTTGACTTATCCTATATCGGTGAAGACGGTCAAAAGCATCGCCCAGTCATGATTCACCGGGTGGTGTATGGAAGTATCGAACGCTTTATTGCACTTCTGACAGAGCATTATGCAGGGGCCTTTCCTGTCTGGCTGACACCGACTCAGGTTCGAATTCTGCCGATCAGTGAGCGGCACCATGAATATGCCAAATCCCTAGCTTCCCGTCTCAATGAACTGGATATCCGGGTGGAAACGGATGATCGCAAAGAAAAGATCAGCTATAAGATACGAGAGGCTCAAACGGAAAAGATTCCGTATACGTTAGTTGTCGGGGACCAGGAAGCTGAGTCCAATATGGCTGCTGTTCGAAGGTATGGTCAAGGTAATTCTGGAGAAAAAATGTCGATCGATGCATTTATAATGCTTATTCAGGAAGAAATTAAGAGTAAGAAAATCCTGAAGGCTTACCTTAAAGAAGATTAAGTCAGATTAAGCTGAGTGCAATGTCCTGAAATAAGGCGGTTCAAGGGCTTGGGAAGCATAACTTTACATTCCGCTTAACAGCAGGGATGTAAAGTTATTTTAAAGTATTTTTTCTCAAGACGCCCCTGAACTCCTACAAACAGACCTGTTATGATAGTCTTGAATAGGTAGGTGGGGCTCCCATGGACAAGATTATCATGATCTACTATGGCAGAAATTTCACATCTGAAGAGATAGAGCTTATCCAATGGACAAGAAAAAGATATCCACAACTATCGAGGAAGGAACTAGCGTCAACCGTCTGTGAATTTTTAGGATGGACGACACCCGCTGGTTATAAAGCCTCGAACTGGACCTATCTGGGTGAAACTCAAGGTCGGGGTCGGATGGATCGAAAAAATGAGTATGCTCTATCTCGTAAGGCTATCTATATGTATCCCCTCCAAAAAGACTTTAAAGACTGCCTTAAAGGGATTAAGCCCTGCAAAACGGTGAATCCAGATGATTAGAGCAGAAATGCGACAAGAGAAACGAGCCCAAGAGCAAGCACTCAGAGTAAACTTGTTCAGCTAAAGCTGAACATCGGGGCTTCAGGTGGGGAGTTTACCCCACCTGAAGTGGAGAACGGGGGAACGCCCACTTATAGAAGTGGGCGTCTCGCCGTTGGATGAAGGAGTTAGAAGCCAAAGAATTCAAGTTTGTAGGACCAGAGGTGTACCCTGAGAAACGGGCCATAGCCAATAGAAAGTGTGGCTACGAGACACCGGAAGACGAAAAATATTCAGATTAAATTGGAGGGGATGCCGGAAGGTATCCCCTTATTTGTGATACAGACCTTATTATTAGAAGTAGCTTTAAAGTGGTCAGAATACAACAGTAGCACAGAGTTTGAGTCGTTTGGGAATAGCTGAGTAGTAACTTATTTTGAATGTAAAAGGTGAGTTTAACTCTGCCCTGAACTATTTCAGGCAGGCGGAAAAACTATATTTGCTAGGTAAGAAGACAGGATTGCAGCAGGATTGGTCGGTGAGTGGACTTAAGGAGTTTTACCCTGATTATGTCTCATTCAGGGACAGTTTTTAAGAATAAAGCTCCAGATACATTGTTTAAAGCATGTTTAAAGCAAAGTGTTTTATGATAGGACAATTATTCTTCGCAACGAGTGCCCTATTGTAGTGCACTTTTGGCAACCCCTTAATATTGGGCTACGGGCAAATTGGCATAGAATTTGCAATTGGAAGAGGCTGAGTGCAGAATTTTCATAATTATAAAAATAATTAGATATGTCTGTGGCAGAATTCGAGAGCGTACGGGCGATGATACAAGGAGGTGACGGTAAGCGAAATCGGGCAATCGCGGAGAAACGAAAAGTATAACAAAGTGAATTAAGAGTATTTTGAAAGGGGGCAATTAACAAGTGGCGATGTGTAAAGAATGTGAATGTTTTCATCCTATCCCAGACACTGAGTGGGATCACGAGCGAGGGACTGGAGACTGTGTTAAGACAATGCGAGATAATAAAGGTAAATATTGGCATACTGCGAAAGTGAAGGAAAAGTCAAATTGTGCCGAATTTAAACCCGGACTAAGAGATCAGTCAAAATAAAAATTTGAGGGGGGAAACAAGCGATGGCGAATGCTACATTGTTGGCAGAAATAAAGCAGGAACTGAAACTGGAAGCAAAAAAAGGTCAGCCCTTAGGGAAGGCTTTATGGGATAAAAAGCTTAAAGAAGGGCCAGGAAGCGTGCCAAGGACAAAGCATCTTTACAAGCGCTGCCGCTGGGCACATACTGCCGGGGGGGAGTATGTGAGGGAAGAAATCAAGATTTCTCTGGAACGGGCCCGTTTATATACCGAGGCACATAAAGCAAACGCCGGTGAAGTGCCGGTAATTCTCAGAGCGAAATGTCTGGAGCATTATCTTAAAAACTGCAGCATCTATATTCAGGATGAGGAAAGCATCGTTGGGATCCACAATGAGCGTCCGGATAAGCTGGAGCTTTATCCGGAGGGTGGGGCTGCGAATATGTTCGATTATCTGGAGGATGATTCGCTTACCCCCCCGGAACTCTATGATGAGGGTGTGGAAATGGTTGAGTACTGGAAGCAATGGTCGCTTTCAGCTATGTGCGAAAGGTATATGGAACCGGAAGACATTGCCAAGCTTAGCACAGGAGTAATTAGTGAGCCTCCGGTGTGGACCCATTTTTATACGAGTACCGTTCCACCCTATCAGACCGTCCTTGAAGACGGGTTGGAAAAGAGGATTGAGTGGTGCGAGAAAAACCTCAGAAAGGTTAGGGATAAATTAAAGGAATACCCTTGGAGAGGGGAGGAGAACATCCCCCTTTTCGAAAAGATTGACAACTGGACGGCGATGATTATTGCTGCCAAGGCGGTTATTGGCTGGGCAAGAAGATACAGCCGGCTGGCGAAGACTATTGCCGAAGAGTTTGACTTGAGTGATAGTGTGGTCGGAGCGCAGCAAAGAAAGAAAGAATTGCTGGAAATCGCAGAAATTTGCTACAATGTTCCCGCCAAGCCGGCTCGGGGCTTTAAAGACGCTATGCAGTCCAAATGGTTTTGCTTTGAGGTCGTCCAAAATATGGAGCGTTTTTGTTCCGGCTATGCTCAGTTAGAGGATGATCTGTTGTGGCCTTATTACAAGGCAAGTGTTATCGATAAAACAGCGCAGCCGATGACGCGCGATGAGGCGATCGAACTGATTGAATGTGAGCGGCTCAAAGTATGTGAGCGTGGAGTGACCAAAGGGAGATGGATGCGGCTTATCCACCCTGGAATTAACGACCTGCACATTCTGACCCTTGGTGGGTTGGACGAGAACGGCAAGGACATGTGTACTGACCTTACGGACGCTATACTCGAGGCAACTTTGAATATTCATACCAATGAGCCCTCGGTCGCCTTTAAGTATTCCCCGAAGATTAATGAGAAAACGAGACGACTGGTCTTTGAGTGTATCTCTCAGGGTTATGGTTTCCCATCGATCAAAAATCATGAGAAAAATACAAGGCACAGTATTGAGCATCACGGCTGGCCGCCTGAGGTGGCGGCGCGCTGGGCCTTGGTTCTGTGCATGGCACCCGGGGTAACAGGTCGAAAATCGACTCAGCACTCCAGAAACGAGGGTGGTGGGGGGATAGTTGGTCCTGCCCCAGGGAATATGGCTTTAAGCGATGGCTTTGATGCTTGGTTCAGCCATCGGCAGGTGGGGGCGCATACAGGGGATGCCAGCAAGTTTACGTGGGAAGAATTGTTGAAAGCAGTGGAAACCCAGGTCAAACATAATTCCCATCTGATGTTTATGAATAAGGAAATAACCAGCTACGCAGAAGGCAAGAGATTGGAAAGCCCGTTCCTGGCCATGATGGATGACTGGAATGTTGAAGAGGGAGTGGGAGCTTTTGCCCGGCACAAGCCCTACTCGAACACTTGGGCTGATTATTATCCCGGACCGTTGGGGATTGCTGATGACCTAGCGGCTATTAAGTACTGGGTTTTTGACCAAAAGAAATACACGATGGCCCAGTTGCTTGAGGCGCTTAAGGCTAACTGGCAGGGATATGAGGACATGAGGCTGGAATTTTTATCTGCCCCAAAATATGGCAATGATGATGATTATGTCGATGAAATTGCCACTTGGTTTATGAATATGTCCTGTGATGTTTTTCAGGACGCTAAAATGGTTGGGGGGGAAAAAGGAGCCCAACTGGTGCCGCAATCTGTGTCCGCGTTTGTTACCTTAGGTTCCTTGATTGGGGCAGAGCCGTTTGGCCGCCGACATGGAGAACCGACGCATGATGGCGGATGCTCCCCCTATATGGGCCTTGATAAAAAAGGTCCAACCGCAGTCTTGAAAAGTGTCAGCAAACTTCCCAACACTAGGTTAAAAGGCATTCAGCTCAATCAACGTTTACCGGTGGAGCTGATGAGGGAGTCCGAAAAGGGCTTTGATGTCTGGAGTGCCTACATGAAGACTTGGCATGATTTGGGTATTGACCATGTGCAATTCAATGTCGTACGAACTGAGGATATGCGTGCCGCTCAGAAGGAACCGGAAAAATGGGAACATTTGATCGTCAGAATTGCTGGCTACAGTGCTCGGTTTATCTCTTTGTCCCAGATGGGTCAAGATGCGATTATCGGTCGTAACGCGCAGGAATTGGGATAAGCCTGGCAGAAGAAAAAGATGGGATGGGGAATTGATTCTTCATCCCATCTATCAAATAATTCTTAATGAAACGGAGTGATGAAAATGGCAAAGTGTAAAGAGTGCCGCTATGGGCGGATGGGTCTTACCCAACCGATGGAAGGGTATTGTATTTATGGGAGCAGGGTGGCCGATGAAAAGGAGTCAACAACTGGTTCGGCCGCGATGATGGTACAGGGCAGGATGATCAACCTGCGTGATGAGGCCTGCGAGTATTACGAGAAAAAACCATCCCATAAGGATTTCATAAAGGAAAGCAACTAAAAAGGGTGGTAGGGATGAATGAATGAAAATTTGCTGATCACCAATGTGCAGAGATTTTCCACTAATGATGGTCCGGGGATCAGAACTACCGTCTTCATGAAAGGTTGTCCCTTACACTGTACTTGGTGTCATAATCCTGAATGTATTAATCCGTATCAGGAATTTTATCATATGGAAATAAAATGTTTGAAATGTGGGCATTGTGCGGGCGTCTGTCCTGAAGGTGCAGTTTATTATCAGGAGGGGGAGTTTCCCAAACGAGATCGAGAAAAATGTACTCGGTGTATGATCTGTGTGCATGAATGTCCCTATGCTGCCTTGGAGGTAATTGGCAAAGCTTGGAGTTTTGAGGACTTAATGAAGGAAATCGAATCTGACCGAGCTTTCTATGATAATTCCGGGGGAGGGTTAACTGTATCGGGCGGGGAGTGTCTTTATCATCCGGAATTCACTGCCGGACTCTTAAAACGGGCGCAAGACGCTGGAATTCATACTTGTTTGGACACCAGCGGCTTTGCTCCTTGGGAGGGTGTGGAGCAGGCACTCCGCTATACTGACTTGGTTCTGCTGGATATCAAGTGCTTGGATTCCCAGACACATCAGGAGGTAACCGGCGTGCCGAATGAACTCATTCTGCGTAATGCCCAAAAAATTGCCTCCATAAAAAAGAAGATGAGGGTGCGGCTGCCGATAATCCCCGGCGTCAATGATCAAATGAGTTTTATTGAAGAAGCAGCACGGTTTACTAAAGAATTGGGGTCTGCCGTGGAAGGGATTGACCTTATACCTTTCCACAGCTGGGCTGAAGGTAAATACAAACAGCTGGACAGAACTTATGTTTTTGCCGGAGTAGAAGCCCTGTTTCCTGAGGGTGTGGCGGAATTCGAGAAAATACTTAATAATTCAGGTTTTGAGGTTACCATTGGGGGGTAGATGGGAAAGATGAAATGCTCGCAATGTGGCTATGAAGGAAGGTTAGCCGAGTTTAAAATTGCTGGTCTAGACTATGCTGGCGGAGGAAGGTGTTGTGGTCCGGTTCTTTCCGTGCGGGAGTGCCAGGAGTGTGGTAAGAGACAGACTGTCGATGTCGACCGGGTGCTTTTTGAAGAATCAGCAAACCAAAAAACTGAAGTAAATTTTTCTGGCACTAGTCAGAGCCCCATGCCGCTGCGCGGTACCACTGATGAATGAAAATTGGTATTTTCAGGGCAGTAGGGATCGGTCAAAACCGTTCCGTTCATGTATTAGGATCGGTCTTGACCGTTCCGTTCAGTAGAAGGAGAAGGATATGATTACAGGAGTAGTTACGAATATCCAGTATTTTACGATGTTCGATGGACCAGGTGTAAGAACCACTGTTTTTCTCAAAGGTTGTCGGCTTAACTGTCGGTGGTGTCACAACCCGGAAGGGGTGAGACATTATCCGGAGGTTTTTCATTTGTGGTCTAAGTGCAATGACTGTGGTCAGTGCGATGACATCTGCCCTACCGGCGCCCTGCAAGTGGTGGAGTGCTTGGAGCAGGACGTGACAGGAGCTGCTCCAGGAAGCATATCGGTGAAGATCAGAGATAAAATGGTTAGGAAGATCAGGATAGATAAAGGACTTTGCCTTGGCTGCCGACAATGTGTTGAAGTATGTATTCAAGCTGCGTTCGTTATTTCCGGAGAAATAATGACCGTCGCTGAGGTGATTGAGAAAGTGGCGCAAGAGCGGCTTATGTATGAAAATTCTGATGGCGGTGGCCTAACCTTGTCAGGAGGGGAGCCAACGGCCCAGCCCGAGTTTTGCCTGGCACTGCTGAAGGCGGCCAAAGAAAAAGGGATTAACACCGCTTTAGACACGTGTGGCTATGTTAGGTGGGATATTTTGAATGAAATGTTGAATTACACCGACGTCGTGCTTTTTGATCTTAAAAATATGGACCATAAGGTCCACAAGGAGTTTACCGGAGTTTCAAACGATTTGATTCGGGAGAATGCCAGGCGGATAATTGCAAGGGGCGGAGTGGAAATGAGGGTGCGTGTTCCGGTAATTCCGGAAATCAATGATTCCGCTGAGAATATGCAAAAAACTGCTCAATTTATCAGCGCGCTGGGCTTAATAGAAGTTGACATTCTGCCATTTCATCCTTGGGCCGGACAGAGCTACAGATTGCTCGGTTTGGATTATCCTTTCACTGTCGGGGAGTGGTATCCTGTTGAGAAACAGGAGGCAATTGAAGAAATATTCAGAGCTAACGGTTTGAAACCGAATCGGCTGGGTGGATAAGCAGAGGGGGGAGGCCATATAGTGAGAAAAGAAGCCTTAATTGCCAAGATCATTGATCTTGAGTGGAACATGTTTCATATGTTGTCCAATATCGGTGGCAAAGCGTCCTGTCAGGAAGATCCGAAAACTTTTAAGATTATGAGATACAGCCAAGCTGTTAGTTGGGCAGAGGATGCTCTGGAAAGCTATCTGACTGACCTTTCTGAGGCCCAGAAAAATAATAGAAACCTGTTAATGGAAAAATATGCCCGTATGATGAAATCAACTTCTCCATGGGAGTATTATGATCGTCTTGAGAAGCGGCTCCCAGTTTTAGAACCTGAAACTCTGCAGGTGATTGAGAATATTGTTCAAATCGTTCTGGAATGGGAGGAGGAACTGTCAGTTGAGTATCCTAGTCTTGTGAAAAGGGGCAGACCCATTCATAGCACAGAAGACAGCCAGTTTATAACGTCTATCGAAACGTATTTACGGGGAGAACTTGCCACTTATTCGCTTACGACATTAGAAATGTACTACAAAAATATTTTATGGCAAAAGTCGGAAAATATAAATGGTTCAGAAATTACGCTTAACTCTATGGTGAAACAATATGGCTTTAATTCCTTGGCAGAGGCCAATAAAATAATTAAACAGAAATCATGATGGCCTAAGACTAGAAAGAACATTGATAATCTGCTATGACAATTTTCGCCTAGGAGCGTAAGTTGTGAGCATTAAAAAATATTGGCCCACGGAAAGTGTTTTATATTCGGACAGTTGTATAGAGGTGAGACAACGAAACACACAGCTTAGAGTCAAACGTTTTATATTAGG
Organism: Desulfosporosinus sp.; assembly: GCA_003512645.1. Classification (GTDB taxonomy): domain Bacteria; phylum Bacillota; class Desulfitobacteriia; order Desulfitobacteriales; family Desulfitobacteriaceae; genus Desulfosporosinus. Next base: position 40,672 of record DOPS01000279.1, read on the forward strand.
ACAGTTACCCCTTTTGGTAACTGTCCTTGTTTAATACACTATCTAACAATCCTTACATACTGGGTTGGATGAGAATTTGGCATGTAACTTGCAATGATGTATGGAGTCAGTGCTGAATGGTGGGGGAAAACCATTAACCATGAAGGTGAGATGTTATAAACGATGGATTTTGCTTACTTAGTGACTGATGTCAGAGATGGGATAGGGATGGTCACGATCAACCGACCGGAAATTCTTAATGTTTTAAGTCCTGCGGTGTATCATGAGCTTACCTCGAGCTTGTTGGCCTTGACGGCGGATTCTACAGTTAAAGTTGTAATCATTACCGGCGCAGGGAATAAAGCTTTTGTGGCCGGAGCGGACATTACAGCCATGAGTTCCATGACTGCTGATCAGGCTCTGCAGTTCGCGACAATTGCTCAAGAAGCCCTTATGCTGATTGAGACGATGTCCAAACCGGTAATTGCCGCTGTCAATGGGATTGCTTTGGGTGGAGGGTTTGAATTGGCTCTAACCTGCGATTTCCGGGTGGCCGTGCGGAGTGCCAAGTTTGGCTTGCCGGAGACTAAGCTGGGAATAATTCCAGGCAGCGGAGGTACTCAGCGTCTAGCTGGACTGGTGGGAGTGAGTAAAGCCAAGGAGATGATTATGCTGGCAGAAATCCTTACGGCTGAGGAAGCCCTAGCCCTAGGGCTGCTCAATAAGGTTGTGGAACAAGAACAGTTAATGGGTGCGGCTATGGAACTGGCGCAAAGGCTTGCGCATCAGGCGCCAGTAGCTATAGCCATGGCGAAACGCTCAATTCGGCGGGCAGTGGGTCCGGACAGCAGCGGGGGATTGGAGTTTGAGGCTAATTGTTTTGCTCATTGCTTTTCTACCTTGGACCAAAAAGAAGGGATGCAAGCGTTTCTTGATAAGAGACCACCGCAATTTACCGGACGCTGAAAAGGAACGTCATTGCTTTGTCAGAGAAAAAGAGGGGTGAGGATAGTGAAGAAAAAAGATTTATTTAGACTTGAGGGCAAGACGGCAATCGTTACCGGAGGTTCTCAAGGATTGGGCAAACAAATGGCCTGTGCTTTGGCGGAATATGGAGCCAATCTGGTTATAGCGGCGCGCAAACTTGAACGGTGTGAAAAGGCAGCTGCAGAAATCAGCGAGATGTATGGTGTGAAAGTCGTTCCCTTAGCCTGCGACGTTTCACGGGAAGAAGATATTGTGGCCATGGTAAACCGGACTCGGGAGGTTTTCGGCCGCCTTGACATACTTGTGAATAATGCGGGAGTTACTTGGGGAGCGACCGCAGGAGAGTACCCCGCCGCTAAATGGCGGCAGGTGCTTGACGTCAACCTGACTGGAAGCTTTATAGCCGCCAGGGAAGCTTTTCAGGTGATGAAAGGCCAGGGTGCGGGGAAAATCATTAATCTTGCTTCCGTCATGGGCAAGGTGGGCGCTAAGGAAGAAGTCATGGATGCGGTAGCTTACAATGCCAGCAAAGGGGGAATTATCAATTTGACCAGAGATTTGGCGGTTAAGTGGGCTCCTTATGGCATCAATGTTAATGCTATCTCACCAGGTTGGTTTCCGACTCATATGGCGGAAAAAGTTATTGAGATGCGCCGTGATTTGTTTCTAAACATGATTCCTGCCGGACGTTTTGGTAACGAGGAGGATCTGAAAGGTGCCGTGGTCTATTTAGCGTCGGGCGCTTCCGATTACGTATACGGCCAGGTGCTGAGTGTCGACGGAGGATGGTGCATCCATTGACGAACAAGAAAGGTGAGGGATGATGAAAGAAATTGTGATTGTCAGTGCTGTCAGAACTCCTTTTGGTAAATATGGCGGTAGTTTAAAAGACTATAGCCCAGTTGATCTGGGAGCGATAGTCATGCGCGAAGTGATCGGCCGGGTGAACTATACCGGCCAGGTAGATGATGTTTTCTGGGGGGTTGGGGATACAGCGTCGTTCAAAGATGTTTACACCCCGGTGATTGCCCGGCAAACCCTCTTGAAGGCCGACTTGGCACCTGAAACGTCGTCCTTATCCCTGGATAAGGCTTGTGTTTCGGCGACAACGGCTATTCGTTTGGGTTTGCAGGCCATCTTGGCTGGTGAAGCCGAGGTGGTGATTGCCGGCGGGGTAACAATTTTTAGCCAGATGCCGCTTATTGTTCGAAACCTGAGATTTGCGGGTCATCGCATGGGGCCGGTTGTGATGGAAGACCCTCTTTTTGAGTTGGGGTATAAGGATTTTGCGCCTGTTGCCGTGGATGCCGGAAACGTGGCCTTATTACATGGGGTGAGTCGTCAGGAACAGGACGAATGGGCGGTGCGCAGTCATCTGCTGTACGGTCAAGCTTATAACGCCGGAAAGTTCCAAGCGGAAATGATTCCAGTCAGAGTGCCAAGTAAGCAGAAGGGGGCTGACGGTTTATTAGAGATCGATGAGCAATACAGACCGGATGTATCCTTGGAGAAGCTGGCCAAGCTCAGCACGATTTATGGCAGTCCCACTTGTACGGCGGGCAATGCACCCGGTCTCAACGATGGCGCGACAGCGGTGCTCCTGATGAGTAAGAGTAAAGCTCAGAGCTTGGGTTTGCCAGTTTTAGCCACGGTGGTGACTGGTGTAAGCATAGCCTTAGAACCTCACCTGCTGGCAGAGGCCCCCGCTGCAGCAATCAGGGCCGCTTTAACTAAGTCGGGGCTTAAACTGTACGATATGAAGTTGCTGGAAATCAACGAGGCTTTTGCTGCCGTGACTCTCGTCAGCAGCAAGATTTTGGCTGACGGTGACCGGGGAAAACTCCGGGAGCTTCGGGATAGGTTGAATGTCAATGGCGGGGCGATTGCCATTGGGCACGCCAATACAGCCAGCGGTGCCCGGTTGGTCATGACTATGGTTCACGAACTCAGACGAAGGGGAGGTGGATATGGCGCGCTAGCCATTTGTGGAGGGTTGGCTCAAGGAGATGCAATTATTGTGCGTGTTGATTAGGGGGGGAAGAGTTGTTTGAACTTAGTGACGAACAAAAAGAAATTCAAAAGCTGGCCCGGGATTTTGCTAAGAACGAGATTATTCCTGTTGCTGCGGAATATGACGAGAAGGCCGAGTTTCCGTGGCCTGTGGTGAAAAAGGCTATGGAAATTGGTTTATGGAACTTGAATATACCGGAAAAGTATGGTGGTCAGGAACTGGATCATTTCACTGAGAACTTAGTGTATGAGGAGTTGGCCTACGGCTGTTTAGGAGTTTTTGGAGCTTTTGGCGGAACTAGTCTGGCGCTTACGCCTATCCTGCTAAGCGGCAGCGAAGAACAGAAGCAAAGGCTGCTCCCTCCTTTTGCACAAACAGCTCATTTAGCGGCTTTCGCTTTAACAGAGCCTAACGCAGGCTCAGACGCGAGTGCGATTGCGACCCGGGCTAAAAAAGTAGGGGATGACTACGTCATAGATGGGACTAAGTGTTTTATCACGCACGGCGGGATAGCAGATCTTTATACAGTGTTTGCCAGCACGGACAGAACCCAGGGCATTAAAGGACTGACTGCTTTTATGGTGCCGGGGGATACTCCAGGGCTGTCTATGGGGAAAAAGGAAAATAAGATGGGTGACCGGGCTTCCCACATTGGTGAAGTTTTATTTGAAGAAGTACGGGTTCCCAGCGAAAATCGTTTGGGTAATGAAGGAGACGGTTTCAAAATTGCTATGCACACTCTGGACATCACCCGGCCGACAATTGCTGCCGGTGCTGTCGGGGTTGCCCAACGAGCGTTGGATGAGGCCGTAAAATATGCTAAGCAGCGGATCCAGTTCGGCAAACCGATTGCTGAGCACCAGGCTATCCAATTCATGCTGGTCGACATGGTTATGGCCATCATGGCTTCCAGGTTGCTTGTCTGGCAGGCGGCGGTAAAAATTGATGAGGGTAATGTTGACAGTCTTTTGAGCGCCACTTGTAAATGTATGGCCAGTGATACGGCTATGAAGGTGACGGTAGATGCACTTCAGATTTTCGGCGGCTATGGTTATATGAAAGATTACCCGATGGAAAAGTTAATGCGAGATGCCAAAATTACTCAGATTTACGAGGGTACGAACCAGATTCAGAGGCAAATCATAGCTAGTGCTTTGTTAAAACAATATTAGGCACCAAGAATTCTGAATTTTGCGATTAGGTGAAAGTTCATTATTGAAAGAAAATAAGCCAACAGAACATTGAAAAAGGGGGACATTTTATGACAATAACAAGGGTTGCCGTGGTGGGTGCCGGTACAATGGGTGCCGGAATTGCGCAGGTTGCGGCGCAGACCGGGCATAGTGTGAACCTGCTGGACGTCAACGAGTCGGTGCTTGCTCGTGCCCGTCAAGTTATAGAGCAAAGCTTGCTCAGATTGGAGAAGAAAGGAAGCATTAGTGCCGGCGAGGGGAAAAATGTTCTCGCCCGTATTACCCTTGGCAGTTCTCTGGAAGTTGTTTCTGATTCGGACTTGGTTATTGAGGCTGTTCCGGAACAGCTTGATCTGAAAGCGAAAATCTTCCGGGATTTAGATCGGCTGGCTCCTGAACAAGCCATTTTGGCAAGCAACACCTCTTCACTGCCTATTACCGCTATTGCCGCGGTCACTAAGCGTCCCCGTAATGTGATAGGGATGCATTTCATGAATCCTGTTCCGGTTATGAAAGGGGTCGAACTGATCAAGGGTAGGCTTACCTCGGAAGAAACGATTAGTGCGTCTATAGAGTTTATCAAGATCCTGGGGAAGGTTCCGTTTGTGGCCTTGGATTATGCCGGATTTATTAGCAGTAGGATTCTCAATGCTTATCTCAATGAAGCTGCCTACACTGTTCAGGACGGTAATAACTGCAAAGACGTGGACGATGGCATGGTCTACAGCACCAATGTACCCTTGGGCCCCTGTGCCCTGATGGATTTGGTGGGTATTGATGTTGTTGTCTTTGTTTTAGGGATTCTGGAAGAGGAATTCGGGCCTAAGTTTAAGGCTGCCCCTCTGCTTAAGCAAATGGTTAACGCTGGTCAGCTGGGGCGCAAGACCGGGCAGGGCTTTTATAAGTATTAGGGATCAGCCGTTGAAAGGGGAGAAAGAGTATGAACTATGAAACTTTGCTTACCTCGTTGGACGGGGGAGTCTTGGAAATCACTCTGAACAGGACCGCCCAAATGAATGCTATTAACCAGCAGATGTTGGACGATCTGGATCTGGTTATCGCTGAGTCGGAAAAATCTGAGTCGGTTAAATGCTTGATCATTTGCGGAGGGGAAAAGTATTTCTGCACAGGAGCGGATATTACCGAGGTTAACAAGGTTAATTCGACATTCGATGGGTATAATTTTAGCCGAAAATATCAAAAATGCTTTGAAAAATTAGAAGATTTAAGCAAACCGGTAATTGCGGCTGTACGCGGCTATGCCTTGGGTGGAGGATGTGAGCTGATGTTGGCTTGTGATTTCCGTATTGTTGCTGAAAATGCTCTCATCGGCCTGCCCGAGGTTAAGATCGGGGCTATTCCGGCCGGAGGCGGTACTGTTAAGTTGCCGCAAATGATTAATCCGCTTAAGGCTAAGGAGTTGTTGTGTTTTGGAGACCCTGTCAATGGTCAGGAGGCACAGGTAATCGGTTTGGTTAATAAAGCCCTGCCTTTCGAGCAAGTTTTGACTGAAGCCCGTTCTTGGGCTGCTAAGTTGGTTCAAAGACCGCCTTTGGTGCTCAAAACAATTAAGGCTCTAACAGCTGGGACGAGTTGTGATGGAAAACTGATGTATCATCTTGAGGCACAAGGGCTGGGAATGCTAGCCGGCAGCGCCGATTTTAAAGAAGGAACTGCAGCTTTTTTAGAAAAACGCAAGCCAACCTTTAAAGGAATTTAGAACGTAGGGTTGTTGTGAATATTTTGATCGAAAAGTTTAAGTAAGGATTAAATATAAGATATGTGGGAGGTATTCTGATGATTAAAAGTGTTTATGGTTTGAATATTGCTGTCAAAGATCTTGATGCCGCTGTTAAAAAATACGAAGGTATGCTTGGCGCTAAACCGGTTAAAGTTTTAGGCGAGGAAGATTTTGCCTTTCCTGGGTTAAAAGGAGTGGTCTTTGATGTTGGCGGCGTCTTGATCCATTTAATTGCTTCGCTGACGGATAGTACTGCAATCGCCAAATTTCTAAACTCCAAAGGAGAAGGGGTATTCTTGGTTTCTTTGAAGTCGGATAATGTTCAGGAAGATATGGGACGCATGACTGAGGCTGGGGCAATCTTTGTGTTGGACAAACCGGCTGCTGGAAATTTTGGTACGGCGAATTTTATTCATCCTAAGTCTGCGCATGGTGTGCAAATTGAGGTTTACGATCCAGAGAAACGGTAAATTTCACTCACTTTAAGGCTCCGGTGTTTTAGGGGAGAATGTTGTGGCTGAGGTTGTGGAAAAAATGTCAGCTGCCAAGCGTCTGAGGCTTAAGTCCGTTTGCGTTAACAAGGAGGCAGGGGTGTTTGGAAGGGGAAGCAGTGGTACAAATTGATTGGGAGCAGGCCTTAGACGATTGTGTGTGGGGCAGGAACTAATTTTATTATTCGAGGAGGAACGGACATGGATGATGTCGTGATTGTAGCTGCCGTGCGTACTCCGATCGGAAGTTTCGGAGGGGCTTTTAAGGAAATGAGGGCACCGTCTCTGACAGTGCCGGTTATGCAGGAATTAATTCGCCGGACAGGGATTGATCCCGGGATCATAGATGATGTGATCTGGGGCTGTTGTTATCAACGAACTAAAGATGAGACGAATTTGGCCAGGGTAGCAGCCCTCCAGGCAGGCATTCCGGTCGAGGTGCCGGCTGTAACAATCCACCGGACTTGTACTTCCGCTATGACCGGCTTGGCCTTTGGAGCACAGGCGATTAGGTGCGGCGATGCTGACGTTATATTGGTCGGGGGCACAGAAAGTATGAGCACTGTTCCTTTCACAGTTGATGAAGTGCGCTGGGGTGCCCAAATGAAACATATTGAAATGCGTGATGCTATGTGGGATGGGCTTACTCAACTGGGAACCGGGGCGGGAATGGGTATAACGGCCGAGAATGTTGCTCAGAGATACAACATAAGTCGGGAGGCGCAGGACGAATTGGCCCTGTTAAGCCAGAGACGTGCTGTTAGCGCTATCAAGGACGGTAGGTTCAAGGACGAAATAGTGGCTGTTACGGTACCAAAGCGCAAAAGTGCCGGGGTAGTTGTGGATACGGATGAACATCCGCGGGCAGACGTAACCTTGGAGAAATTGGCCAAAGCGTCGCCTGCTTTTCAAAAAGAAGGGACGGTAACCGCTGGAAATTCTTCCGGAATAAATGATGGTTCCGCTGGAGTGCTGATAATGTCAAGGAGCAAAGCGCAAAGCTTAGGAATCAAGCCCTTGGCTAAGCTGATTTCCTATGCGGTAGCCGGGGTTGATCCGGATTACATGGGGATCGGTCCCGTGCCGGCAACCCACAAGGCTTTGCAAAAAGCCGGTCTGAGTTTGAAAGATATCGATTTATGGGAAGTTAATGAAGCTTTTGCTGCCCAGTACTTGGCAGTGGAAAAGGAACTGGGGCTGGATCGCAACATCACCAATGTTAATGGGAGCGGAATTGCGCTGGGCCACCCAGTAGGAGCCAGTGGAATTAGAATTGTGGTGACTTTGCTCCATGAAATGGCCAAAAGAAAATTGCGAACAGGGTTGGCTACGCTTTGCTCCGGAGGGGGAATGGGTATGGCGGTCATTGTGGAAATAGATTTGGATTGATCAAATTTGGGAGAGCAATGGGATGCAGATCGATGACTATACAACTTAATAGAAAAATTATCATAAAGAAATATTGGGCGTGTTATGGGTGGAAAATTGGTTAAACACGCTAAACGTGAGAGCCAGCTACTNNAGTAGCTGGCTCTCACGTTTAGCAAAAACCATTGGGCGGGGACGAACGTGGCTCTTAGAAAGGAGTTGGTAGGGAATTCACTAGTCCGAGAAATGGGGAGTGGCTTCTTGACAAAAAGGTGGATAAAGTGCAGAATTATCTTATTATTCGGTGAATAAAATATCGTAAACATCTGTAACAGATTGAAATTCCCTTGCCCCCCAATCCATTGAAATCTTTCAATTCCTAATAAATCATGGGATTTATTCCCTGTAGGACAAAAGTTATTTACCTATGGTGAAGCTTTAGTCCACTTGGTCTATCGTGAAGCATTACTTGCGAATTTGGTATGCTAAGCATATGGCAGTAAATGTTTTAAAAACAGATATTTTTTGCTAAGGTCTTTATGACCGGGAAAACTTCGGTAGGAATTCTAGGGTTTGAGGGAGTGGTATGATGGATAAACAATGGCAGGAGTTGCGCCAACAATGGAAACAGGCTGTTACGACAGGTACACTGGCGAACGATCTGCCTCCCATAATTAAGGAATCGTGGCTTCGCTGTCGGGAGCAGAATGTAAATCCTTTTCTAAAGACTAATCCTTACTTGGCTTCGGCTAAGGAATTAAGGGAGCGAAGAGAGAAACAGGAAGAGTTGCTGGTAATTACCAACCAAGTTATGGAGAAGCTTGCCTATCTAGTGAAAGGGTCTGATTTTATGGCGGTTTTTGCCGACAAGGACGGTTACATTTTGGAAGCCCATGGGGATGCTTCTGCCTTTGAATTTGGCAAGCTTTCTAATTTTACGGTGGAAGCATGTTGGGCAGAAGAGTTGCTGGGAACAAATGGTGTGGGCACTCCATTGGCTACTGGTCAGCCAGTTCAGATTATAGGCCCGCAGCACTGGAGTTTGTCCGCTCATAATGCAACTTGTTCCGGAGCTCCTATTCGCGATTATCTTGGGCAGGTTATAGGTTGTTTAAATATGACCGGCGATTATCGGAAAGCTCATCCGCATACCTTGGGGATGGTGGTTGCGGCGGCCAATACGATTGAAAATCAGTTCCGTTTGCAGCAAGAAAGCAATTTCAAAGAAGCGATCATGGAGTCGTTATCAGAAGGTGTGATGGTTCTTAATGAGACTGAAAAGGTAACCCACATGAACCAGGTAGCCGTCAAGCTTTTGGGGTTGGATGGAGTCGAATGGAATTTAATTACTTTGGAAAAATTAAAAAAAATGATTCCTGGATTCGAGAGAATTATTACCTTAATCAAAAGATATCAACCTGTTAATGATGAATTGATCCAATTCAAGGTTAACCAAAATTGGGTTAAATGTACTTTAACGATCCGTACCTTACGGGTTTTAAAAAGCGGACAAAGAGGGAGCGTACTCGCTTTTTCGGAAACAGGACGGGTCAACAGGCTGGTTAAACAGATTGGCGGCGCTAAGGCGCAATTAACGTTTAAAGATATAGTAGGTTCTCATCCGAGTATAACTAAAGTGATTAACACAGCCAGAAAAGTTGCGCTTTCCGCCAGCCATATTTTATTAACAGGGGAGAGTGGTACTGGAAAAGAGGTGTTCGCCCAAGCAATTCATAACGAAAGTTACAGGGCGCGCTTTCCTTTTGTTGCGCTTAACTGCGCGGCCATTCCCCGCGAATTGATAGGCAGTGAATTGTTTGGCTATGTTGAAGGTGCCTTTACGGGTGCCCGCAGGGGCGGAAACCCAGGGAAATTTGAATTAGCTGACGGAGGTACTATTTTTCTTGATGAAATAGGCGATATGCCTTTAGAATTGCAGGCGCATTTACTGCGGGTGATCGAGGAAAAGAAGATTACCAGACTGGGTGGTCAAGATGTTATTCCTGTGGATGTGCGCATTATAACCGCGACCAATCGAAATTTACAGGGTGAAGTAGAGAAAGGGAATTTCCGGGTAGACTTATTCTATAGGTTAAATGTTATTAATTTAAGTTTGCCATCTCTGCGAGAACGGAAAAGCGATATTGCTATTTTAGCTTTATATTTTGCCGGGAGACTGGGAAAATTTCTGGGAAAAACCGAGGTTAGCATTGATCAGCCGGCTTTGGAAGCGTTGAAAAGCTATGCCTGGCCAGGGAATGTGCGCGAGCTGCAAAATACGATTGAACGCGCTTTAAATTTGCTGACGGGGACAATTATTAAACTGGAACACCTGCCGGCTGGTATGTATGGGACGGGTGGGAATGAACCGCCTGTTGCAGGGACATCCATTAAAGAGGCCGAAATAAATGCGATTATCCAGATAATGCAGAAGCACGGTGGCAACCGAAAGCGAGCTGCCTTGGAATTAGGAATTGCCCGAAGTACTCTCTATCGAAAGTTGGAGGAGTTCCGTTTGTTGTGAAGAACAGGGCCGGATGATTTTTCTGCCTACTGCATGATTTTTTTGGGATTTAAAGGAAAATTAAAGGTCTAATGTGCCAGTAAGGAATTCCCGGGGAGATGCGCATAGGTATTTTTAGGTACAGGGAGGCTTCTACAGTAAGCCGATTGACAAGGGTTCTTTGGGTACCTCTTCACTTTGGGGAGGTATCTCTTACTTTCGGATTGAACACAGTTTAGTTGAATTTTTTCTTCAGATATCCCAGGAAAAAATTCTGCCGCAGGCACAAGAATTGCATGATATTTAAGTATTGGAACTGGTTTAAGGGGTAGACGCAATATCCAGCGTCCGTACGGGATTAAACTAATATAAAAGTTAAAAGAATGGGGGATGGAAGGTGAAAAAATCCATGTAGATGAAATTATTCAAACAGTAGAGAAACTCTGCATCGAGGCTAACTATGACTTGGGTGAAGACATTATGGCCAGTTTTAAGAAGGCTCGCATTGAAGAAGCATTAACCGTGGCTCCAAAAGGTTTCGGAGGAACTACCACGGCTTTGGCGGTTAACCTTAAAGTCTACCCCACCCAGATTTCCAGCCTGCCCGTAGCTGTAAACATCAGCTGCCATGCAACCCGACATAAAGAAGCAAGATTTAGAAGGGAGAAATGAATGATGGCAGATGTTATTCGGATCGAAACTCCGCTGACCAAAGAAAAAATTATGCAACTTAAAGTGGGAGACAGTGTTCTCATCTGCGGTATTATTTATACCGGACAGGACGCCGCGCATAAAAAAATGGTGGAAGCTTTAGCCTCCGGAGAAGAACTTCCTTTCAATGTTAAAGACCAGATCATTTATTTTGTGGAGCCGACTCCCTCTAAACCCGGACAAGTTATCGGTTCTGCCGGACCAACGACCAGCGGCAGAATGGATGCGTATTCCCCTGCTTTATTTGCCATAGGCTTGACCGGAATGATCGGTAAAGGGCAGTGCTCGCCGGAAGCAATCGCAGCGATGAAAGAGTACGGAGCGGTCTACCTTGGAGCCGTTGGCGGCGCAGGAGCATTAATGTCCAAACACATTATTTCGTCCGAAGTTATCGCCTACCCTGAACTTGGGACAGAAGCAGTCTACCGCCTTAGAGTTAAGGATTTCCCGGCTATGATAATTATAGACAGCCAGGGGTACAATCTTTACGAAATGGGCAAGGCCCAATACCGCAGGGTATAGTGCTAAGAAATGTGTTCAGGCTGTGCAAGCAACATTATTATTAGTAATTGCTGGTATTGAGAAAAGTGACAATGCTCAGAGTATTTAATTTTGGATTTGTGCCCAGCAAGCATAAGGAGAGGTTTAGGTTTTGGTACTAGCGATACCGACTGCTACCGTTTTAATCAATCAAGATTGGTGTAAGAAGTGTGGAATATGTATAGTATTTTGTCCTAAAAAAGTGCTGGAAAGTGACGAAGTAGGGAGGGTTAAAGTTGCTAAGCCAGAACAGTGCATAGCCTGTAAGATTTGTGAACGGCTTTGCCCTGACTTTGCCATCAATATCGAGGTGACAAAGGATGAATAAAGCTAGATTAATGCAAGGTAATGAAGCGGTTGCTGAAGGGGCTTTAGCGGCCGGAGTCCTATTTTACGCAGGATACCCAATCACTCCCTCGACGGAAATCGCCGAAATAATGGCTGAGAGATTGCCCTTGGTCGGGGGTACCTTTATCCAGATGGAAGATGAGATAGCAAGTATGGCAGCGATCATCGGAGCCTCCTTGACAGGGCTTAAAAGCTTAACAGCCACCAGCGGGCCAGGCTTTTCCCTAAAACAGGAGAATTTGGGCTATGCCATTGCTACGGAAGTTCCCTGTGTTGTGGTCAACGTACAAAGAGGGGGACCCAGTACGGGACTACCAACAGCTCCTGCCCAAGCAGACGTTATGCAAGCCAGGTGGGGCACCCATGGCGACCATCCGATCATCGCCTTGACCCCCTCCTCAGTACAAGAATGTTATGAACTTGCAGTCATAGCCTTTAATATGGCTGAGGAGTTCCGAATTCCTGTGATTTTACTCATGGATGAAGTGATCGGGCATTTGCGGGAAAAGGTCGTCTTACCTCAAGAGTTAACCATCGTTAACCGGAAAAAGCCGACGGTTCCGCCGGGTGACTATATCCCTTATGAAAATAATGAGAGCATGATTCCGGCTATGGCGAACTTTGGCGACGGATACCGCTATCATGTGACAGGGTTGACTCATACGGAAAAAGGCTTGCCAACGGGGAGCCCGGAAGTGACCAAAAAGTTTATGCAGCGTCTAACTCAGAAGCTAAATCCTTATTTGGACCGGATCCAATTAGTCGAAGAGGTACAGCTTGAGGATGCAGAACTGATCGTGGTCGCTTACGGCTGTACTGCCCGTTCAGCCTTAGAAGCGGTTCGTATTGCCCGAAGCCTTGGCCTTAAGGTTGGACTCTTTCGCCCCATCACGATTTGGCCCTTTCCGCAACAGCAGCTGGAGACCTATGCTAACCGGAAGTACTTGGTCGTCGAGATGAACAGCGGTCAATTAGTCGGTGAAATAGAACGAACCTTTGGCTATAAAGCTGTCGAAGGCCTAAACCGCATGGACGGAGAATCAATCACTCCCCAGGAAGTTTTGGACAGGATTCGGGAGGTACTTCAAAATGTTTAGTGATATTGCGCAATATTTCCGGACCGAGACGTTACCGCATATCTGGTGCCCGGGTTGTGGCATAGGAACCATCATGGCTGCCATCATCCGGTCCATCAAAACCTTGCAGCTTGACCAAAATAAGGTGATTTTTGTGTCTGGGATCGGCTGTTCCTCACGCATGCCAGGCTATCTAGACTTTAATACCATCCACACGACCCATGGGAGAGCCTTGCCCTTCGCCACGGGAATTAAAGCGGCTCGACCAGAGTTAGATGTCTTCGTGATCATGGGAGATGGAGATTCCACGGCCATTGGGGGTAATCATTTAATTCATGCCGCCAGGCGCAATATTGATCTAACAGCCATAGTCATAAATAACAGCATTTACGGGATGACGGGTGGTCAGACCTCCCCTTTAACCCCTCACGACAAACGGGGAACCACCTCTCCCTTTGGCAACCTAGAGAGACCCTTTCAAATTCTGGAGTTGGCCAAAGCAGCCGGTGCTACCTATGGAGCCAGAGCGACGGCTTACCATAATCAACTCCTGACGAAATTAGTCATGGATGCCTATAACAATCCCGGTTTTTCCCTCGTGGAAGCCATTTCCCAGTGTCC